>CANPHS010000096.1 GCA_947573925.1 uncultured Enterorhabdus sp. | reverse complement strand
CGAGACTGCGGAATCTGCGCGCGAGGCCTTCCGCCCGCCCCTCCCCTTCGTTGCCACTCCTGCTAGATCACCAACGTGACGATGCGGAGCAGGAACAGGGCGGCGGCGATCCACATGACCCAGTGGACGTCCTTGGCGCGGCCCTGGGCGATGCGCACGATGACGAAGGCCAAGATGCCGAACATGATGCCGTTGGCGATGGAGTAGGTGAAGGGCATCATGATGATGGCGAGGAAACCGCCGATGGCGCCGGCGGCGTCCTCGGAGAAGTCCATGGCGGTGACCGACGACATCATGAGCAGGCCCACCCACACGAGCGCCGGCATGGTGGCGAAGCTGGGGATGGCCAAAAAGATGGGCGAGAGCACCAGCGCCACGATGAACAGCACACCGGTCACAAGCGCCGTGAGCCCCGTGCGGCCGCCCGCGGCCACGCCGGCGCTGCTCTCCACGTAGCTCGTGGTGGTCGACGTGCCCACGCAGGCGCCCACCACGGTGCCCACGGCGTCGGCCATGAGGGCCTCCTTGGCCCGGGGCAGACGGCCGTCCTTATCCAGCAGGCCGCCCTTGCTGGCCACGCCGATGAGGGTGCCGGCGGTGTCGAACAAGTCCACGAACAGGAAGGCGAACACGATGACGGCGAAGTCCACGATGTGCTTCAGCGCGAAATCGAAGTTGAAGGCGAAGAGGTAGGGCGCCTGCAGGTTGATGCCCTCGGCGAAGCTGGGGATGAGCGAGTAGGCCCCCGCCTCCGGGTTCACCTGGTACCAGCCGACAAGCTCGGCGCCGATGCCGAGCAGCCACGTGCCCAGGATGCCCCACAAAATATAGCCGGGCACCCGGTAGTTGTACATGACGGCCACGCCCACCAGCCCGATGACCGACAGGGCCACCTGAGGCGTGGCGAAGGACCCGAGATCGATCAGCGTGGAGGCGCTGTCCACCACGACCCCGGCGTTCTCCAGGCCCACGAGCGCGATGAATAGGCCGATGCCCACGGCGATGCCCGTCTTCAAGTTCTTCGGCACGTCGTTCACGAGCGCCTCGCGGAACTTGCACAGAGTGAGCAGGATGAAGACGATGCCCTCAACGAACACGGCCGTAAGGGCGATGGTCCACGGGTCCTGGATGCCCTGCTGGGCCATGGGCACGCAGACCGAGTAGGCGAAGTACGCATTCAGGCCCATGCCGCTGGCCAGGGCGATGGGGTAGTTCGCGTAGAAGGCCATGAACAAGGTGCCAAAGGCAGCGGAGATGGCCGTGGCCGTGAACACCGCCCCCGGCTCCATGCCCGAGGCGGACAGGATGGAGGGGTTGACGGCCAGGATGTACACCATGGCCAGAAACGTGATGGTGCCGGCCATCACTTCCGTCTTCACCGTGGTGCCGTGCTCCCTCAGCTTGAAGGTGCGCTCGAAAAACTGCTCCATGGGTTCTCTTTCTCGCGGGAAACCGTGACCGCCCCATTATGACGCACGATCGCGCCCCGCGAGGCGGCGCCCGGCAATTTTCAAGACGGTCTTCCCGTAGTAGCCGGCCCGACCCACCAGAAGGAAGGGCACGACGGCCGCCACGGCGAACAGGGGCGCTCCCGCGAACCCGAAGATCTCGCAGCCCATGAGGAAGGCGGCCACGGGGCAGCGGCTCATGGCGGCGAAGAAGGCCACGAGGCCCACGGCGGCGCACCAGCCGCCCCCGACTCCCATGAGGTCGGCGCAGGTGGCGCCCAGAAGCGCCCCGGTGGCGAAGGTGGGCATGATCTCGCCGCCCCGCAGCCAGCAGCCGAGGCACACCACGGTGAGCAGCCCCTTCACGGCGAACCCCCACGGCTCGGCGCGGCCGTCCAACGCAGCCGCCAGCTGGTTGCCGCCGGTACCCTCGAAGGCCTGCCAGCCGCCGAAGGTCACGACCGCCGCGAAGGCGACGGAGCCGAGGGCAGTCCACAGGTAATAGTTCTTCGACAATCGGCCGGTGAGCGCCTGGCTCCCTTCGATGGCGCGGCCGTAGAGCGCCCCGCCGGCGGCCGCGGCCAGGGCCACGAGCACGCCTTGGCCCGCCACGGTCCAGTCCAGGGCGGGCAGGGGCACCTTCGGAATGACGTCGCCGATGCCGATGGCGCGGGCGCAGAGG
Source organism: uncultured Enterorhabdus sp. (assembly GCA_947573925.1). Classification (GTDB taxonomy): domain Bacteria; phylum Actinomycetota; class Coriobacteriia; order Coriobacteriales; family Eggerthellaceae; genus Adlercreutzia. Next base: position 6,845 of record CANPHS010000096.1, on the reverse strand, counting down.
AAGGCCACCAGGCACGCCGCGAGGATGGAGGGGGAATGGCGCAGCACGGCCCGGCGCGTGCGGGCCAGCTCCAGCACGAAGGCCGTGGCCCCCAAGGGGGCGAAGAACAGGGCCGCGAAGGTGGCGGCCATGCCCGTGGCGGCGGCGCAGGCGGCCATGCCCTCCTCGGCGCGGCCCGCCCGCTCGTCGGCCCGCCACATGGATTTCAAGCGGAAGGGCCGGGCCACGAGGTCGCCCAGGGAGGCCCCCATGTGCAAGGCGCCGGCCTCCTTGCCCACCGAGGCGCCCCCGGCGATGGAGAGGGCGGTGCCCAGAAGGATGCCGGGGGCGAGGGCCGGCGAGATGGGCTCGTCGGCCCGCATGGCCTCCACCACCGATCGGGTGGTGGTGTCCAGGGGTAGCTTCAGAGCCCGGTACAGAAGAAGGCTCGCTACCGCCAGCAGGGGCAGCAGGAACAAGAGCCAGGGGAAGCGGGCCGACAGGTCGGCCGCGAAGCCCACCGTCACGCACAGCACCGCCGAGGCCGCCGCGCCGACGATTCCCATGGCCACGGCGAAGGCCCCGTGCCGTGCCGCCCGGCGCCCGTCGATCGCCCCCACCGTGCCGCCTCCCTTCGCGCAGATCCGCCGCCTTTCCCGGCGCTTTTCCCTACTGTAGGGCATGGCGCCCGGGAAAAGGGGAAGGCCGACGAAGCGTTTCCGCCGCGCCGGCCTTCGTTGCCCGCCCGTTGACTGGCCGGGGCTAGTCGAACTTCAGGTTCTTCAGGGCCGCGAAGGGGTTGTCCTCCCCCGCCGCCTCGTCGGCGCAGGCGCAGGGGCCCTCGTTCAAGTTCGCGCCGCAGCGGGGGCAGAGCCCCTTGCAGTCGTCGTCGCACAGGGGCACGAGCGGCAGCTCCAGCAGCAGGGCCTGCTCGATGAGGGGCACGAGATCGATGATGTGGTCCTCGGGCAGGCAGGCGAACTCGTCGCCCTCCAGGTCCTCGGGGGCCTCGGCCTCCTCCCCGCCCATGACGAAGTAGCCCTCGATGTCGCCCTCCAGATCGTAGGCCACCTCGTCCAGGCAGCGGGCGCAGTCGGTGGCGGCGGTCGCCTTTGCGGTGCCCATGACGAGCAGGGCCTCGCCGGTGTTGGTCACGTCCACCGACCAGGCCACGGGCCCGGCGAAGCGGTACGTGTCGGGGCCGGCCGCGAGCGCCGGCAGGTCGGCCGCCCCCTCGAAGTGGCGGCTCTCGGCGGTGTTCTCCAAAAGCTCGTCGGGAACGGCGATGGTGGCGATTTCGGTCGTGGTCATGAAAACCTTCTTTCTCCAAACAAAAGACGCGCCGCAAGGGGCGCGCCTTTCTCGGTTCGTGTCTCGCGTGGGCCTTAGCGCGCGTTCAGCGACGTGGCGTTCAGGCGATCGCGGCAGCGGCGCGTGTTGTTCAGCAGCGTGTCCAGGCTCTGCTCGATGTGCCCGAACACCTCGTCGGCGTAGTCCTCGGCGCCGGCGCGGGTCTGGCGCTCCAGCTCGCGGGCGTCGGCCAGGATGGTGTCGGCCTGCTGCTGGGAGATGCGCACGATCTCCTGCTCGCTGGCGATGGTGATGGCCTGGCTGCGGGCATCCTCGATCATGCGGTTTGCCTCCACCTCGGCGTCGTCCAAGAGGCTCTGGCGCTCGCGCACGATCTGGCGAGCCTGGGAGAACTCGGCGGGGAACAGGTCGCGGATCTCGTCCATGATGTCGAAAGCGGCGGCGATGTCCACCTGGCGCAGGTTGCTCTTGCCGAAGACGGGCTTCGAGTCCTCGAGAAGAATCGAGAGCTCTTCAAGCAGCCCCAACACTCCGGTCTCGTCCATGGGCGTTCCTTCCTGACTATCGTTACGCACGCCGGTGCGAACCGATTCGTCCGCGCCATCACGCAATGCATCCATCATGAGTTTTTCTATTCTAACATGATGGAGATGCTATGTAATACAACGGTTGAACCATGCACAAACGCTCCATGAGCGGTCGCGGGCCCCCGACGCAGTGGACACGGGGCAGCCACCCTAGGCCCGCTCCAACAGGTCGATGGCGGTGTCGCCGAAGCGGCGGTGGGAGGCGACGGCCCAGCCGGCCTCGGCGGCCAGGGCTTCCACGGCAGCGTCGTCGGCGGCGTCGTGCTCATAGCTGACGATGGCATCGGGGGCGAGAGAGCCCGTGTCGTCGAGACGGCCGATGAGAGCGAAGACGTCGGAGGGGGCGGTGGCGTAGGGCGGGTCGAGGAACACGAGGTCGAAGGGGGCGCCCGGGGCCGCAGGCGGACGGCGCATCACGTCGCCGCGCACGAGGCGGGCCGTCTCGCGGGAAAGCCCCAAAGTGCGCAGGTTGCGCTCGATAGTGGCCGCCGCGTCCCGGTCGCGCTCGCAGAGCACGGCCGAGGCGGCCCCGCGCGACAGGGCCTCGCACGCCAGGGCGCCGGAACCGGCGAAGGCGTCCAGCACCCGCGCGTCCTCGAAGCCGCCCCGGGCCGAGTGGATGGCGCTCATGAGCGATTCCCGCACCCGGTCCGTCGTGGGACGGGTGCCCTGCCCCTTGGGAGCCTCCAACCGCCGCCCCCGATATTCTCCGGCAATGATGCGCATCGTTCGTTCTCCTTCTCATCAACCTCGGCAGTGCTCAAAGGGGACACGGGGTGCCCTGACCGAGCGAGTTCCACAGCGAACGGAAATGCCCTGTGGGCATTTCCGCCGAGCGAGGACTGTCTGAGCGAATCAGGGTACCCCGTGGCTCCGCCCGGCGGTGAGCCGCTACCCTCCCACGACTTCGCCGGCGAAGGCCAGGCGCACTTCGCGGGCCATGGCGCGGTGGTCCGGCTCCTCCAGGTTCGGGTCCACCTCCAGAAGCGCCGCCGCATCGGCGTGGGCCGCCTCGATGACGGCGCCGTCCCGCATGATGTTCACGAGCTTCAAGCCCGAGGCCCCGTGCTGGCGGTTGCCCAGGATATCGCCCTCGCGGCGCAGCGACAGGTCGAAGGCGGCCAGCTCGAAGCCGTCGTCCGTGGTCTCCATGGCCGCCAGACGGGCCAGGGATTCCTCCCGGGTGCTCGCCGACAGCAGGAACACCTCGGCCGCCTTGGTGCCGCGGCCCACGCGGCCCCGCAGCTGGTGCAGCTGGGCCAGGCCGAAGCGGTCGGCGTCCTGGACGATCATCACCGTGGCGTTGGGCACGTCCACGCCCACCTCGATGACCGTGGTGGCCACGAGCACGTCCACCTCGCCGTCGCGGAAGCGCTCCATCATCTCGCGCTTGGCCTCGCTGGTCATGCCGCCGTGGAGCAGCCCCACGGCATGGTCGGGGAAGGTGGTCTTCTGCAGCACCTCGGCCTCGCGGGTGGCGGCGGTGCTGTCGTCGCCGGCGAAGTCCTCGGCGTCCTCGATGGCCACGGCCGGGTGGTACTCCTCCCCTGCCGCATCCGCGTCCCGCGTCTTGCCGGCGGCCTTCTCGTCGCGCTCCTCGGAGTCCTTCCCCACGAGCGGGCACACCACGTACACCTGCTCGCCGCGCTCCAGAGCCGCCCGAGCCGCGTCGATGGCCTCGCCCTGCCGTTCGCGGCGCAGCACCCGGGTGGTGCGGGCCACGGCGTCGTGGGGGCGGTGCTTGATGTAGGACAGCGTCAGGTTGCCGTAGAGCGCCAGGGCCAGCGTGCGCGGGATGGGCGTGGCCGTGAGGTACAGCGCGTCGGGGGCCTCGCCCTTGGCCAGCAGCCGCGCCCGCTGGTCCACGCCGAAGCGCTGCTGCTCGTCGATGACGGCCAGGGTGAGCCGGGCCGGCTGCACGTCGTCGGACAGAAGCGCGTGGGTGCCGATGAGCACGTCCAGCTCGCCCGCGGCGAAGGCCTCCGTGGCGGCGGCGCGCTCGGCGGTGGGGGTGGAACCGGTGACGAGGGAGACGCGCACCCCGGCCGCCTCCAGCAGCTTCCCCAGCCCCTCGGCGTGCTGGCGGGCCAGCACCTCGGTGGGGGCCAGAAGCAGGGCCTGGGAGCCCGTATCGGCGGCGGCGGCCAGGGCGAACCCTGCCCGTGCCCACGTCGCCCAGCAGCATGTGGTTCATCACCGAGGGCGCGGCCATGGCTCCCAAAATGTCGTCCCGGGCCCGCTCCTGCTCGCCGGTGAGGGCGAAGGGCAGTCCCGCAGCGAAGGCGGCCACGCGCGGCCCGTCGGTCACATGGGCGGTGGGCTCGGCCCCGGCGGCGCGAGCCGCCCCCTCCTGCATGAGGAACAGCTCCAGGTACAGCAGCTCCTCGTAGACGAGGCGCCGGCGGGCCTCGGCGGCCTCGGCCATGTCACGGGGGAAATGGATGGCCGACAGCGCCGCGAAGCGCCCCATGAGCCGGTAGCGCAGGCGCAGCCCCAAGGGCAGCGGGTCGAAGGCGCCGGCGGCCTCCTCCAGGCCGTTGGCCACGATGCGCCGCACCCAGGCGGCCGAGAGCTTCTCGGTGGCCGGGTGCACCGGCACCACGGCGCCGCAGGAGCCCTCGTCCCCCGAGCCGATGACCTCGATGAAGGGGTTGGTCATGCGCTTGTAGCCGTAGTCGAAGGTCACCTTGCCCGCCACGGCCACCGCATCCCCCGCCTTCACCTGGTCCATGAGCCAGGGCTGGCGGAAGGCAGTCACGATGAGGATGCCCGTGTCGTCCACCAGCGCGATTTCCACGAGCTTCAGGTTGTAGCGGGGCTTCTTCAGCTTGATCTCGTGCACCCGCCCGCGGACGGTGCAGGTCTCCCCGATGCGCGCGCTCGCGCAGGTCTCCACCTGCGACAGGTCCACGTAGGACCGCGGAAAGTGGGTGAGCAAGTCACGCAGCGTGCGGATGCCGAGCTTCTCCAGGGCCTTCGCCCGCGCAGGACTCACCAAACGGACCCGGTTAACGGGTCCGTCCAATGCCAACGTAGCTTTTTCACGATCAATGGGCAACAAGCTCCCCTATCCGACAACGGCAATGCCCGGCGCGGGACTGGCGGCGTGCTCACCAAGCGAGTTCCGCAGCGACGGAAAGTGCCCAGTGGGCACTTTCCCCAAGCGAGGACTGTCTGAGCGACTGAGTATGCCGCCAGTCCCGCGCCCCCGAACGAATTCCAACCGGCTATTCAACCGAAAAGACAATCGGGTACAAAGGCTGCTCGCCGCGCTGGGCGTCCACTTCCAGGTCCTCGTAGGCCTCCTCGATCTTCTCCACCAGAGCCTCTAGGTCCTCATCGGCGTAGCCCTCGCCGGCCAGGATGGTGCAGGTGTCGGCATCGTCGGCCTCCATTTTCGCCAGCAGCGTGAGCACCGCGCCCTCGATGGTGGAGTCCACGGCCTCGATGGAGCCGTCGGCGATGCCGATGACGTCGCCCTCGGCGATGGGGTTGCCCTCGGCGTCCTTGGAGTCGCGGGTGGCCCAGGTGACCTCGCCGGTCTTCACGGCGGCGGCCGCCTCGGCCATCTCCTCCACGTTGGTCTCCAGGGAAGCGTCCACGTCCACGGCGAACAGGGCCGAGAAGGCCTGGGGCACCGATTTCGTGGGCACCACGGCGCAGGGGGTCTCGGACAGCTCGGCGGCGGAGTTGGCGGCCATGATGATGTTCGAGTTGTTCGGCAGGATGATGACCGCCTCGGCGGCGACCGACGCGGCGGCGTCCAGCAAATCCTTCGTAGAGGGGTTCATGGTCTGACCGCCGGAGACGATGACGTCGACCCCGAGGCTCTTCAGAATGTCGGCCTGGCCCTCGCCCGCGGCCACGGCCACGAAACCGAGGGGCTTCTTCTCGGCTTCCTCCTCGGCCGCCAGCTTCTCGGTGCGCTCGGCGGACTGGATCTGCATGTTGTGGATGAACACCTCGGAGATCTGGCCGTGGTCGAGGAAGTACTTGAGCACCTGGTCGGGATGGTCGGAATGCACGTGCACCTTGAATTTCGGCACCTCGCCCACGCACAGCTCGCAGTCGCCCATGGTGGACAGGAAGTTCAGGGCCTCCTCGCGGTCCAGGCTGTCGGAATCCACGAGGAACTCGTTGCAGTAGCGGTACTGGGAGCCCTCCCAGTCGTTCACCTGCTCGATCTCCACCTTGGGATGGGCGCCGCGCCCGAAGGACAGGGCGTCCACCATGGTGCCGGAGCGGCTCAGAAGGGCGGCGGTGAAGGCGTCGAAGAGGATGGCCAGGCCGAAGCCGCCGGCATCCACCACGCCGTGCTCCTTCAGCACGGGCAAGAGGTCGGGGGTGCGCTGCACCGAGGCGTAGGCCTCGGCCACGATGGCGTCGAGGGCCGCCTCGGTGTCCAGCTCCTCGTCGGCGGCGTTCTTGGCCGCGGCGGCCGCGTCGCGCAGCACCGTGAGGATGGTGCCCTCCACCGGCTTGCGCACGGCCTGAAAGGCCACTTCCACGGCCTTGGCGAAGGCGGCGGCCACGGTCTCGGCGGTCATGGCCTCGGCGCCCTGGCTGCCCTCGCACAGGCCGCGCAGGATCTGGGAGGTGATGACGCCAGAGTTGCCGCGGGCCCCCATGAGGGCGCCGGTGGTGATGGCCTTGCGCATCTCGGCCCCCGTGGCGCCGATGGGCAGGTTCGCCGCGTTGGACACCACCGACTGGATGGTGAGCGACATGTTGGTGCCCGTGTCGCCGTCGGGCACGGGAAAGACGTTCAGGCGGTTGACCTCTTCCTTGCGCTCGTCGAGCGTCTTGGCGGCGGCGGCCACGGCGTTCAGGATGTTGTTAGCAGTGTAAGTAGACATGAGAGTTTGATGCTCCTTCAAGGGCGACGCGATAAGGATCGCGAGGGCGACCCCGCCGGCACCCGGCTTCTAGGGGGCTAGCGACGCACCTTGACGTCCATGACGTGCACAT
>CANPHS010000095.1 GCA_947573925.1 uncultured Enterorhabdus sp. | reverse complement strand
ATGGCGGCGTGCCCCTACAACGCCCGTTCCTTCAACTGGGAGGAGCCGGTTCACGTGCCCGACTTCGCCTACGGCGACGCTGCGGTGCCGGCTCGCGAGAAGGGCGTGGCCGAGAAGTGCACGATGTGCAAGGAGCGCACCGACCGCGGCGAGGAACCAATGTGCGTGCAGTGTTGCCCGATGCGCGCTCGCATCTTCGGCGATTTGGACGATCCGGAGTCGGAGGTTTCCCGGGTTATCGCCCAACGCCATGCTCACGTGCTGTTGGAAGAGCAGGGCACGCGCCCGCAGGTTTACTATTTCGAGTAGGGGAGTAACGGTTATGGAACTCTTGAAGCGCAATAAGATCGCCACGGCGGTGCTGGCGGCGCTCGCGGTGGCGGGCATCGGGGCCTGGGTGTGGCAGCTCATGAACGGACTGACCGTCACCGGTATGTCCAACGGGAACTCCTGGGGCCTCTACATCACGATGTTCATGTTCTTCGTGGGGCTTTCCGCCGGCGGCCTTATCGTGGCTAGCTCGGCCAGCGTGTTCCACATCAAGGAGTACAAGCGCGTGGCGATGCCGGCCATCATCCTGTCCACGGTGTGCATCTGCCTGGCCGGTATGTTCGTGCTCATCGATTTGGGCGGCATTCAGCGCGTGTGGCGCATCGTGACGGGGCCGAACCCCACGTCGCCCCTCGTGTGGGACATCTGCGTCATCACCTGCTACCTGGTCATCAACGTGCTGTACCTGTACTTCATGCGGAAGGGCCGCGACCATGCGGTGTCCGTCGTGTCCCGCTTCGCGCTGCCCTGCGCCATCCTGGTGCACTCGGTGACGGCGTGGATCTTCGGCCTGCAGATCGCCAAGGAGGGCTGGTTCTCGGCCATCATGGCGCCCATCTTCGTGGCGAGCGCCATGGACTCGGGCCTGGCCCTGCTGCTCATCGTGCTGGTGGCCCTGAACGCCACCCGCATGTTCGAGACGCCGCGCCGCCTCATTGCGAGCCTGGCGGGGCTGCTGGCCACCTGCATCGCCGTGGACGCGTTCTTCATCTTCTGCGAGGTGCTCACGACGGCCTACAACGGCACTGCCGCCGGTGACGCCATTCTGGGCCAGATGTTCTTCGGCGCCACGGCTCCCTTCTTCTGGTTCGAGGTGGTGGGCGGCCTGGTGATTCCGTTCTGCATCCTCGTGTTCGCGAAGAACCGCGAGAAGACGGGCCTCGTGGTGGCCGCCAGCGCCCTCGTGGTGGCGGGCGTGCTGTGCAAGCGGGCGTGGCTGCTGTTCACCTCGTTCATCACGCCGAACGTCTACGGTGCCCCGGGCATCCTGGGCGATGGCGGTTGGGGCCTGCTGGCCAGCTACGGGCCCACCCTGCCCGAAGTGCTCATCGTGGTGGGCGTGATCTCGGTGGGCACCCTCGGCTTCCAGCTTCTGGCCGGCACCCTGCTCGTGCCCGCCACGGAAACCGAGGCCGTCCGCACGGCCGTCGCCCCCGATCTGGACTTCGACCCCCAGACGGCCTAACGGAAGGGGATCGACGCTACGGGACGTATCGGGACGCTGCTGCGCCGCGCCCCGCGTCGTCCCCTTCAACCCTCGCCTCTCTTTCATGCCGCCGAGCACCCTCCGTCCCCCAACGGAGGGTGCTCGCGTATACTGAGGAGTGCGACATGATGTGAACCGACGGCGAAAGGGGAGATCTGTGATGTTCGGTAAGGAAGAGGTGTGCGCTTATTTGGATGAGCGCGGGGTTCGCTACGAGCGGGTGGACCATGAGGCGGTGTTCACCATGGAGGGCATGGCGGCGCTTGAGCTGCCCTTCGCCGACGAGGTGGTGAAGAACCTGTTTCTGCGCGACGACAAGAAGCGCAACTACTATCTGGTGGTGATGCCCGAGGACAAGCCTGCGAACTTGAAGGCCCTGCGCCGCACTTTGGAGGCGCGGCCCTTGCGGTTCGCCTCCGAAGACGACCTGGCCGCCATCCTGGGCGTGCGGGCCGGCGCCGTCACCCCCTTCGGCGTGCTGCACGACGCGGAAGGGAAGGTGCAGGTGGTCTTCGACGAGGACCTGCGCGATCAGGCGGCCGTGGGCATCCATCCCAATGACAACACCGCCACCCTGCGTATGCCCCTGCCCGACCTCCTCGCCCTCTTCGACGACCGCGCCGTTCCCTACCGCTTCGTGCCCATGGAGGCACCTGAGGCAGCCCCTTCGGCGGAGTGAAAGTCCATGAAAAGCGAGACCATTGTCTTCTCGCGGCAGATGCTGACGGTGATCGTGGAGCATACGCGGGTGGTGACGGCACGCCTCAAGGAGCGGTGGGGCCTCTCCTATAACGAGTTCACGCTTCTGTATGCACTTCTGGAGGTGGCCCGACCGGTGGATACGGGGTCGTTGGGGGAGTATCTTCTGCTCCGGCGCGAGACTGTGACGGGGCTCCTTCTCGATTTGGAGGACAAGGGGCTCGTCGTGAGGGTTCCCGGCCAGAAGGACCGGCGGGTGCTTCTCGTCCAGCTGTCCCGAAAAGGGGCGACAGAGACCCGCGAGGCGGCAGCCGATCTGGAGCGGTTGCTCTGCGCGGCGTTCATGAGCTCCATGCAGGATGCGCAACGGCATATGAGAACCTGGGGCGGCATGCTTGCCAGCGTGAGCGCGCTGCGTGGGACGGCGGTCGTCCCTTTCTGTGAGATAGATGAGCCGACGGGCATCTTCAATGCGAGCTACTACCTCTATTGGCGCCTCATGGTGGAGGGGTGGTCCGAGGCTGTGCGCAGGGAAGGCGGTATCTCTCTCGTCGAATCGCGTGTGCTGGGCCTGGTGAACGAGCTGGGCCAGGCGAGCCCCGCTGTGTTGGCTGACCGCCTCTTTGTCTCCCGCAGCAGCGTGTCGGTGGCGAAGGGCGCATTGGTGAAGGCCGGTCTGCTGCAGGAAGCGCCCGATCCTTTCGACGGCCGCGGCTCCATCTTGCGCTGCACGAAAACGGGCGCGGCGCTCGACGGGTCGCTCTCCCGGGCGTTGGGGGCTGTGGCCCAGCGGGGGCATCAATCCCTCTCCGACGAAGAGGTGACTATGCTCAACGGCTGGTACATGAGAATGTACGCCGACTATCGGTGCTACCGAAACAATACCGATAGTGTAAACTAAATTGCAGCATCTTCTAAACTAAAACCCGTATAAGCTGGCACAACTCTCTACAGCTTGAATGAAATATTCCTATGGCGGCAATTATCCATTGCTCCTATCATGCGGGCCGTTGGTTCGTTATGAAGGAGGGTATCATGGAGGAATCGTTCGAGTTGACCGGCCGCATCGAGGAGGCGGGGCGACCGCAGCCCCTGTCGCGGCGCGGGTTCATGCTGGGAGGGGCGGCCCTGGGCCTGTCAATGGCCGCCGCTCTGGCCGGATGCGGTTCGCCCAGTGACGGCGACGCTGGCAACTCCGAAGCCGAGAAGGGCGCTGCGTCGACCGATGCTCCTGCGACGGTCGACGAGACGCTGGATGTCGATGTGGTGGTCGTGGGCGCCGGCATTGCCGGGCTGTCGGCGGCGGTGCAGGCTTCCGAGGAGGGCCTCGCGACCCTCGTGCTCGAGAAGGCGACGGCTGCCGGCGGCAACGGGGCCGGCACGGAGGGCATCTTCGGCGTCGGCTCGTCTCTGCAGAAGGGGCTCAACATCGACGTCGATCCCGTCGAGATCGTCCGCACCGAACTGGAAGAATCGCAGTGGCGCTCCAGCGGCGCCCTGTGGTACGACCTGGTGAGCCACTCCGCCGAGAATATCGCATGGCTGCAGGAAAACGGCGTGGAGTTCAGCGGCGTGGTGGACAACTACGGCAGCGGCCTGTTCGAGACGATGCACTGGTGGAAGGACAACGCGGGGGCCGTGGGCTACGTGCCGCCCATGCAAGCGGCGGCCGAGGCCAACGGCGCCGAGTTCCGCTTCTCTACGGGCGCGACCTCGCTCGTGATCGGGGAGGACGGCGCGGTGCGCGGGGTCTACGCCCAGACTGACGACGGCAAAACCCTGCAGGTGAACGCGAAGGCCGTCATCCTCGCGTCGGGAGGCATCGGGGCCAACCGCGAACTGCTGCCCCAGGCCGGCATGCCCGAGGCCGCCATCGACGAGATGATCGTCATGTGCGTGCCCACGGTGTGCGGCGACGGCTTCACCATGGCGAGCGCCGCCGGCTGCAAGAGCTACCTGCCCAACGCCTCCATCCAGGCCTTCACGGCCATTGAGGGCTTCCCCATGGACACTGAGCCGCCCTACAGCACCTTGAACTGCGGCAGCGGCATCGTGAGCTGCGGTCTGAACATCTGGGTCGACCAGGACGCCAACCGCTTCACCGACGAGTCCATCAGCCTCACGTTCAACGTGGCCACGCCGGCCATCACCTGCATGGGGAACAAGGAGAGCTACGTCATCTTCAACCAGGCGCTGCTCGATATGCTCTCCCAGGACCCGGCCGACAAGGAGTACCTGGATGCCGCCCTGGCCGAGACCATGGGGAAGAGCATCTACGAGGCCGACACCATCGAGGCTCTGGGGGAGGCCTGCGGGCTGCCCGTCGAAACCCTGAAGGAGACCGTGGAGATGTACAACGGCTTCTGTCGCGACGGGTTCGACGGCCAGTTCGGGAAGCCGAAGGAGTTTTTGAGCGAGCTGGCGCAGCCGCCCTTCTACGCGGCGAAGATCTCCAACCTGTTCATCGTCGTCGACGGCGGCATTGCCACCAATATCCGCGCCGAGGTGCTCGACGGCCAGCAGAACCCCATTCCCGGCCTGTACGCGGCGGGGCTCGACGGCGCGATGCTCTGGCACAACGTGTACACCCAGAACATGCCCGGCACCTGCGTGGGCAACAACGTCCACACCGGCCGTGTGGCCGCCATGAACGCGAAGGCCTACATCGGGTAGGACCGCACGACAAGCCCCTCCCCGCGTGAGCGCCCCGACCAGCGTCATGCCGGCCGGGGCGCAGATTAACTTTCTTCAGCTGCAGAAAAGCGCACTCTACGCAACGAGCAAGAACTAAACACTGTGAGGCCGGCGGTTTCCTAGCGTCGCCGGCGGCGCTCCCTGGCGATGGACCGCATTTCCTCGAAGAGGGTGCGGCCCTTGGGGGTGGCCACGAACTCGTCGCGGAACACGGCGATGAAGTCGGTGGAGAATTCCATGTCCTCCAAATCGAAGAGGCGCAGGTTCGCCCGGCGGTCCAGGCCGAAGCGGGGCACCAGGGTGTCGGGCGCGATGCCGATGGCCCGGCCGAAGTCGTGGGCGAAGTACTCGTAGTGGTCGCGGAAGGGCATGGTCTTCAGCGTGACGCGGGCGCCGTGCTCGGCGAAGTGATCCGCCACCGCGTCGCGCTCGTAGCTCTGGTACACGTCGGGCGGCAGAAGCAGGCAGGCGCCGTCCAGGTCGGCGGCGCAGAGGCGCTCGCGGGCGAACAGGGGATTGTCGGCGGTCATGAACAGATGAGTTGCCTCGCTGGTGAGCACGAAGCCCGGCCGTTCCTCGGTGAGCTGGCGCAGCCCCTCCTCGCTGAAGCTCTTGCATCCCACGATGGCGATGTCGTTGGCGTGGCCGTCCAGGGCGTCCACGGTGGCCAGAGGGCCGCTGTCCGTCACGATGTCGATCTTGGCCGCTGGCCGCTTCTCCCCGATGGTGCGCCGCGCCTGCAGCAGCACATCCTCCAGCCAGGGCAGGTTCGTGGCCGACACCGTCACGGTGAGCAGATTGTCCTCCAGGCTGCGGTACTCCTCGGCCACGGCCTCCCAGGAGGCGAGGAGGTTGCGGGCCGTGTCAACGAAGCGCCGCCCGGCTGCCGTGAGCTGCGGTCGGCCGCCGTGCTCCACGAGGGCGCAGCCCAGTTCCCCTTCCAGCTCCGCCACGTGCTCGCTCAGCGTCGGCCGCGTGATGAACAGGCGCTTGGCCGCGGCGGAGTAGTTCAACTCCTCGGCCAGTACCAGGTACTCTTCCAAATAGCGGGTATTCACCGGTCCCCTTCCCTCCCTCTTGGGCGGGGCCTGCGCCCCGCGCTGTAAAACAAACTTTACAACAGCGCAGGACATTTGGGTAGGGAGGGAAAATCTTCCGCCGGCCCCGGCAATTTGCCTCCCGTCTTCTGCGTCCCGCAGCCCCTACCATGGGTGCATCGAGACACCGCCGAGGAAGGGAGAACCCATGAGTGTCGATCGTCGAACGTTTCTGAAGGGGGCCATGCTGCTGGGAGGGGCCGGCGCCGCGGCCGCGGGCCTGGGCGGGTGCGCCCCGGCTGCGAACCTGCCCGATACGGGCCAGGAGGTTGCCGCTAAGAGCGACGCCGAGCTGGCCTTCGAGGCCGCCGTCGCCCCCATCGAGCCGGCCGCCGTGCCCGAAACCTGGGACGAGGAGGCCGAAGTCATCGTCGTCGGCTCGGGAGCCGCGGGCGTGAACGCCGCCATCCGCCTGGGCCAGGCCGGCTACCAGGTGCTCATGCTCGAGCGCAGTCAGGAGCTGAACGGCAACTCGAAGCACTCGTCGGTGTTCTCCAACATGGGCGGCCACAAAGTGGCCGAGGAGCGCCAGTTCGCCTACCCGGAGTACCCCTACGACGTCGACCGCATCTTGGAGTACGTCATGGCCTGCCAGCAGCAGACCGGCGATCCGGAGCTGATCCGCGCCATGCTCGTCGAGGGCCCGAAGTGCATCGACTGGATGAACGAGAAGGCCGGCGCCAAGTGGGTGCCCATGAACCCGAGCCCCGCCGGCGCGGGCATGCTGGAATGGGAGGGCATGTCCACCCCCACCAACGGCATCAACGTGAACCTCATCCCCTTGCAGCTGCTCACGGACGCGGCCCGCACGGCCGGCGCCGAGGTGCGCGCCGGCAGCAACGTGGACACCCTCGTCTTCGACGGCGAGGCGGTGGTGGGCGTGAAGGTCACCGAGGAGGCCGGGGAGAAGTTCATCCACGCCACCAACTGCGTCGTCCTCTGCGCCGGTGGCATGGAGGTGAACCGCGCCATGATGCAGAAGTACTCCGCCACGGCGCTCGCGGGCATCGCGAACATCGCCACGCCGCCCAACGGCACCGGCGAATGCATCCGCATGGGCCAGGGCGTCGGGGCCGATCTGGCCGGCTTCGACTCCACCGGCGCCTTCGACGGCGGCGTGTGGTGGCGCGACTACGACGAGTTCGACGTCGAGATGGACTGCCACATCAACAAGGACGGTAACCAGGTGGTACGCCAGCCGTGGCTGCGCATCAACCGCGAGGGCAACCGCGTGCCCTACATCGGCACGAGCGCCCGGGTGTACCCCTACCAGAACGGGCTGGCGCCCTCTTCTGAGGGCCTGTGCGAGACGGCGGCCATCGAGATGAGCCAGCCGGGCGGCAAGACCTACTGCATCTTCGACTCGAAGTACGAGCAACTCATGCTGGACAACTACTTCGGCCAGGTCATCTGCCGCAAGGGCAAGATCCTCGCCGAGGACGACCCCTATTACGACCGCGTGCCCGAGTACCTGCGCGACTGGCACACCGGGTTCGCCGACATGGTGGAGGCCGGCGTCATCCGCAAGGCCGACACCATCGAAGAGCTGGAGGAGCTGCTCGGCCTGCGCCCGGGCGTGCTCACCGACAACGTGGAGAAGTGGAACGCCGCCTGCGAGGCCGGCGAGGACTACGCGCCTACTTACAAGTACCCCGCCGAGTGGCTTTTGCCCCTGTCCGAGCCGCCCTACTACGGCGCCATCACCGGCGGCCACGTATTCGGCTCGAAGTGCGGTCTCAAGGTGAATCCCGACATGCAGGTCATCTCCACCGAAGGCGCTCCCATTCCCGGCCTGTATGCGGCGTGGCACACCGCCGGTGGTTCGGCCGGCGATGGCAATCCGGCCGGCAAGCCGCTCACGGGTGTTTACGCCGACCTCGGTCTGGCCTTCGTGGGCGGCTACATGGCCGCCGGCGGCGTCATGAAGAAGGACGGCCGCACCGACGCCTAGGGCGCCGGGCGACTTCCCTTGAGGCTCGCGGCCCGCAGCGCCTTCCCTCCCCGGCGCTGCGGGCGTCGGCGTTCGGGCGCCGATCGGGGGGTGGGGGAGCCCGGAACGGTTGGCGGCTGCGGGGCGCCCGCGCTGGGCAGTGTGCCCGCGCCCGCGAGTTGTCCGTTTGGCAACGGGAGGATGGCAGGAATTTGACCTGTTCAACTGGTTGCTTTCAAAACGGGTTCCGGGGGCTTTCCTTTTGTGCGGGTGCCTTAACATATCGCCAATAGGAGATAGCTCCGATGCGCGGGCGACCGCAAGGGAGGGCAGCCGTGTCGCAACATCGGGCAGGAGAGAGCGCCGCGGCGCTCGGGCGATAAGGAGCGGTCTTATGGAAAGATTTCTGCAGTGGGTGAAGTCCAACAACATGGCCCAGGCGGTGCTGTGCATCGCGTTCGGGTTGTTCCTCATGATCTACCCGTCCATCACCGTCCAGGGCATCATCATGCTGTTCGCTGTGGCCATGGCGCTGCTGGGCGTGGCGGGGCTCGTGTCCTACTTCCGGCAGCGCAGCGTGCGCTACCGTAGCAGCGGTGCCCTCATGGGGGCGGTGTTCTACCTGGTCATCGCCATCATCGCCTTCGCCTTCCCTAAGGTGATCGCCGGGTTCTTCTCGGTGGTGCTCGGCGTGGTGCTCATCCTGTGCGCCATCGTGAACGTGGTGCGGGCGTTCAGCCTGCGCGAGTTCGGCAGCCGCATCTGGATCGCCGTGCTGGCCGTGTCGGTGCTCGTGGGCGTGGGCGGCGTGGCCATCGTGGTGAACCCCTGGGGCGCCTCCATGACCTTCGTGCTGGTGCTCGGCGCGGTGTTCATTGTGAACGGTGCCGTGGACCTGTTCATCGAGTGGTACGTGCGCGATTCCGAGAAGCGCGTCACTCCGGTCGCGCATACCCGTTAGACTGCGACGGGTCCCCGTTTTCGGGATGCGAACTGCCCGCGCCGTGGGCGCCTCCGTGCCGTGGGCGGCCGCCCGGT
>CANPHS010000094.1 GCA_947573925.1 uncultured Enterorhabdus sp. | reverse complement strand
TGGAGTTGCAGCCGTGGGCGATGTTGGCGAAGGGGCCGCCGTGCACGAAGGCCGGGGTGCCCTCCAGCGTCTGCACGAGGTTCGGCTTCAGGGCGTCCTTCAGCAGCGCGGCCATGGCGCCCTCGGCCTTCAGGTCGTGGGCCGTGACCGGCTTGTCGTCGTAGGTGTAGCCCACCACGATGGCGCCGAGGCGCTCCTTCAGGTCGGTGATGGAGGTGGCCAGGCAGAAGATGGCCATGACCTCGGAGGCCACGGTGATGTCGAAGCCGTCCTCGCGGGGCACGCCGTGGGCCTTGCCGCCCAGGCCGTCCACAATGTGGCGCAGCTGGCGGTCGTTCATGTCCACCACGCGCTTCCAGGTGATCTTGCGCACGTCGATGCCCAGCTCGTTGCCGTTCTGGATGTGCGCGTCGAGCAGCGCCGCCAGCAGGTTGTTGGCCGCGCCGATGGCGTGGAAGTCGCCGGTGAAGTGCAGGTTGATGTCCTCCATGGGCACCACCTGGGCGTAGCCGCCGCCGGCAGCGCCGCCCTTGATGCCGAACACGGGCCCGAGCGACGGCTCGCGCAGGGCCACCACCACGTTCTTCCCGCGCAGCGACAGGGCGTCGGCCAGGCCCACCGTGGTGGTAGTCTTGCCCTCGCCGGCCGGCGTGGGGTTGATGGCCGTCACCAGGATGAGCTTGCCGGGGGCGCGCTCCTCCTCGCGCAGCAGGTTGTAGTCCACCTTGGCCTTGTAGTTCCCGTACAGCTCCAGGTACTTCTCGTCGACACCGGCAATCTCGGCGATCTCGCGCACCGGCTTCGGCTCGCACGCCTGGGCAATTTCAATGTCGGTCAACACGTCGGGCCCTCTTTCTCTTGTCGCGGCGCCGGGAACGTACCTGGCAGCCCATGGAATGAATGCGCCCCCATTCTACCCACTGCCGCGGCCCCGCGCGTCCCCGCATCCCCAAAGGGCGCAACTTCCCCCCAATGCGGAAGACGGGCGCCCGAAGGCATCACCCCCCCTCCCGCACGAATCCGTCACTTTGTACGCCCCGTTGCGGAAAATCTGCACGTTTTCGCGAGCTTTGTACGTTTCGGCCGCCAAAAAGCGTGCATTTGCACGGATTTGCCGACCGGCAGCGGCAAGCTATGCCGCCGCTTCGGCGATGAGGCGCAGGCCTTCTAGGGTGAGCTCGGGGTTCACCTCGGTGATGGTGGCGGAATGGGGCGCCACCACCGGGGCGAGGCCGCCCGTAGCGATGACCGGGGCCTCGTAGCCGAGCTGGGCGAAGATGCGGCGCACGAGGCCGTCCACCCGGTCGGCCTCCCCGTACATGATGCCGGACTGGATGGCCTCCACCGTGGACGTGCCGATGACGGCGGGGGGCACCACCAAGTCGATCACGGGCAGCCGTGCCCCGTGGCTGAACAGGGCGTTGGCCGACGTCTGCACGCCCGGCGCGATGACGCCGCCGCGGAATCGGCCCTCCCGGTCGATGACCTCGATGTTGGTGGCCGTGCCGAAGTCCACCACCACGACCGGCGCCCCGTAGCGGGCCCGGGCGGCAACGCCGTCGGCCACACGGTCGGCGCCGATTTCCGTCGGCCGGGGGTAGTCGGCGTCGAACAGACCCCCGGCCGTGGCCGCCGAGCACACGAGCGGCACCGACCCCGTCACCCGCTCCACCGCCTCGACCCAGGCGCGAGTCAGCGACGGCACCACCGAGGCGACGGCCCCGGCACGCACGGCCTCGAAGCCCAAATCGCCCAGGGAGAACAGCGAGGACAGCGTCACGCGCAGCTCGTCGGCCGTCGCCGTGCGGCTTGTGGCGATCCTCCACATGGCGGTAAGGCTCTCATCAGCATAGACGCCGATGACGGTATGGGTATTCCCGATGTCAATAGCAAGTAACATAATTATGACAATCTCTCTCAGTTTTCCAGTAAAATATGACGCAGTGTTTATAGTGGACACAGGCTGATTATATCAAGCTTTCAACGATATGCCCCCGCGGGGCAATCGTCGACATGACGAGAGAAAGGCAAGACCATGATCGAGACACCGAGCCGAATCCTTGTCGTTGACGACGAGCCGTCGATTACCGAATTCGTTAGCTACGCGTTGAAGAAGGAAGGCTACGAGGCCGACGTCGTCGATAACGGCGAAGATGCTTTCGCCCTTGCGAGCTCCAACAACTACGACCTGTTCGTGCTGGACATCATGCTGCCGGGCATGGACGGCTACGAACTGTGCCGCCGCCTGCGCTCCAAGACCACGGCCCCGGTGCTGTTCCTCTCGGCCCGCGACACCGAGCTCGACAAGGTGGTCGGCCTGGAGATCGGCGGCGACGACTACCTGGCCAAGCCCTTCGGCGTCCGCGAGCTCATCGCCCGCGTCCGCGCCCTCCTGCGCCGCGGCCAGGGCGGGGAATTCCCCGGCGCCTCCAACTCCATCACCGCCTCGGGCATCACGCTGGACGAGGACGCCCACACCGCCGCCGGCGACCACGGCGAGATCGACCTGACGCCCCGCGAGTTCGAGCTCCTGGCCTCGCTCATGAAGAGCGCCGGCAAGGTAGTCTCCCGTGAGGACCTGCTTCGCGACGCCTGGGGCTGGGAGTACCTCACCGAGACCAAGACCGTGGACACCCACATCAAGCGCCTGCGCGACAAGATTCACGCCGCCGGCTACGACCCCGGCCTCGTGGAAACCGTCCGCGGCTACGGCTACCGTTTCAAGGCCTAACGGACGCGAACCCCCGAAATGCGCGAAGGGCTCCCAGCAGGGAGCCCTTCTTCTTACTGCGAATTACCGCCGGTCGGGGCCGCTACTTCACCACGGTGCGGACGGCGTCGGCGCACACCACGGCGGCGACGATCTTGCAGAAGTCCACCACCACGAAGGGGGCCACGGCCGTCAGGAAGGCGGTCATGAAGTCCACCTGGCCCACGGCCATGTACTGGACGCAGCCGCAGATATAGGCGATGACCGTGAAGATGACACCCGCGGCCAGATCGACGCCGAAGTTGCGGAAGAACAGCGCCGCGCGACGGGCCGGGCTGAGGGCCGCCTGCTCGGCACGGGTCAGCTTCGGGGCGTTCTTGCCGCCGGCCTCGCCCAGGCGCGTGCGCACCACATACAGGAACAGCGCGGCCGCCGCCACCCCGAGCAGGTATCCCCACAAAAAGCCGCCCGTGGGGCCGGCCAGCACGCCGATGCCCCCGCGCATGCCCGAGAAAACCGGCACGCCCACGGCGCCCAGCAGCAGGTAGCCCGTAATGGCCGCAATGGCCTCCTTCGGTTGCAGCACCACCACGGCGAAGGTGACGGCGAACATCTGCAGAGTGAAGGGGATCGGCCCCAAGGGCACCGTCACCCAGGCCGATACGGCCATGATGGCGATGGTGAGGCCCACAAAGGCCACGGAGCGGGTGCGCGCGGAAGCGCTCGTTTTCGTGCGTACAGTTTCCATGGTCATTTCTCCTTTCGACGAAGGAGATACTACGGCATCCCGCGCCCCGCGCCGCCCGCGATGCCCCCGGAGCGGCTAACGGAGAGCCGTTCCCTCATTTTTGTGCAAGTGCATAAAAATGAGCAAATCCATCGACGTAGACAGCGCAGCGGCGCAACGTCGGGTGTTTCGACCGAGCGAGTTCCGCACGAGCCGAACAGCCCAGTGGGCTGTTCGTGCGAGCAGGACTGTCTGAGCGAATCGAAATATCCGGCGGTGCGCCGCGGAGGGATGGGCCGGCCCCTACCCCTCGTACTGCCGAGCCAAACGGCGCAGGCGCACCATTTCCCAACCCACGAACAGAGCCGTGGTGAAGATGGACAGGAAATCGGCGATGGGCATGGCGAACAGCAGGGCGTCCAAGCCGTTGAACTGGGGCGCCACCGTCGGCAGCCACAGCGGCATCAGGTACAGAAGCGGCAGCAGGAACAGAATCTGGCGCGTGAGGGTAAGGAAGATGGACTTCGCCGGCTGGCCCGTGGCCTGGAAGTAGTTCGAGCCCACGATTTGGAAGCCCACGAAGGGGATCATGAGGAACTGCAAGTGGATGGCGAAGGCCGTGAACTCCACCAGGCCGTCGTGCTTGATGCCGAAGGCGTGGGCGATGGGCACGGCGAACAGCTGCACGGCGGCGAACATGACGATGCCGATGACCGTGGCGATGCCGATGCCGTACCACAGGGTCTTCCGCACCCGGGCCACCTTGTGGGCGCCGTAGTTGAAGCCGAGCAGCGGCTGCAGGGCGATGGACATGCCCACGAGCGGCATGATGGAAAACTGGGCGATGCGCTGCACCACGCCGATGGTGGCGAGCGCGTCGTCGGCCCCCACCGGCGAGAGTGCGCCGTATTTCACCAGCTGGTAGTTCAGCACGAAGTTCACCACGGCCATGCCCGCCTGCACGCAGAAGCTGGGGAAGCCGTAGGCCACGATAGTGGCGTCCATGCGGGGGCGCAGAGCCATGAAGGGCAGCCGCAGGCGCAAGGGCGCGTCGGCCTTGCCGCAGAAGTACCAGAGCACGGCCGCGCAGGAGCAGCCCCAGCCGAGCACCGTGGCCAGGCCCGAACCGGCCACGCCGAGACCCAGCACGATGACGAACAGGAAGTTGAACACCACCGAGCTCACGAGCCCGATGGCCATGGTGCCGAGGGCCCGGTTCGGCGAGCCGCAGGTGCGGATGAAGTTGTTCACGCCCAGGCCGATGCACTGCAAAATGAAACCCGAGCAGATGATCTGGATGAACACCGTGGCGTGGGGACGCACCTCGTCGGTGGCACTCGACAGGTTCAGCAGCCAGTCGGTGGAGGCGGGAAACCAGCCCAGGAAGGCCACCACCACAGCCATGATAAGGGACAGGGACACCACGTTGCCGAGGGCCCGCTCCGCTTCCTCGCGCTTGCCCTCGCCGAGGCGGAGGGCCGCCAGGGCGTTGCCGCCGTTGCCGATGAGCATGGCCACGGCCATGAACACCACCATGATGGGGTTGGCCACGGTCATGGCCGAAAGGCCGATCTCGCCCACGGCGTGGCCGAGGAACACCGAGTCGATGATGGCGTAGGAGCCGTTGATGAGCATGCCCGCCACCGACGGGATGGCGAACTCGGCGATGAGCCGCGGGATGGAGGCCGAGCCCATGCGCAGCACCTTGTCGTCGCCGGCCGAGGAGGGACGCAGCGCCTCGCCCCGCGGGTCGGGGCCGTCGGGGGCCGGCGCCTTCGGGGCCGGGGCGGTCTCGCTCCGGGCCGGAGTGGTCGGGGTCGTCGGGTCGTTCAGGGGTCGGGGTTCTCGTTCGGTCATGCTCGCTCTCGCCTCTCTTTCCGTGCGGGAGCCATTGTAAACCCCTAGGGCAGCGGAATAACGTGGGCCTCCCCCGAGGCGACGGGCACAATGCGGTCGGCGGCGCGAACGAGCAGGCGACCGCGCTCGTCCACCCCGGCGCCGGTGCCTTCCACCACGATCTCGCCCGTGGCGTTCTCGATGCGCAGGGGGCGGCCGTCCAGAAACGACACGGCACCGTAGCTGGCCAGCGACGGCTGGAAGCCCAACTCGCGCCAGCGACCGTAGTTCACGAGCACCCGGGCCAGAACCTCGCGCTGAATGTCGGTGATGACCTCCTCGCGGCGCTCCGCCCGGGCCGGTTCGTCCAGGGCGGCCGTGGCCTCGGTCACCGTCAGCGAGGGGGTGCCGGAGGCAATCATGAGGTCGGTCATGTACTCGGGCACGTTGCGCCCCACGGCAGGCTGCTCGATCTCCGGCGGGAACACGTTGATGCCGATGCCCACGCACACGCCGCCCCCACAGGCCTCCAGGGAGATGCCGCAGAGTTTGCGGTACTCGTCGGCCCGCTCGCAATCGGCAGGCATGTACACCACGTCGTTGGGCCATTTCAGCTGAATGCCGTCCTCCACCGCTGGCATGGCCAAGGCGGCCAGCGCCCGCTGCACCGACAGGCCCACCACCAGGCTCAGGGTGGCCAGGCCGCTGCCGGCCACGTCGGGTCGCAGCAGAAGCGACATATACAGGCCGCCCTCGGGGCTGTCCCAGGGGCGCCCCTGGCGACCGTAGCCGCCGCTCTGGCGCCGGGCGCGCACGACGAGGCCCTCGGCCTTGCCCTCGCGCAGGGCGTTCTTCACGATCTCGTTGGTGGAGGCGACTTCGTCCAGCACGGTGAGCTTCATTACAATCGCCTCGCTTTCCCCACGCGCTCGCTTTCGGGCACCGACGCCACCGGCGTGCCGTCGGCCAGTTCCCATCCGGGCAGAATGTCCAGCAGCGGCTTCACCACGAAATCGCGCTCGGCGACGCGGGGGTGCGGCAGCGTGAGCTCGTCGTCGGAAGCCACGTACATTTGGTAGTCAAGAATGTCGATATCCAGGGTGCGCGGCCCGTTCTCGATGGAACGGACACGGCCGAGGGAGTTCTCGATGCCGTGCAGGTGGGCCAAAAGCTCCTTGGGGGGCAGTCCGCAGCGCAGCAGCACCACGGTGTTCACGAAGGAATCCTGGTCGGTGTAGTAGGCCGGCTCGCTCTCGTAGAAGGGAGCCATATCGATAATGTCGGTGTCGGGCAGGCTGCACAGCGACCCCACGGCCAGGTTGATCTGGGCGATCTTCGCCTCGGTCTCCTCGCCGGGCTCGGCCACCAAGGCCACGTTGGAGCCCAGTCCCAGAAGCACCGCCGGGCGCAAATCACGCAGAGCGGCGGCCGTCAGGGCCACGTTGTGGGTGCGCACCACGCTCGCCCCCAGCTCGCAGGCGAGCAGCGCCTCGGCGGCCGAGGCCACATCGCGCTCCTTCGGGTCGTCGATGTGGTAAGCGTAGCCCACGTAGCTCTTGCGCGAGGCGGCCACCATGACCGGGTAGCCCAGGTGCACCAGCTCGTGCAGGTTGCGTATGAGCTCGATGGTCTGCCGCGGGGTCTTCCCGAAGCCGGGGCCCGGATCCAGGCACAGCCGCGACCGGTGGATGCCGGCGGCCTCCAGTTCGGCGGCGCGGTCGCGCAGGTAGTCGCGCACCTCGGCCACCACATCCTCGTAAACGGGGTTCTCCTGCATGGTCTTCGGCTCGCCGGCCATGTGCATGACCACGCACCCGCACCCGGATTTCCGCACCACTTCCACCATGGCCGGATCGCGGAAGCCGGACACGTCGTTCACCACGGAAGCGCCGGCGGCCAGGGCCCGGGCGGCCACTTCGGCATGGCGCGTATCCACCGACACGCACAGCTCGCGCTCGGCCAAAGCGGCAATCACCTCGCCGATGCGCCCCCATTCCTCCTCCGGATCCACCGGGTCGGAACCGGGCCGGGTCGATTCACCGCCGACGTCGATAATGGCCGCGCCCTCCCCCACCATGGCAAGGGCATGCTCCAGGGCAGCGGCCGGATCGGCGAACTGGCCGCCATCGGAAAACGAATCCGGCGTCATATTGAGAATGCCCATGATAATGGGCGTAGAGGTGTCGAAATCGAATCGACCGCAATGCCAAATCATAGTTGAGGGTCTCTCTTCCGTGCGCCAGCCTAAAGGCCAATTGTAACGGTAAGAGAGACCCTCAACAATAACGTTTCTGCGAAAGGCTTTTTAGGCCTTCTTGTCCGGGTCGCCGGTTGGATCGGGGGCGTCGGCGGTCGCGTCGGCAGCGTCCTCGCGGTCGATCTCGGCGTCCACCTCGGCCTGGGTGGGCATGTCGGCCCGGTCGGCATGGGCGGCCGGGATGCGGAAGGGGGCGTTGGGATCCTGGTCGCCCGGCTCCACCGGCTCCTGGCGCCACTGGGGGTCGGCCAGAGTCTCGCCGGCGTCGGCATCGGCCGGCGCGGCGGTGCCATCGGCGGCGGTGCCGTCGGTCGGGGTGCCGTCGCCCTCGCCCCGCTCGGCCAGAAGCTCGGCGTCCTTGGCGCGGGCCGCGGCCTCCTCCGCCTCCTTGGCGGCGATGATCTCGTCCTCGCGGGCCAGGTACTCGTCCCACTTGTTTTCCAGCAGGGCCTCGCAGGCCTCGCCTTCCACGGTCTCGCGTTCCAGCAGCACCGAAGCCATGAGATCCATCTGGTCGGCATGCTCGGCGAGGATCTTGTGGGCCCGGTCATGGGCCTCCTTCATGATCTTCGCCACCTCTTCATCGATGCGGCGGGCCGTCTCCTCGGAGTAGTCCTGGGTGTTGCCGTAGTCACGGCCCAGGAACACCTCGTGGTTGGGCTGGCCGAACACCTGGGTGCCCAGCGGGCTCATGCCGTACTGGGTGACGATGGCGCGGGCCATCTTCGACGCGCGCTCCAGGTCGTTGGAGGCGCCGGTGGTGATGTCGTCGCAGAAGATCTCCTCGGCGACGCGGCCGCCCATGAACACGGCCAGCTCGTCCTTCATCTCGCCGAGGGTGTTGAGCACCTTGTCCTCGTCGGGGATGGACAGCGTGTAGCCCAGCGCGCGCCCACGCGAGATGATCGAGATCTTGTGCACCGGGTCGGCGTGGTCGAGCAGGTGCCCCACCAGAGCATGGCCGCTCTCGTGGTAGGCGATGGTATGCTTGGTGCGCTCGTTCAGCACGCGGCCCTTGCGCTCGGGGCCGGCGATGACGCGCTCCATGGACTCGCTCACCTCGCGCATGGTGATGATCTTCTTGCCGCGCCGGGCCGTGAGCAGGGCCGACTCGTTCATGAGGTTCGCCAAATCGGCGCCGGTAAAGCCCGGGGTGATCTTCGCGATCTTCGACAGGTCCACGTCCGACCCGATGGGCTTGTCCTTGGAGTGCACCTCCAGGATCTTCTGGCGGCCCTTCACATCGGGGGTGTCCACCACGATCTGGCGGTCGAAGCGGCCGGGGCGCAAAAGGGCCGGGTCCAGCACGTCGGCGCGGTTCGTGGCGGCGATGAGCACCACAGAATCGTTGGACTCGAAGCCGTCCATCTCCACGAGCAGCTGGTTCAGCGTCTGTTCGCGCTCATCGTGGCCGCCGCCGAGGCCCGTGCCGCGCTGGCGGCCCACGGCGTCGATCTCGTCGATGAAGATGATGGCCGGGGCGGCGTCCTTGGCCTGCTGGAACAAATCGCGCACGCGGGAGGCGCCCACGCCCACGAACATCTCCACGAAGTCGGAGCCGGAAATGCTGAAGAAGGGCACCCC
>CANPHS010000093.1 GCA_947573925.1 uncultured Enterorhabdus sp. | reverse complement strand
AACTACCCGTTCGCCACCATCGAGCCCAACGTCGGCATCGTGCCGGTGCCCGACGAGCGGCTCGACGCGCTGGCCGAGATCGACCACCCGGCGAAGATCGTGCCCGCCACGGTGGAGTTCGTGGACATCGCCGGGCTCGTGGCCGGGGCGAGCCAGGGCGAGGGTCTCGGCAACCAGTTCCTCGCGAACATCCGCGAGACCGACGCCATCGCCGAGGTGGTGCGCTTCTTCGGCGACCCGGACGTGACCCACGTGGCCGGCAAGGTGGACCCGGCCTCCGACGTTGATACTATCAAGACCGAGCTCATCCTGGCCGACATCGGCACCCTGGAGAAGGCCATTCCGCGGCTGGAGAAGGAGGCCAAGCGCGACAAGGCCGGCGTGGCGAAGCTGGAGACGGCGAAAAAGGTGCTCGCGGGCCTGAACGAGGGGCACCGCGCCCGCACGCTCGGGCTTTCCGAGGACGAGCAAGCGGCCATCTACGAGCTGCACCTGCTCACCATGAAGCCCATGCTCTACATCGCCAACGTGGACGAGGACGCCGTGGACGCCGACCTGCCGGAGATCGACGGCTGTACGCCCGTGCCCATCTCCGCCAAGGTGGAGGCCGACATCGCCGAGCTGTCCGAGATGGACCCGGCCGAGGCCCGCGAGTACATGGAGGCCCTGGGGCTCTCCGAGTCGGGCCTGGCGCGGCTCATCCGCGAGGCCTACGCGCTTCTGGGGCTGCAGAGCTACTTCACGAGCGGCGAGACCGAGACCCGCGCCTGGACCATCCCCGTGGGCGCGAAGGCCCCCCAGGCCGCCGGCGTCATCCACAGCGACTTCGAGCGCGGCTTCATCAAGGCGGAAACGGCCAGCTTCGAGGACTACGTGGCCCTCGGCGGCGAGAAGGGCTGCCGCGACGCGGGGAAGCTCCGCCAGGAGGGCAAGGACTACGTCGTCCGCGACGGCGACGTCATGCACTTCAAGTTCAACGTGTAGGGATATCCACGAACGGGAAGGGGCGCTGCGGAACGTCCCTCTTTGACAGCGATTCGAAGGTCGGACGAGAAAGGGGCGGTTATGGCGGAGTTCAACGGGCGCGGAGAGCAGCGCGGTGAAGGTCGCGGGCGCGAGGGCGGTCGCGGGGGCGAGCGGCGGCCGAGCCGCGACGAGGTGCGCGAGGAGCGCCGGCGCGAGGCGGCGCGGCACACGGGCCTCATGAAGGCGGCCTTCGGGAAGGAGACCGACGAGGCCATCGCCGCGGCCCGCATCTACGAAGAGGGGGAGGGCCGAACGCTTTTGTGGGGCGCCTCTGCCGTGGAGGCGGCGAAGGCGGCGGCCGCGATGGCCGAGGCCGATGCCGACGGGGCCCAAGCGGGCAACGAGGAGGCCCGGGAAGAGGCCGAGATCGTGGAAGAGGCCGCCGAAGCTGCCGAGCCTGCGGCCGACGGGGCCGCGGCACCGGTAGCCGCCGAGACCGTCACGAAGGTGGTGACCTCCTTCGCTCCCGAGGCGCTGTACCGCGACGCTTCCGGCAAGACGCTCATCGTGGACCCGGGCGCGTTCACCCGCCCCGGCGGCGCCTACGAGGACGGCGCCTTCGGGCCGGAGCAGATCCTCTGCGCCGAGAGCAACCTCTACCCGATTCTCCAAGCCCACAAGCGGGACTTCTACGACAAGAACCGCGACTACCGCCGCGGTTCGCTCTTCACCGACCGCGCCCTGTACGTGCCCGAGGTGCTGTTCTCCCGCGAGGGCGATGTGCGCCGGGCCGACGTGCTGGTCATTGCCGAGCCCATCCGCGCCTACGCCCTGGAGAACCACCGCTCCGAGCGCGAGGCCGACAAAGCTCTGGCCGACCGCATCGAGGCCGTCTTCCGCATCGCCGCTGCCAACGGGGCGGAAACGCTCATCATGGGCGCCTTCGGCTGCGGCCGCAACGGATACCCCGCCGAGCAGGTGATCGGCCTCATCCGCGACTGGATCGCCGCCAACCCCGGCGCGGTGCCGCAGGTGGTGTTCGCCGTGCCTCGCGTGCACGTCGACGCCTTCCGCGCCGCCTTCGGCGCCCCCGAGCCCGAGCGCCCCGCCGCAGTCGCGGCCGACGAGCCCGCCGACGACCGCGGCGAAGACGAGGACTGGCGCCAGGTGGAGCTGCCCGAGGGCATCACCCTGCGGTAGCGCAGCCGATGCGCGACGACAGGGGGGGGCTGCGAGGCCGCCCCTTTCTCTAGGGAAGGGAGCGACATGGATGTGAGGAAGATCGGCACGCTGGGGGATGCGGACGCGCCGGGGGAGGCGGCCGCCGAGCCCGTGGACTACGAGGCTGTAGTGGCCGAGGACACCGAGGACGTGGGCCCAGGGCAGCGCCTGTTCGGCGAGCCGCTGGAAATGTACCTGCTCCGCGAGCCGCGCCTGGCCGTGGCCTTTTCCGGCGGGTGCGACTCGTCGCTCTTGCTGGCGGCGGCGAAGCTGGCGGGGGCGGAGGCCCGCGCCTACCTGGTGAAGACCGCCTTCCAACCCGCCTTCGAGCTGGCCGACGCCCGGGCCGTGACCGATGCCCTCGGCATTCCGCTCACCGTCATCGAGGCCGACGTGCTGGCCGAGGCCGGCATCTGCGCCAACCCGGCCGACCGCTGCTACCGCTGCAAGCGCTTCATCTTCGGGAAAGTGCGCGAGGCCGCCGCGGCCGACGGGTTCACCGTCATCGTGGACGGCACCAACGCCTCCGACGACCCGACCCGCCGCCCCGGCTTCAAGGCCCTGGCCGAGGCCGGGGTCGTGTCGCCGTTGCGCCGCGCCGGCATGACCAAGGCCAACGTGCGCCATGTGCTGGCCGGCCTGGAAGCGTCGTTCGGCCTGGCCCCCGGCACCTTGCAGTCCGCCAAGCCGAGCTTCCCCTGCCTCGCCGTCTACGTACCGGAAGGCGCGCCCATCGACGAGGCCTCCCTCGCCCAAGCAGCCCGCACCCGCGGGCTGTAGACTATGGAATGGTCGCTGTCTCCGGGTTGTAAGGGATTAAAGCAGCCAATACTTGCGGGCTGCAGGGCATAAGCGCCCGATGTCTGCGGGTCGCAGAGCGTCCAATGCCTGCAGGCTGTGGGCCAGCTGACGTCTGGGGGTGTGCAGCTAGCGGTGCCTGCCGGGTACGGCAAGGTTCTTGTTGTCTCGAATGTGGTCCGGCTGTAGCCCTCCCGCTTCTACCGTTCTCGTTTCAACGAGTTGCGATATTTTGTCGTCATTTTTGCACTTACCAGCGTCTGCGCAGCGATGAGGGATTTTTTCCTAACGCGGTGAGGAGATTTTACCTGGGGTTTTCTCTTCTGCCGCTCAATGGATGCGTTGCTTCGACATTGCGAGACGCTGATAACTGCAAAAATGGCTGCATTTTTCGGCGCTCCGTCAAAACGTAGCCGGCCATACCGTTTCCTGTGTGCCTCGTTGCGCTTATGCGCTTTCGCTCTCCGACGGGTAGGGGAAATACTCTGAGCGATACGTGCGCAGTTCGCGGCGGAGCTCCATATGCCGCTCGGTAAACTCCGCCGTTCTTTTCCGCGGCCTGCGTCCTAGCTTTCGCGTGATGGTGTCGGCTATTTCGAAGAACTCGAATACGCCGCTGACCTGCGAGGAAGTAATGGTGACAACTTCGATGCCGTCTGCCGCCATGGCATCGCGTCGCCTCGAATCCCTGGTTTGCTGCTGATTGCCCGCATGAGATGCTCGACCGTCGTACTCGACGACAACGTGCGCCTCATCCCAGAGAAGGTCGCAGACGATGCGATTACCGCGAGCAATGCGCGATGCCTTGTCCGATAAGTAAACTGGTTCATTGGCTCGGGCCGAGGGCAGTCCGAGGCCGCCCCATTTCATGGGCGTCATCAAGAGGGCGCTCACTTCCGTCTCCATTGGAGAAGCCGATTTCGCTCGAACGAACTGCGCGGCGACTCGCGCTTTGCGGAGGCCTTTGAGACGGCAGGCACGTTTGACGAAAGCCGCAAGACGCATTGGGGTCGTAAGCGGGGATCGAACAAGCGCGCCTGGACGGTCGAGGTCCAGAGGGTAGCAGCCGCAGAGTTCGTAGCCTAAGGCGATGAGTTCCCCGAGGGAAAGGGCTTCGGCCATCTGGATGAATACGAGCTCGGGCGAGCAAACGGCAATGCCGGGAGCGATTTCCAGAAAGGAGGAGTGGGGGAGCGCGGGTGCGACTTGGTGAAAGACGACACGGTGAGAGGGGTGGCGCCCCTTTTTCGGTTGGGCAAGTCCGTGAATGGGCATCTCGGGATTGGTGCTGTCCCATAGTTTCTCGAGAAGCTGGTGCAGACTCGGTTTCCTCGCGGCGGTAATCAGGGCATGGGCAGCCGACTCGGTGTCAACGGCATCGCTCAAGGAGGACGATCCCTTGAGGTTGCTTGCGGGAAGGTGACGCACATCGCGCGGGCGAAGGTCGTGGAATGCGCGCAATGGGAGGGGGTGGTTGCGCGACCAAACCCTGAGCAGGTGCAAAGCGGTTGTATGACTGAATACGAGTTTCATGGGATCACTGTATCAGCTGTACAACGTCTGACAGGCGTGATTTGCCGTATTCCCCAAACGACCATTCATGAGCGCGAAGGTGCGCGAAGGTAACGTACAATCTTTTGCGCACTTTGAGAGCAGCATAGTCTAGATGCAGAAAGACATGGCGCCTGCCGTTGGCATGATTGAGTTGTCTAGATTCGATCAACCAGGAGGCGGAGCCATGTCCGATCCCATCGTAACACTCGACGAGGAAGCCGTGCGCGGCGAGCTCAAAGAGCTCGTCAGAAGAACGGTCGAGGACACATTGAACGCGCTGCTCGAGGAGGAGGCCGGCGACCTCATTCGGGCCGACCGCTACGAGAGGACGGCTGATCGCGAGGCCTACCGGGCCGGCCACTACGAGCGCGGGCTGACCACGACATCCGGCCAGGTCACCCTCAAGATGCCCAAACTGAAGGGCATGAGGTTCGCCACTGCGATCATCGAGCGCCACAAGAGGCGCGAGACGAGCGTCGAGGAGGCGATGATCGAGATGCGCCTCGCGGGCGTGTCCACCAGGCGGATCGAGGACGTCTCCGAGATCCTGTGGGGGTCGAGCGTCTCCGCCGCCACCGTCTCGAACCTCAACGACCGCGCCCTCGGGGCCGTGGAGGAATGGCGCGGCCGGCCCTTGGCCTGCGATTACCCCTACGTGTTCATAGACGGCATCTACCTGAAGAGATCGTGGGGCGGCGCCTACGAGAACGTGACGGCGATGGTGGCGATCGGCGTCAACGACGACGGCTACCGCGAGGTCATAGGCGCCGCCGAGGGGTTCACCGAGTCCGCCGAGTGCTGGCGGGAGTTCCCCTCGTGGCTCAAGGGTCGTGGCCTGTCGGGCGTGCGCATGCTCGCCGGCGACAAGGCGGCCGCCATGACCGGCGCCATCGCCGAGGCGTTCCCGGACGCGGCCTACCAGCGCCGCGCCGTGCACTTCTGCCGCAATGTGCTGGCGAAGGCGCCGGAGTCCAAGCGCCGCGAGGCCGCCGCCGTGCTGAAAGCGGTCCACGCCCAGGAATCCCTCGGGGCCAGCATGGAAAAGGCGGATGCGGCGGCGGGCAAGCTGGAGGGCATGAGGCTCGCGGCGGCCGCCAAGTGCGTGCGCGACGGCGTCGCCGAGGCGCTGACCTACACCAGGTTCCCGATGGATCACTGGAGGCGCATCCGCACCAACAACGCCATCGAGCGGCTGGACCGCGAGGTCAGGAGGAGGACGCGGGTCGTCGGCACCTTCCCGGACGGGAGGAGCGCGCTCATGCTCGTCGCGGCTCGCCTGAAGTACGTCGCCGACAGCGAGTGGGGGTCGAGGAGGTATCTGGACGCGACGCTGCTGGACGAGTGATCGTGCCGACGGCTGGTGCGCGGCTGATCCAAAGTGCGCAAAACTATTGACAGTACCTGCGCGAAAGTATGCGGCAAACCAAGGGGGAGGCGCGATATGGCAGGCCGTAGGGGCTGGGGCCAGTGGCGCGAGTTGCGCGGAGGCGTCGGCGTTTTTTGCGAGTGTCGGTATTTTGCGCTTATTTTTGCACTTACCAGCGTCCCTCTTTGGCTTGTGGGAAGCTTCGGAAAAGAGTGGAATGGCGTGACCTGGCGTTTTGTCGAATGATGCTTCTGAGGCAAGCTCTGCTGTTGCAATTGGACGCTGGTAAGTGCAAAAATGGGCGCAAAAACAAGAAGTTGGAAGAACGTAACCGGGGGTGGAAGCCGTGAAGGCGGGAGATGCGAGGGTGAAAGAAATTGTGGCTCGGCTGACGGCGAAAGACGACGCCCGGGCGTGTGCCCTTGCCGACAAGATCATCGCGGAAAGTCGGGAAACCGATGCGTGGTACGAATATCTCGACGGCTTCGTGTCGCTGCTCGGTCATCCGAAATCGCTGGTGAGAAACCGGGCGCTGCATATTCTCGCCGCGAATGCCCAATGGGACGACGAGGGGCGATTCGACGGCATCCTGCCCGACATCCTCGATCATGTAACCGACGAAAAGCCCATCACCGCTCGCCAATGCGTGCAAGTTCTCGCAGAAGTCGGACTGGCTCAACCCCAATATGTTCCGCAGATCCTGGCGCGTTTGCGCGATGCCGACCTATCGAAGTACCGGGACAGCATGCGGCCGCTTATCGAGCGCGATATCGTGGAGACGCAGAGAGCTTTAGCCGAGGTTGCTCCCGCGTAGCACGGGTTTGGCAACAGCCGTCTTCATGAGGCGGTTGCGCCAGGGGCGCTTCGCCGGGCTTCCCGCTCTGTTAAATCTTCGCCATCGGGGCGGGTGCCGGGGTTGGCGGGGCGGGCTTTTGCTATCATGGGGCGGTTGACTTACAGAACCTGAGAAGGAGCGCTCAGCTATGACGCAGCATCTTTCCGAGGCCGACGTGCGGGGCATCGCGGAATACGCCCGCATCGGTCTTTCGGCGGAGGAGGTCGTCACCATGACGGCCGACCTGAACGCCATCATCGACAGCTTGAAGCCCATCACCGAGTTCGACCTGGACGGCGTGGAGCCCACGTTCCACCCCATCGGCGACCTCTCCAACGTCATGCGC
This sequence comes from uncultured Enterorhabdus sp., assembly GCA_947573925.1. Taxonomy (GTDB): domain Bacteria; phylum Actinomycetota; class Coriobacteriia; order Coriobacteriales; family Eggerthellaceae; genus Adlercreutzia. The sequence continues at coordinate 2,092 of CANPHS010000093.1, read as the reverse complement.
GACGATGCGGTGCGCGGCAGCTTCACCCAGCAGGTGGCGCTGGAGAACGCGCCGAAGCAGGAGGACGGCAGCTTCCTCATCCCGTCCATTCTCGGGGAAGGGGGCGATCGCTAATGGCAACGCCGTTCGGAAGCATGGGCGTCCGCGACATCCAGCGGGGCCTGGCCGCCAAGGAGTTCTCCGCCGCCGAGGTGGCCCGCGCCTCCTTCGAGCGCATCGAGGCCGCCGACGGGGTGGTGCACTCCTTCCTGGAGACCACCGAGGCGCTGGCCGCCGACGCCGCCATCCGCATCGATACGGCCATCGCCGAGGGGCGCTTGGCCGAGATGGGGCCCCTTGCCGGTGTGCCCGTGGGCTACAAGGACAACATGAATCTCACGGGCACCCACACCACCTGCTCGTCCAACATGCTGCGCGACTACGTGTCGCCCTACACCGCCACCTGCGTGGAGCATACCCTGCGGGCCGGAGCGCTGCCCATCGGCAAGCTGAACATGGATGAGTTCGCCTTCGGAAGCTCCACCGAGACTTCCGCCTTCGGGCCCACCCGCAACCCCTGGGACATCGAGCGCGTGCCCGGCGGTTCCTCGGGCGGCTCGGCGGCGGCCGTGGCGGCGGGGCTCGTGCCCGTGTCGCTGGGTTCCGACACCGGCGGCTCCATCCGCCAGCCGGGCGCCTTCTGCGGGCTCGTGGCCGTGAAGCCCACCTACGGCGTGGTCTCGCGCTACGGCGTGGTGGCCTTCGGCAGCTCGCTGGACCAGGTGGGGCCCTTCGCCCGCTCGGTGGAGGACGCGGCTTTGGCCTTGAACGCGCTGGCCGGCCGCGACGAGCTGGACTGCACGAGCCAGCCGTGCGACGTGGACTTCACCGCCAACCTCGCTGAAGGGGTGCGCGGCATGAAGGTGGGCGTCGTGCGGGCGTTCATGGAGGCCGAGGGCCTGACGGCCGAGGTGAAGGCCAAGGTGGAAGAGGCTGCGGCCGTCCTGCGCGACGCCGGTGCCGAGATCGTGGAAGTGGAGCTGCCCCACGCCCAGGCGGCCATGAGCGCCTACTATGTGCTGGGGCCCTGCGAGGCCTTCAGCAACCTGGCCCGCTTCGACTCGGTGCGCTACGGCTACTGCGACCCGGGCCACAAGGACCTCGGCAGCCAGTACGAGGCCAGCCGTGCCGCCGGCTTCGGCCCCGAGGCCAAGCGCCGCATCATGCTGGGCAGCTACCTGCTGTCTGCCGGGGTGTACGACACCTACTACTACCCGGCCCAGCAGGTGCGCACCCTCATCACGCAGGATTACGCCGCCGCCTACGAGCGCTGCGACGTCATCCTCACGCCGGTGGCGCCGCGCACGGCCTTCAAGTTCGGTGAGATCAGCGACCCGACGGAGATGTACCTGTCTGACATGTTCACCATCTCCATCAACATTGCCGGCAACGGCGGCATGTCGGTGCCCGTGGGGCTCGGCGCCCAGACGGGGCTGCCCGTGGGCGTGCAGCTCATCGCGCCGCCCTTCCGCGACGCGAATATGTTCCGCGCGGCGGCCGCCCTGGAGCAGCACTACGGCGTGGCGCCCGTGGCCCCCGACTTCGCCGACGGAAAGGTTGGTGCCTAAATGAAGACGCTGGAAGAAGTTCTCGAGACATGGGAGGCGGTCATCGGCCTGGAGATCCATGCCGAGCTGACCACCTTGAACACCAAGATGTTCTGCGGCTGCAAGCTGGAGTTCGGCGCGGCCCCCAACACCCACACGTGCCCCGTGTGCCTGGGGCTGCCCGGGGCGCTGCCCGTGCCCAACCGCGCGGCCATCGAGTCCATCGTGCTGGCGGGGCTCGCCACCAACTGCGACATCGAGAAGCACTCGATGTTCTACCGAAAGAACTACATGTACCCTGACATGGCTAAGAACTTCCAGACCACCCAGGGCCCCATCGCCTTCTGCATGCGCGGGCATTTGGACCTGGACGTGGACGGCCCGGCGGCCCGCGAGCGCTACCGCCTGGACGCTCTGGCACCCGGCGAAGAGGACGGCAACATCACCCGCACCGAGGACGGCTACACGGCGCACGTGGGCATCACGCGCATCCACATGGAAGAGGA
>CANPHS010000092.1 GCA_947573925.1 uncultured Enterorhabdus sp. | reverse complement strand
GCGAGGGAAAGCCCTGAATGCGAAGGCCAGGTGCCTGTCGGAGCCGCAGCGTCGACAGTGCCGCCGGGGCGTTAGCACCGGCGGAACACCTTAGTCCTCTTCAGCGGCCAACTTCTCGTTCTGGGCCTTGATGCGGCGGCCGAGCACCACGCGGGCAATGAGCAGGCTGGCCTCGTAGAGCACGATCATGGCGGCGAACATGAGCAGCATGGTGACCGGAGAAGCATCCGGGGTGACCACGGCGCAGATGATCATGAGCACCACGTACACCGTGCGCCAGCTGCCGCGCAGCTTCTTGTAGGGAATGACGTCGAAGATGGTGAGGTAGAACACGATGAGCGGCAGCTCGAAGGCGAAGCCGAAGCCGAGCTCGAACTTGATGATGATGTCGATGTAGGAGCTCATGCGCGGCGCCACGTAACCAAGGCCCATGGCCTGGTCGGTGAGCCACTGGAACGCCGGGTTCAGGATGATGAGGTAGCAGAACACCGTGCCGATGATGAACAGAGCCACGGCAGCGGCGAAGGTGGGCATGAACCACTTGCGCTCCTCGGGCTTGAGCGCCGGCAGGAAGAAGGCCAGAAGCTGCCACAGGATAACGGGAGACGTGGCCACGATGCCGGCCCACACCGATATCTGGAAGCGCACGGCGAAGGCCTCGAAGGGGTCGATGGCCTGGAGCGACGCCATGCCGTTGGCCGGATTCACCGGCAGGTACTCGGCAATGGGCATGAGCAGGAACTGGCCCATGGTGGGGGTAGCCATGTAGAACACCACGACCGCCACGGCGAGGCAAGCGACGATGCGCACGAGGCGCATGCGCAGCTCGCCCAGGTGGTCGAAAAGCGGCATGCGTGCCGGTCCGATAGGCATGTTAGTTCTCCTTCTTCTCGGCAGTGGGAGCGGCCTCGGCGGGCGCCTCGTCGGCGGCCTCGGTCACGGTCTTGGCGGCTTCGGCGGCCTTCTTGGCTTCCGCCTCGGCCTTGCGCTTGGCCTCGGCCTCCTCGCGCTTCTTCGCCGCCTCGGCCTTGCGGGCCTCGGCAGCGGCCTTGCGCTCTTCCTCTTCCTTCTTCTTGGCCGCCTCGGCTTCGGCTTCCTTCTTGGCCTGGCGCTCCTTGTCGTAGCGGGCCTTGCGCTCGGCGAAGCTCTCGGGCTTGGCCGGGGCGTCGGAGGCTTCAGCCTCGGCCTTGGCCGCGCCCGCGGCGGCGGCACCGGCGGCGGCCGTGGTGGTGGAGGCCTTCTTCGTGGCCTCACTCACCTTCTTGGTAGCCGTAGACGCGGCCTTCTTGGCGGCCGTGGCGCCCTTGTTCGCCTTGGCGGCCACCTCGTCCAGAGCGTCGAGCGGGTTCTTGAAGGGATCCTCGGCGTCTTTGTCGAACACCATCTCGCCCTTCAGCACGCCGCTCATCTCCTCTTGGGCGTTCCTGAACTTCGCAATGGCCTTGCCGAGGGTCTTGGCCATGGCAGGCAGCTTGTCGGGTCCGAAAATGAGAAACCCGAACAGCAGAATGAGGAAAAGCTCGAATCCGCCGATTCCAAACACGTCGCGATCCTTTCGTCGGGCCCTACATGGAGAGCACGGTCAGAGCCATAGTGGGGATGCACAGGGCAAGCACGAGGATGACGCAGACGACGATGGTGAAGATCTTCTTCGTGCGGGCCTTCGCTTCGGCAGCTTCCCGGGCGCGCTTCTCGCGCTCCTCGGCCGCGCGAATGCGGTCGGCTTGCTGCTTGCGGGTGACGTTCCGCGACCCGGTTTTGTTCTTCTTCTGAGACATCGCACTGACTCCTCGCGTCTTCTCTCGTAGCAAATTCGCCATTATCGCAGATTGCGCCGCCCAGCGCCAGAGGTTACCCTCCAGTACGGGGCGGCGCTGCATGAATTCCACGGATAGGGCACGCCGGCATCCCCCACGGGGCCCGACGATCGAAAGCAGCCCGGTAATTGAAAGCGGCCCGGCGGTGTGTCCGCGGGCCGCTTCTCGCGCCTAGGCCTCGGGGCGCAGCTTGCTGCGAATCTCGATGACCCGGGCGATGTTCTTCGCCACTTCCACCTTCACGTGCCAGCGGTTCTTCTCGTAGAGCACGTTGCCGTCCACCATGGTCATGAGCACGTCAGCCGTGGTGCAGGTGTTCACCACTGCGGCCACCGGATCGGTGGTGAAGGACTGGTGCGAGCTGGAGAGGTCCACGGCGATGATGTCGGCGCACTTCCCGATTTCGAGCGAGCCCACCTTGTCCTGGAGGCCGAGGGCCCGCGCCCCGCCGATGGTGGCCACTTCAAGCATGGTCTTGGCGTCGAGGAAGTCGGTGTTCACGGCCCGCTGGAGCAGCATGCCGAGGCGCATTTCCGACAGCATGTCGGTGGACTCGGTGGCCGCCGGCGAGTCGGTGCCGAGGCCCACGCGCAGATCGGCGCGGAGGAACTCGTCGAGCGGGGCCACGCCCATGCCCAGCTGGGCGCAGGCGCGGGGGCACACGCACACGGCCACGTCGTACTCGCGCAGCTTCTTCAAGTCCTCGTCATCGACGCAGACGGCGCCCACGATCATGACGTTGGGGGCGGCAAAAGCGTCCCAGTTCAGGGCGTAGCGCACCGGGCTCACGCCCGTGGGCAGCCACGGCGGAATTTCCACGTAGCCGCGCTTCACGTCGCCGCCGTGCACCTGGAAGGGCGAGGATCCGTAGCGCACGAAGTCGCACTCCTCGCGGCTGCCGGCGAGCCACATGGCCACGGGCAGGTTCTCCTTGGTGGCGAATTCGCTGACGGCCGTGAGCATGGCCGGGTGGTTCGTGAACAGGGGCGCCGGGGCGATGCCGATGGTGACGCGGTCGGAATCCACCTCCTCGCGCCAATGCAGGATGTCCTTCTGGGCCAGCTGCATGGCGGCGTTGATGCGGTTGCGGTCGAGGGCGCCGACGCTGCGGTAGATGACCGAGCGCAGGCCGAGCTTGTTCACGGCGGTGCACGAGGCGCCGGTGGCCGTGATGTCGGCCACGCAGGTGATGCCGCTGGACAGCGCGTCCAGGCCGCCCAGGATGGCGGAGTCGAACCAGTCGACCGCCTCCAGGCGAGACGACTTGCGGGCCACTTCCGAAAGCCATTCCACATAGGGGGCGTCGTTCACCACGCCGCGCAGCACCGACTGTTCCAGACGGGTGTGCAGGTCCACCAGGCCGGGCATGAGCGCCGAGAGGCCCTGGTCGACGACTTCCTCGTCAGGGTAGCGCAAACGCAGCATGTCGGCGCTGCCGATATCGCGGATGACGCCGTCGCGCACGAGCACCGCGCCGTCGACGATGGGCTCGGAGGTGACGGGCAAAACGTATTGGGCACAAAGGAGCATGGTGCCTCCCTTCTTGCGAGGAGGGTACACGATCAGCGACCCATGATAGCATGGGGCCGTGCCGTGCGCGGATGGGTGCGCCCGATTTGCGGTGCGAGGGCGTATACTGGGGGCCGAACGTTGAGCCAATCGCAAGGAGTTCCGCCCCATGACCATCGATACCGCCACGGGCCTGGAGGCCCCCGCCGAGCTGTCGAGCGAGCGCGTGCGCTCCATCTTCGCCTCCATCGCGCGGAAATACGAGCGGTTCAACGCCCTTTCCAGCTTCGGCGCCTACAAGCTGTGGCTGGCTGGCATGATGCGCCAGGCCCCCATCGAGGAGCACCACGACGTGCTGGACATCGCCGGGGGCACGGGGGACGTCACGTTCACCGTGGCCCGTACCAAGCACCCGGCCCACATTCAGTGCACCGACTTGGTGCCGGAGATGCTGGAGGTGGCGCAGATGCACATCGACGAGGGCGACGGGGCCGGCGTGCCCATCGACTTCGCGGTGGTGGACGCCCAGGACATCCCCTACGCCGACGGCAGCTACGACGCCATCACCATGGCCTACGGCATCCGCAACATGCCCGACCGGCCCCGCGCTCTGAGCGAGATGTTCCGGGTGCTGAAGCCCGGCGGGTCCCTCGTGTGCCTGGAGTTCTCCACGCCGCCCAACCGGGCGTGGCGGGCGCTGTACCACTTCTACCTGCGACACTTGATCCCGTTCTGGGGCGGGCTCGTGACCGGCGACAAAGAGGGCTTCGTGTACCTGGCGAAATCCATCCGCGCCTTCCCCGACCAGGAGGGCCTGGCGGAAATGATGCGCGAGGCCGGCTTTACGGATGTGACCTGGAAGAACTACACCGGCGGCATCGCCGCCGTCCACGTGGCGAAGAAGCCGGCCTAGGCTGGCCGGGCGCCATGTTCGGATTCGTGGTGGCCGACGCCGGGGCGTTGTCGGAGGCGGAGAAGGACCGCTACCGGGCGCTGTACTGCGGGCTGTGCTTTGCGCTGCGCGACCGGTACGGGCAGCTCTCGCGGGCGTGCCTGACCTACGACCTCACCTTCTTCGTGATGCTGTGCGCGTCGCTGCACGAGCCCGTCGAGCGCATGGGGACCTCGCACTGCATGATGCACCCGGCGCCTTCCGCCCCGCGCGTCTGGGCGCGGTCGGAGTGGACCGACTACGCGGCCGACCTGTCCGTGGCGCTCGCCTACCACAAGGTGCTCGACGACGTGGCCGACGACGGTAGCACGAAGGCCCGCGCCGCCGAGCGCCTGCTGGCCCGGGCCTACCGCCGCGCCCAAGAGCGCATTCCCGACGCGTGCGCGGACATCGAGCGGGCCATGGGAGCCATTCGGGAGATCGAGCGGAGCGAAGGCTCCGACCCCGATGCGGCCGCGCGGGAATTCGGCGGCCTGCTCGGGCGCCTGTTCGCCGCTGGCCAGGGGTTCTGGTCCAATTCCATGGAAGCCTTCGGCTGCGCCCTCGGGCGGTTCGTCTACCTCATGGACGCCGCCGTGGACTTCGCCGATGATGCAGCCTCGGGCAGCTACAACCCCTTCGTAGCGATAGGCGCCACGCCCGACGCCATGCGCACCGCCCTGGCCCTCACCGCCGCCGATATGGCCGAAACCTACGAGCGCCTGCCCCTGGTGCAGGACAAACACCTCATGGACGCCGTCCTGTATTCCGGCGTCTGGGCCCAGTTCAACCGCACGTATCCGCCGCATTAGGCGGACTCGGCTTTTCTGTAGCGAAAATTGCACTTACCAGCGTCCCGAGCACCTGAAAATGGCACAATGAAAGAAATGAGTGCCTGTGATCTGGTGTTTGCAAAGGGCATCGAAGGCAGGAACCCTTCTCTTCCGCTTCAGACGCTGATAAGTGCAATTTTCGACACAAAAAGAGACCGTTCGTTAAAAGGCCCGCAGCATCGAAAGACGCTGCGGGCTCAAAACGCCGGACGGAAAGATCTACATCTCCCCGATGAACGCTCCCAACAGGCTGGCGGCGGTGCGGTAGAAGGGCACGTGGGAATCCTTCTCGCAGGTGGCGGCGAATTCGGGCATCCACACCTTGGCGTGGTCGGCCATGAACTCGTTCCAAGCCGCCTCCGGCGAGCCGCCGGGCAGGTCGGCCGAGGCCACCACGTCGCCGGGCTCCTCGCCCTCGTCGAAGGTGTCCAGATCGTCGCCGATTTCCTCATACTGCTCGGCCTGCTCCTCGGTGGGGGCGCCATCCCCGCCAGCTTCCACATCGGCCTCGGCTTCCGCGTCCATGGCATCGGCGGCCGCACGCAGGGCCAGGTACTCCAGCAGCTCAAGCTCGGTCCACACGGCATCGAGCGGCTCGTTGGTGCCCTCGGGGCGACCCAGACCGCAGCTCTTGCAGAAGCGCTCCACGGCCATGGAGTGCGGGTTCACGAACAAGAGCGGCTGCACGCCCTCGGCCTTGGCGCGCCACACGCCCTCGTAGGGGCTGCAGGCGGCCTCGGGGGCGCCCACGAACAGGCGCGTAGCCTCGGGGCGCAGCTCCTTCTGAATGTCGTCGGGGTCGGCCAGCGCGGCGGCCTCGGCGGCACCGGGGGCCGTGGCGGCCTTCCAGGAAAGCCCCAGCACACCGGCAATCTCGTCGGCGGCCTCGCCCCACTCGCCCGAGGCGATGGCGTCGGCGAGCACTTTGTCCTCCGGGTAGCGGAACGACAGGGCCAAAAGCTCGCACATTGCCGCGCGGGCCTGCCACATATCAGCGGATACGGTCATGGATGATCCTCCTTTAATAGGTAGGGATTTCGTTCGCCGACAAGCATAGCATGAAAGCGGCCGCGCGTTACTCGGTTGCGGCATCTTCCTCGAAAGAGGAAGCCTCGGCCATGGCCGCGGCGCGACCGGGGCGCTTCGCCCGCAGCACCGCCCACGCCGCCGGGCCCCGCAGCACTACGTGCACGAGCAGCGCCGCCAAAAGCACCTTGGCTGCCAGGGCGTGCAGCGGGTCCCAGAAGTGGTAGCCCGTGGCGTACAGGCCGAGGGCCGGCAGCACGTCGCCCGACACCATGACGCCAGAGACGACGGTGGCGGCCAGGGCCATCAGCAATACTACGTTCAGCGCGAGGCGCCCGGGACGCCCGCGGCCCGCGAGGCCCGCGCCGCTCGCGACGACGTGGGCCGCGACGACGACGAAGGCCCCGAGCCCCAGGTACTCGTGAACGGGAATGCCCGTGAGCACCGGGTTGGCCGCCGCCAGGTACACCGCGAGCATGGCGATGTCGAAGATGCTGCGCCTACGACTCATGGCAGGATCCCTCCTCGAACTCGGCGGCTGGCACTGTCGCAGAGCGCTCGCGACGGCCAGCGCGGCCCGACCGCTTCGCCAGCAGCCACAGGCCCAGCACGAGCACAGTGGGCATGAGGATCCACGCGTTCAGGCTTGCGTCGGAGGCCTGGTGGTAGCGGCCGACGAGCGCGTCCCAGGCGTGGCACTCCGCCGAGGCGCAGGACGCCTCGGGGCAGGCCATCTCGTGGACGCCGTCGGGCTCGGGCACATTGGCGAACCCGTGGCAACTCCCGCTGGCGCACCCGGCCGCCGGGCACGGGGAGTCGGCCCCGATGGGATGCACGCCGCTTTCGGGAGCCGCCGCGAGGCCGGCCAGGGCCACGAGCACGACGACGGCCGCCAGCGCGGCGAGGGCAATGACTGTCTTCCTCATGGGCACCTCCCTTTGAAGGAAAAGGCCCGCGCCCTGGAAAGTCGGGCGCGGGCTGCATGTAAGGGGCTACTTATCCTGGTCCGCCGGCCTCAGGGGCAGGAACTTCAGGCCCAGGAAGAACACGAGGAAGGCCAGGGCCACCACGCCGAGGGCCACGCCGAGCTCCAGCGGGGTCGGCCAGTAGACCAGGCCGCCGTAGATGCCGGCGAGGCCGCCATCGAAGGCCGTGTGCTGGGCGGAGGTGAGGGGGCCGGCCATGTCGAGGTTGGCCAGCTGGAAGCCTCCCACGAGCAGCTGCACGCGCTTGCAGAAGATGCCAAGGATGGCGAGCAGGCCGGCGGCCACGAGCAGCGGCGTGGTGCGCAGCGCCGGCACGAGGCAGATGACGGCGCACGCCGCGCAGCCGACGATCTCCGTCCAGAAGAACGGCGCGAGCGGCCCGGACACGAGCATGGCCACCACCTCCAGGCCGGACCCCATGGGGAAGGCCTCGGTCAAGAGGTCGCAGCCGAAGAAGTACAGGTCCACGAGCACGAAGGCGCCGAGCAGCTTCGCGAGCCTCACCAGGTTCCCCTGGTCCCACTTCAGGTAGCCGGCCGCCCGCAGGGCGACGGCCGCGCACATCACGAGCGCCGTGCCGCAGACGAGGGCCGAGGACACGAACCACGGGGCCAGAAGCGCCGTGTGCCACATCTCGCGGCCCTGCTGCAGGCCGAAGATCCAGGCGGTCACGGAGTGCACGAGCACGGCGGTGACGAGGGCCACCACCGAGATCGCGCGCAGGGCCGTCTGCGACATCTTGCCCGCCTCGGCCCTCAGCTGCGCCCACAGGTACACGCAGGAGAGCACGAGGTAGGTGCCGATGACCAGGATGTCCCACATGAGGGGCGACCCCATGTTGGAGTAGGCGAACAGCTCCCACAGGCGCGCCGGCTGGCCGAGATCCACCACCACGAAGCCGATGGCGGCCACGGTGCAGGCGATGGAGGTCATCACCGCCACCTTGGAGATGCCGCCGAAGCCGCGCACGCCGAGCGCCTTGGGCACCGAGGAGATGATGAGGCCGCCGGCAGAGAGGCCCACGAAGAACATGAAGCCCGTGATGTAAAGGCCCCAGGAATCCAGGTTGCGCATGGCCGTCTGCACCATGCCTCCGGACAGCTGCACCGCCCACAGCGCCAGGCCCGCGACCACGAGCGCGGCCGACACGCCGATGCCGATGTTCAGCCCGCGGCCCTTCGCGGCCGTGCGGGGCGCCGCGTCCGCGCGGTCCCGCTCGCGGCCGGGAGAGGCAGCGCCGATCTCGAGGTCGTCCAGGACGGCCCCGGAAGAGAAGTCAGTCATGAGAATCTCCTAAGAATGGCGGGCGAGGCGCCGGGCCGCGCCCGCAAGATTATGCAATTCGCGCCGCGCCCCGGCACCGCCGGACGCACGGCCGCGCAGAGCGCGCCCTACACCAGGTAGTACACCGAGGGCCTCGTGCCCTCCTCGGGCAGCAGCTGCTTGTACTCGCGGGAGGCAATCAACTGCGAGACCTCCGATTCGGGATCGTCCAAGTCGCCCCAGAATCGGGCGCGGCCCGGGCAGAGCACCATGCAAGCCGGCGATTCGCCCTTGGCAATACGTTGATAGCAAAAGGTGCACTTTTCTACGACATGCTTTTGATGCGGCGCCGCATCAGCATCGCCCGTCGCGAAATCGAGCGCATACTTCGGCTCCTCCCAGTTGAAGGAGCGCACGCCCGTGTAGGGGCATGCCGACATGCACATGCGGCAGCCGATGCACTTGTCGTAATCTTGGCGCACCACGCCGGTCTCCGGATCTTTGTAGGTGGCCCCCACCGGGCACACCTTCACGCAGGCCGGGTTCTCGCAATGCTGACACGAAACCGCATAAGAGCGCAGCGAGTAGTTGGGAAATTCCCCCGCAGGGGCATCAGGATAGGCGCCGCCTTCCGTTAGCACCCGATTCCAAAATACCCCATGCGGCACATTGTTGGCCACTTTGCATGCAATCTCGCACGCGTGGCAGCCCAAACAGCGTTTGACATCGATGGCCATTCCGTAGCGGCTCATTTACTCCACGCTCCCTTCCCATTTTTCCACCTCGCACAAGACATCGTAAAAGTAGAAGTTATAGGCCGCCGATGTCATCCAAGAGGAAGTAAGGTTGGCAATATGCCCATGCTTGAAATCTCCATTCTGCCAACCTTTGGGATAAACCACCATGCCCGGACGAATGCCGTTATGGATTTCAGCTTTC
>CANPHS010000091.1 GCA_947573925.1 uncultured Enterorhabdus sp. | reverse complement strand
TCGGCATCGCCAACATGTGGATGGCCGTCTTCGCCGACGTGGGCGTGGCCGTCATCGCCATCTTGAACGCCATGCGCGCCATGAACGTGAAGCGCTACCTCGACTAAAGGCAACTAAAGGCGAGCGGCCAAATCAACTTTAAACTGCATTTCGGCAACCGCCCGTTCACAGGCTGGCTCATAGCCCCCGATTTTCCCAGTCGGGGGCTATGCTCTTTTCAGCACATCAGTTGCACCACGCGCCGTCGCCTTCCAACGTCAACGGCGCGGCGACACTGCTGCGCGCACTTTGTGTTCCCGACCACTTTGGAGGTTCGTCATGAAAGACGAGAAGGAGACCTTGCGGAAGACCGCCGATAGCATTCACGTGATGGAGGACTTCGATCCGGCCATCCTCGCCGATGTGACCGCGCCCGTCGTGTCGCTCTACATCCCCGTGCACCACACCGAGCGCGAGGAGCGCCGCGATATCTGGGATCGTGACATGTTCAAGGATCTGATGAAGGACGCCGAGCGCACCCTTGCGGAAACCTACGACAAGGACGCCTATAAGGGCATTGTGAAAAAGGCCGACTACCTGCTCGAGCATCCGGACATGCCGCTTTGGCTGCACGCCGGCGAGGGCCTGGGCTTCCTCATGAGCAACGACGACATCTACGTGTACAACCTGTTCTTCGCCCCCGACCCCATGGTGGCCGCCGGCGACACCTACTTCGTCAAGCCGCTGCTGCGCAATTTCCAATACGGCACCGAGTACTACGTGCTGGAGCTCGGCAATGATCGTTTCAGCTGGGTGAAGGGCGACCGCACCCATGTGGAGCGCCAGCAGCTGCCGCAGGAAGTGCACGACTTCTTCAGCGAGCTGTTCGCCAACAGCGATGACACCGCCGCCGACATGAAGAAGGGCGAGCTGGGCGCGCTGGACTACATCACCCTGGAAGGCCACATGGGCCAGTACCATGACCGCCAGTCCCGCAACGAGGTGAAGAAGGACGACGCCCTGCCGTGGTTCCGCTACGTGAACCAGGCCGTGAACGACTACCTCGTGCGCGATGACGCCACTCCCATCATCCTGTGCTGCGACGAGGAGTACGAGCACGCCTTCCGCAAGCTCTCCACGCTGCGCCACCTCCTGCCCGTCGGCATCAAGAAGGATCCCGCCGGTCTTGACGGCAAGGCGCTTCTGGAAGAGTCGCTGACCGTGATGGACGGCATCCGCGATGCGAACATCAAGGAAACCGCCGAGAAGTTCGGCGCCGATGCGGCCCACGGCAAGGCCTCGGACGACTTCGACGCCATCGGCATGGCACTGGCCGAGCGCCGCGTGGGAGCGCTGTTCCTCGTGAAGGGCAAAATCCTCCCCGGCGGCTTCGACATCAACACCGGCACCGTCACCTTCGACGGGAACCCCAACCCAGTCGACGACGGCTACATCGACCCGGCCGCGCCCGACATCACCGACGCCTTCGCCCAGGCCGCCCTGGCCCAGGACGCCCACATCTACATCGTGGAGCAGGACCAGATGCCCACGGCCAAGCCCGTCGCCGCCCTCTTCCGCTACGCGGAATAACCGAACCGCGGCACGGCCGCCACGACTATACTGGAAGGGAGCTCGCAAGGGCTCCCTTTTTCGTGCCCCGAAGGAGTCTCCCATGCCCGATCAGTCCCCCGTGCCCGAGCCGTCCGCGTCTCCCGATTCGTCCGCATCCCCCGAGCGGTCCTGCGCCGCCGACCTTGCTGTCAATCAGCCGGATGTGGCGCTCATCTTCGAGGGCGGCGGGATGCGGAACAGCTACACGGCCGGCATGGTGCAGGTGCTGCTGGAGCGCAATCTGAACTTCGGGCGCGTCTACGGGATCTCGGCCGGGTCCAGCCACACGGTGAACTACCTGTCGCGGGACATCCCCCGCGCCCGGGCCTCTTTCACCGACCTGGTGCAGTACCCGAACTTCGGCGGCTGGGGCAGCTTCCTGCGCGGCCGCGGCTACTTCAACAGCCCCTATCTTTACGAGGACCTCATCGTGAACGCCCCGGTAGGCGACGTCATGGCCTTCGATTGGGACACCTTCGCCGCGAACCCCGCCGACTTCCACATCGAGGCCATGGATTGGGACACCGGCAAGACCGTCGCCTGGACCCGGGCCGACGTGCGCGACGCCCGGGACTTGGGCCTGCGGGTGCGGGCGTCGTCCACCATGCCCCTGTTCATGCCGCCGACCACCATAGACGGGCGCACCTATATGGACGGCGGCATGGGAGACAGCTGGGGCCTGCCGCTGGCCGCCGCCCGAGCCGACGGCTACGAGCGCTTCCTCATCGTGCGCACCCAGCCACGCGGCTACCGCAAGCGCCCTATGGGACGGGCGGCCCAGGCCCTGTTCCGCGCCGCCTTCCGGGCGCATCCCGTCGTGGCCGAGCGCACCATCGCCCGCTGGCAGCCCTACAACGAGCTCTGCGACGAGGCCGAGCGCCTGGCCCGCACCGGCGCCGCCTACGTGTTCTATCCCGAGACCATGGAGGTCACCAACAAGACCACCGACCACGCCGCCCTCGTGCGCTCCTTCGACACCGGCCTCGCCCAGGCCCGCCGCGAAGCCGACGCCCTGGAGGCATGGCTCGGGTAGCCCCCCTCTCTATACAAAAAGAACCCCCGCGAATGCGGGGGTTCTCGATCGACGCCCATTGCAGACAATGTCAGCGAGGTTCCGACAGGTGCCTGGAATTGCCCCGCCTTGGGGCCAAGTTGGCTTGGGCCAACGCCGTGCCCCAAACAAGGGGCAAGGCCAGGTGCCTGTCGGAACCGCAGCGTCGAGTCATTCGACGTTGCGCAGCAACGGCGAAATAAACTACTTCAGGGTCACAGCGGCGCCGGCCTCTTCCAGCTTGCCCTTGATCTCCTCGGCCTTCTCCTTGTTCACGCCCTCGGCCACCGGCTTCGGAGCGCCCTCGACGACCTCCTTGGCCTCCTTCAGGCCCAGGCCGGTGATCTCGCGGACAACCTTGATGACGGCGATCTTGTTGTCGCCGAAGCCCTCGAGCACGACGTCGAAGTCGGACTTCTCCTCGGCAGCGGCGCCGCCCTCAGCCGGGGCAGCGGCAGCCACGGCCACGGGGGCAGCGGCGGACACGCCGAAGGTCTCCTCGATGTCCTTCACGAGCTCGGAAGCCTCGAGCAGGGACATCTCCTTCAGAGCCTCAATGATCTCTTCACGAGTAACAGCCATGTTAGTTTCCTTTCAAAGGGGGCCGGCGCCTCTTCGTGCCGGCCATGTTTCTGCTTGCGTTACGCGGCCCGTCTCAGGCCGCCCGAGCTGTTAGGCAGCTTCCTTCTGCTCGGCCACGGCGTTGAACACCTGGGCCAGGCCGCACGGCACACCGTTGATGGTGGTGGCCAGACCACGAGCGACGCCGGAGATGGCACCGGCGATCTGCGCCATGAGCTGCTCGCGAGAGGGCAGAGAAGCGATGGCTTCCACCTCCGCAGCAGACACGGCCGCGCCTTCCATCAGGCCGCCCTTGATCTCAAGGTTCTCGTTGGCCTTGGCGAAGGTCTTCAGGGCCTTCGCGGAAGCGGCCACGTCGTTGCCGGAGAACACGAACGCGCTGGGGCCAGCGAGCATGTCGTCGAGCGTCGGCAGTTCGGCCTCGGACAGCGCCAGGTGAACCAGCGTGTTCTTGTAGACCTTCAGCACCGAGCCGGTCTCGCGAATGTCGCGACGCAGCTGCTGCATCTCCTTCACGGTCAGGCCGCGGTAGTCCACGACCCACATGGCGGAAACGCCGTCGAGATCCTCCTTGATGCTGGAGAGCATCTCCTTGTTCTGAGCGTTGGGCATGTTGTACGTACACCTCCTTCTCAAGCTTTCCGGGTTCCGCACCTTCACGGGTGGGCCGCAAGCCTGAGAAGCGAAAACGGCCCCCGCCCATAAGACGGAGGCCGCACGTATTCACGGAAGCGAATTTGTCGACCACCTCGGCGGGCCGCTCGCGCGATTAAACCGGCCTTCTCGCGATGCCCTTGCGGGTGCGATGCGGGCGCGGTGCCTGCTGTCTTAAGTAGCGGAACATATCTGTTCATCTGCCGCCCGAAATGGGCAGCCTGTTCAGTATAGGCCGAACGGGGAGCTTGTCAACGGTCAGCCCGGGAAACGGCCCCCGAATATGGAAGAGCCGTGGAGCCGATGGCTCGCGCGGGCTTCCCTACTTCTCCACGCCCAAAAGCTCGAACAGCTCCTTACGGGAGTTGATGCCCATTTTCTCGTAGATGTGGCGGGTGTGGGCCTTGAAGGTGCCCTCGGCGATGAACAGCTCCTGGCAGATGACGCGGCCGGTCTTCCCCTCGGCCAGAAGGGCCAGCACCTCCTGCTCGCGGGGGCTCAACCGGTAGGTGCGCGAGAGTTCCTCCACGCGCTCGGACACGCGCTCCTCCTCGGCGGTGCGCTGGACGAGGCCGCCCTCCTCCAGGATGCTCACGCCCCATTGGCTGGCCAACTCCTTCTCGGAGAACAGCAGCACCGTGGCGCCCAGGATGAGCACGCTCACCACCACGGTGCAGGCCAAGTCCTGGGTGGCCGCCGGCAGGCCCGTCGCGGCCAGGAGCCCCGGCACCTCCCCGCCGGCCACCTGGAACAGCTGCTCGGCGTTCTTGACGGCCATGAACGCCACGATGGCCACCCCGAGCCGCTTGGCGATGTCGTAGAGCAGAAACATCACGAGGAAGGACATGAGCGAGTAGCTGATGGCGATGAGGTAGCTGGACACCGCCGATCCGAAGAGGCTTTCCGCCGGCACCAACAGGAAACCGCAGATCATGAGCACCACGGGCGAGCGGTACAGAAGCCCGATGTTGAAGCGCCGCGACGCGAAGTAGGCCGTGAGGAACAGCACCCCCATGAGGATGAAGGTGGACGCCGACGAATGGCGCCCCGCCCCGGCCACGAGCGCGTTGGCCCGCATGCCGTAGGCGAAGGCGTACAGGCCGTAGAGCGCGAACAGCTTCCACGGCCAGGAGAACTTCGGCACCCCGCGCTTGGGGCGGTCAGCCTCGGGCACGGCGTCGTAGGCCCCGTGCAAATACACCGCCGCCAGCAGGGGCAGCCCCACCAGGGCCGCGCTCGCCTGCCACGGCGCCATGCCCTGGCAGAAGAACGTGATGACCACGCCGAGCAGCATGGCCCCCGACAGGAACAGGAAGATGCGCAGCAAGCTGAACGTGGCGAGCACCTCCGCCGCCAGCAGCAGGAAGAGCCCGTAGCCCACGCCGGCCGCCAGGGAGCCGGCGACCATGAGCGGGAACGACACCCCGGGCGCCCACGCCGCCGCCAGGCAGGCTGCGGATGCGGCCAGCATGCAGCCGATGGCCGCGCCCTTCACCGCGCGATGCTCGTTCAGCGGGATGAAGCGGCGGAACAGCAGCACCATGAGCAGGCTCACGGCAATGTAGGCGATATCGAAGGTGAGATGCGGATCAAACGACCAGGGCGCCTGGGCCAGGACGCCGGGGGCGCCCGCGCCGCCAGTCGCCGCGCTGGCCGTACCGCCGGCCACGGTGGCGCCGGCCCCCGTGAAGGTGAGCGTCGCCCAAGCCCGGGCGCACCCGTAGGCCACGATGTAGCGCCGGCCGCCGCGCAGCAGCGCGCGCCTCTCTTCGCGATGATCTTCGTTCGTTGCTGAATTGGTCATAGCGCTCCTCCTCCGGCCGATTATAGCAATCCCCGCCGCCCGCATCAGCCATAGGCTGTTTTTTCAAACGTCCGATTTCGGTCAGAAATTTGCACTTACCAGCGTCTTGAAGGTCAATTGGTCGGAAAAAGAAGGGGAAACAGAGCCATTTCTGCCTCCCGAAGCCCTTTCAGACGCTGGCAAGTGCAAAAAGCAACACCAAATCACGGCGCTCGCGAAAACGGCAAAGCCGGCGACCCGAAGATCGCCGGCTTTGAGGGAGGAGATTCCGCCGCGCCCCAGGGGAGGGATCGGACGCGGCGGAACGGGTTGGTTTGGTCGCGCCCCATGGCGGAAGCCCGGGGCGAAAGTGGCCCGGCCTACAGACCCGCGACGTAGCGGCCGGTCACGAAGCCGGTGGTGATGGCGCGGCCCACCGACAGGCCCTCGATGTCCATCGGGTAGTTGCTGTTGCCGAAGAACGGGCCCGAGGCGTTGCCGACGGCGAACAGGCCGGGGATGGGCCTCATGTCGGCGTCGAGGCACTGGAAGTTGCCGTCGCACCACAGGCCGTCCACCAGCGCGTCGATGTTGTTCGCGCCGCGCGGCACCGCGTAGCAGGGCGCCTCGATGGGCACCATGTACTCGTCGCGCTTGCCGAAGTCGGCGTCGCCCTGGCCGGCGGCCACCAGCTCGTTGTAGCGGTTGATGGACTCCACGATGGCCTCGACGGTGTAGTCGTGGGCCCACTTCTGCTCGTCGGCGTAGGCGATCATGTTGGCGGCCAGCTCCTCCAAGGTGTCGCCCTTGATCCACGCCTCCGGGTCGACGTTGCGGTAGGCGTTGTGGATGGAGATGTCGGAGAATCCCTTCCAGGCCTCGTAGTGCTCCTGCCAGTTGGAGGGCACGATGGAGAAGAACTTGGCGGCGGTGGATTCCTTGAAGTCGACCTCGGCCAGGTACTTGTTGGTGAACTCGTTGAGGTAGCCCATGCGGCAGCAGCCCTCGTCCATGAAGCGCTTGCCGTGGCGGTCGAGGAACAGGTACGGCATCTCGAAGCGCACCTTCGGGCCCTCGCCGTGCACCATCTTGGTGTGGGAGGCCGGGCACATCTGGGCGCCCACCCACATGGCGGCCTTCAGGCCGGTGCCGTTGCGGAAATCCACGGCCTGGTGCAGGCCCTTGGCGTCGGGGGTGTAGAACTCCAGCATCTCGCTGTCGCCCACGTAGTCGCCGGCGGCGATGATGACGCCCTTGGCCGCAGTCAGCAGGATGTGGGAGCCGTCCTTGGTCTCGCCGATGGCGCCGGTCACGCGGTCGCCTTCGCGCACCAGCTGCACGCAGGGGGTCTCGAAGAAGATCTCGGCGCCTTCGGCCTGCACCGCGTCGCCGATGGTGAGGGCGCCCTTCTGGTGGCCCTCGTCGTGGAAGTAGGTGTTGGCGTGGAAGTACACGTCGTGGCCGTTGCAGTTCACCACGTAGTCGTAGGGCTGGCTCTCGCTGCCGCCCTGGGCCGCGGCCTCGGCCCACCAGGCCAGGGCCTCCTGGGAGTTGCGGGCCCAGGCCTCCACCTGGCCGGCGTTGGAGCGGTAGTCGCTCTTGTAGCTGATGTAGGAGATGGCGGACTTGATGGCGGCCTCGCTGGTCTTGGTCAGGTCGATGGAGGCGCCCATGTTGCCGGCGGTCTGCACGATGGACAGGCTCTGGAGCACGCCCACGGTGGCCCCAGCCTCCAAGGCCGCGTGAATGGCCGCGAGGCCCGACTCACCCGCGCCCACCACGACGACGTCGTACTCGTGGGTCTCGGCGAAATCGGTGATGGCGGCCGGCTTCTGCAGGAAGCTCGGGCCCACGTAGGTGGCGCCATCGGTGGCCGCGGCGTCGCCCGTGGAGGCCATCTTCGGCTGCGGAGCGCACCCGGCGAGCGCACCGGCGCCGGCGGCGGTCATGGCGGCCAGGCCGCCGAACTTGAACAGGTCGCGACGGGACATGTTGGTCTTGGTCATGATGAACTCCCTTTCCCTCTCTCAGTGGGTTCCGCGCTCCCTTACGGGACGTGCGGCTTGGTGGTTCCGCCCTCTCTTGCGGAGTGCGGCTCGCAGCTCCCTCGCTGCACCCCGCACTATGGACGCCCCGCCGAAATCCCGCATCGACCAAGCGAGAAAAAGAAGTTTAAACCTGTAACCCCTCCTATAAACCTTGCTGTTGAACTGGAGAAACAAAAGGGCCAGGATTGCTCCCGACCCTTTGGCTCGTTGGGTGTCGCGTGCCGCGCTTAGACTGCGGACTGAGGCTCGCTACTGTTGCGCGCCCCCATTGCCATCGGCAGCCGCGCCCCCGTCAGCCGGGGCGGCATCCTGCGCCGCGGGCTTGGTGTCGTCGCCGGCGGCCACCTCCTCGGTGGTCTGGGCGGCGCCGTTCTCTTCCACCACGTCGTCCTGGGGCTCGCCGGAGGCGTTCTCCGACGGCTTCCCATCAGCGCCCAGAATCTCGTAGGCGGGGCTCACGTTGGAGCCGGCCGATTCCACGTAGGTGAAGTTGATCACGTCGCCCACTTTGTAGCCCACGATGTCCAGCAGGCCCGGCAGGGCGAAGTCGAAGATGTTGCCGTCCTCGTCCTCCAGGGTCACGTAGAAGTGGGTGTTGCCCTCGATGACCGCCTGGTTGAGCGAGCGGATGGTGCCCTTCACCGTCTTCACGTCGGTGGCCGCGCCGCCGTCGCCCTCGGCCACCACGCCGTTGGTGGCCAGCAGCGCCTCGTAGGCCTTCTGGGTGTCGGCCACGGTGTCGCCCACGGCCACGTTCTGGTAGCGCTGGATGTCGATCATGGCGAACTTCTTCACCAGGCCCGCGCCGTCCTTCAGGGCCATGAAGTACGTCGGCTGGTTCGATACGTTAATGAGCAGCGGGAACGTGGAGGTGTAGCGCAAGTTCTGCACCTGGCCCTCGGCCGATTCCATGGCCGAGTCCTCGGTGGCGCCGGCCACGGAGTAGAAGTGCGACTCCTGGGTGCGCTGGTTCACCAGCACGAAACCGATGATGGAGTTGTCGGCCGTGGCGGAGGTGACGCCGGTGTACACCCACACATCGTCGTCCTTGGCCAGGTAGTTGTAGCCGAGCGTGCCGTCGGTGCCGGGGGTCGTGCGCACCACGCCCTCCTGGCCGAGGAACGAGTTCAGCCAGCCGTTGTTGTAGGCGCCCCACCAGTTGTACTGCTGGATGAGCAGCTCGGCCGGGAACACGCGGTCCACCCACTCGGGGCAGTCGGCCACGGCCAAATCCTGGGTCTCGCCGGTGGTGGCGTCGCACAGCACCA
The DNA here is from genome assembly GCA_947573925.1 of uncultured Enterorhabdus sp. GTDB lineage: Bacteria > Actinomycetota > Coriobacteriia > Coriobacteriales > Eggerthellaceae > Adlercreutzia. The sequence goes on along the minus strand of CANPHS010000091.1, from coordinate 408 downwards.
CGCGGCTGATGGTCTCGCCGCCGAAGAGCCCGATGGTGAAGTCGCGCACGGGGCAGATCCACCAGGGGTGGCCGTCCTCGTCAATCTCGAAGGACTTCTCGCCGAACATGTAGAAGGGGTACTTCAGCTGCACGTGGCGGTCGATGTTGCGCACGAGCGGCTCGGACTGCGAGTAATAGATGGGGCTGTCGCCGAGGCGCACGATTTCCGCGTCCTGGGTGGTCATGTCCACGAGCGCGTAGGCCGGGATGCCGCCCTCGCGGTTGGTGAACCACTTGAACAGGTCGGCGTAGTTCAGCGGGCTCACGCGCACCGGGGTGCCCTGGTAGTTGATCTGCGAGTACAGCGTGGACACCTCGAACTGGCTCACGTACTCGGGGATGGAGCCCATCTCGCGGTTGCCCAGCA
>CANPHS010000090.1 GCA_947573925.1 uncultured Enterorhabdus sp. | reverse complement strand
CCGTGGTGCCGCTCGTGAAGTACATGAGCATGATGTCCTTCGACGTGACCCCGGCTTCCCCGGTCGGGCGCTCGAACACGTCGGACTTGCCGGCGATGAGGTCGTCGAAGTCGATCCAGCCCGCGCGGCTGCCGTCCACGATGAACTTCTCGCGGATGCTCGGGCAGTCGGGCATGGCCTCCTCCACCTGGCGGCACACGTAGTCGTCGTTCACGGCCACGATGGCCTTCACGTCGGCGCTGTTCGCGCGGTACACCACGTCCTTGCGGGTGAGCTGCAGCGACGCGGGGATGATGGAGGCCCCCAGCTTGCACAGGGCCACGGCGCACACCCAGTACTCCCAGCGGCGGCGCAGGATGCACATGACCACGTCGCCCTTGCCGATGCCCAGCTCGGCGAAGGCGTTGGCGGCCTGGTTGGAGAGACGCTTGATGTCGGTGAAGGTGAAGGTGCGCTCCTCGCCGGCGTCGTTGCACCACAAAAGGGCCCGCTTGTCGGGCTCGACGGCGGCCCACTCGTCCACCACGTCAAAGCCAAAGTTGAAGTCCTCGGGCACGTCGATGCGGAAGTTCTCGGCGAAATCCTCGTAACTGTCGAACTCGATTCTCGGGCAGTATTTCTTCAGAACATGATCCATGGCTGTTACTCCGCGATGATGGTGATAAAGGTGGCTGGCTTGTCCCCCTGGCATCGCTGACCGTGAGGATGCTCGGGGTTGAAGTAAATGGAGTCGCCGGCATTCAGCACGATGTCCCTGTCCTCGAAGGTGAGCACCAGCGAACCGTCGACGACGTAGTTGAATTCCTGGCCGCCATGGGTTACCAACTCCGCCGGCTCGTCACTCGGATCCAGCACGACGCGCAGGGGCTGCATGATTTTGCGGGCGTAGCGCCAAGCCAAGTCCTCGTACTGATAGCCCGGGAACCGATCGACGTTGATGCCCTCGCCGTTGCGCACCACATGGTAGGTGTCCAGCTTCGGAGCATTGCCGGTCAGAATTTCCGTGAGGTCCACGTTGAACTTCGTCGCCATATGGTAGATCGCGGAAATGGGAATGTCGACGCCCGTCTCCTCCCAGGCACGATAGGTGTCGATGTCGACGCCCAGCTCCTGGGCCATGGTGTGCCGGGACACGTCGCAGGCCTCGCGAAGCCCCTGGACGCGCATGCCAAGCTCTTTCAAATTCTCATCCATGTCCGTCTCCTACGCGTTCACGCCGAGCTTGATGGCCTGGCGGTTCTGCTCCAGCTTCTCGGGCTTCTTGCCGGCCACCTTCGCGAGCGCCCCGTCCAGGGCCTCTTCGGTGCAGAAGCCGGTCTCGGCCCACAGCTTCCCAATGAGCACGATGTTGCCCAGGCCCGGCGTTCCGGCCTCTTCGCAGATCTTCGTGGCGGGAATGCCGATGACGCGCACCCCTTCCGGCTCGGTGATCTGGGGCACCATGGCCGTGTCCACCACCACGATGCCGCCGGGCACCACGGCATCGATGAACTTGTCGAAGGAGGGCTGGTTCAGCGCGATGAGGGCGTTGGGGCGCGTGACGAGCGGGCTGCCGATGGGCGCATCGGACAGGGTGACCGAGCAGTTGGCCGTGCCGCCGCGCATTTCCGGGCCGTAGGAGGGCATCCACGACACCTCGCGGTCCTCAATGAGGCCGGCCGTGGCGATGACCTTGCCGGCGAACAGCGACCCCTGGCCGCCGAAGCCGGCCACGACGCAGGACAGTTCCTTGGCCATTAGTTGCCTCCTTCCGTCTTCAGTTCCGGGTGGGCGATGGGGCACGCCGCGTTGCGGGCCGCGGCCGCCTCGGCGGCGTTGGCGAAGCCGTCGGCAGTCACGTCGCGCACCACGCCCAAGGGGTAGTAGGGCAGCATGTTCTCGCGCATCCACGCGAAGGCGTCCTGCGGGGTCATGCCCCAGTTCGTGGGACAGGTGGACACCACTTCGATGAACGAGTAGCCCACGCCGTCCAGCTGGTTCTGGAAGGCCTTCTTGATGGCCTTCTTGGCCTTGCGCACGTTCTTGGGCGTGTCCACGCACACGCGCTCGATGTAGGCCGGACCGTCCAGGGCGTTCAGCAGCTCGCTCACGCGGATGGGGTTGCCGGCCGTGGCCACGTCGCGGCCGTAGGGGCTCGTCTGGGTCACCTGGTTCGGCAGGGACGTGGGGGCCATCTGGCCGCCGGTCATGCCGTAGATGGCGTTGTTGATGAAGATGACGGTGATGTTCTCGCCGCGGGTGGCAGCGTGCACCGTCTCGGCCATGCCGATGGAGGCCAGGTCGCCGTCGCCCTGGTAGGCGAACACCACGCCATCGGGGTGGACGCGCTTCACCGCCGTGGCCACCGCCGGGGCGCGGCCGTGGGCGGCCTCGATCATGTCGCAGCCGAAGAAGTCGTAGGAGATAACCGAGCAGCCCACCGGGGCCACGCCGATGGTCTCGCCCTCGATGTCCAGCTCGTCCATGGTCTCGGCCACCAGGCGCTCCACGATGCCGTGGGGGCAGCCGGGGCAGAAGTTGGTCACCACGGGCAGCAGCGCGTGGGGGCGCTCGAAGACCACCTTCAGGTCCTTCTCGTTGTCTGCCATGCTACTCACCCACTTTCTCGTTCAGGGCCACAATGGCCGCCAGCACCTCATCGGGGTTGGGAATGACGCCGCCGGTGCGGCCGAAGAACTCCACGGGGGCGCGGCCGGCCACGGCCAGGCGCACGTCCTCCAGCATCTGGCCCATGTTCATCTCCACGTCCAGGAAGGCCTTGGCCTGGGGAAGCACGGCCTCGATGGCGTCGGTCGGGAAGGGCCACAGGGTGATGGGGCGCACGAGCCCCGCCTTGATGCCCCGCTCCCGGGCGGCGTTCACGGCGGAACGGGCCACACGGGCCGCGCCGCCGAAGGCCGTAAGCACGATGTCGGCGTCGTCGGTGAGGTAGCTTTCCGCCTCCTGCTCGCCCTCGATGATGGCGTCGTAGCGCTCGTAGCGCTCGCGCACGAGGTCTTCCAAATCCTCGGCCGTCAGGTACAGCGAGTTCGCCACATTGTGGGGGCGCTTATGCCCGTGGCCGTTGGTGGCCCAGGGCTTCTCGGGCAAATCTTCCAGGGCGCGGGCCTCGGGCAGCACCACGGGCTCCATCATCTGGCCGAGCATGCCGTCGGCCATGATCATCACGGGCACACGATATTTATCAGCGGTGTCGAAGGCCTTGAAGGCGTAGTCGGCCATCTCCTGCACGGTGGAGGGGGCGTACACCACGATGTGGAAGTCGCCGTGGCCCGTGGCCTTGGTGGCCTGCCAGTAGTCGGCCTGGGAGGGCTGGATGGAGCCGAGGCCCGGGCCGCCCCGCTGCACGTTGATGATGACCCCGGGCAAGTCGGCACCGGCCATGTAGGAGATGCCCTCGCTCTTCAGCGAGATGCCCGGCGACGACGAGGAGGTCATGACCCGGGCGCCCGCGGCCGAGGCGCCGTAGACCATGTTGATGGCGGCCACCTCGGATTCGGCCTGCAGGTAGGTGCCCCCCACCTTCGGCATCATCTTCGCCATGTAGGCGGCCACTTCGGTCTGCGGGGTAATGGGGTAACCGAAGAAGAAGCGGCAACCGGCCCGCATGGCAGATTCGGCCATGGCCTCGTTGCCCTTCATCAGTACTTTCTCGCTCATAGGTCCTACCTTTCCACCGTGATGGCCACGTCCGGGCACATCGTCGCGCAGGTGCAGCAGCCCGTGCACCGCTCCTGATCCGTGCAATGGGCCGGGTGATAGCCCTTCGCGGTAATGACTGCCGGGTCCAGCTCCAGAATGCCCGTGGGGCAGACGTCCACGCACAGGCCGCAGCCCTTGCAGAAGAAGTCGTCGATCGTTACGCGCGCCATGGGAACCTCCCTCTCGTCTTACGGGGCGCCTTACCCGGCGCCGCATGTCACTGCAACGGCCCGCCTGCGGGGCCGCGAATCGTCCTTCTCTCGGCTCGGCGACCGCACCCCTAGCCCCAGGGCGGTGCCACCAGCACCTCTACAGGATAGCCATGGGGAAGGGCCTCCAAGGCAGCCGAGGCGAGGTTTTCCCGCTGAATGGCCGACATCGGAGCCGTAGTGCACACCAGCGGCAGCCCCGTGTCCGCAGCGATGGCCTGGGCAAAGGGGACACTTTCCAAAATGTGTCCCAACGTGGTCTCCCCTTGCAGGTGGGTGTTGTTCACGATGCCCGTGGCCGCCAGACGGCTCTTGGCCTCCACCTCGCGCAGCACCGCCACCGCCGCGGCCGCATCCTGGGTGAGGTTGCGCCGGGCGTTCACCACGTAGAGCATGGCGTAGGGACCAGCCGCCACCGCCGGCGCGAACCGGGCCAGGGCCGTGGCCCCCACGTCGTCGCCCCCGGCGTCGATGACGACCACGGGCCGCGGGCCCTCCGATGCCTCGCCGGCGGCCGCCGCGGCCTCCCAGGCGTAGGCCGCCTCCATGGCCGGCACCACCGCGCCGGTGAGCGAGGGCACGTCGAGCGAGGTGCCGGCGCCGCCGAACACCGGGGCGATGAGCCGTACCCCCGCCGCTTCCAGGCGGTCGGCGTACTCGCTGGAACGGAAATAGGGGTTCACCACGTCCATGTCGGCCAGGGTGACCGCGCAGCCTTCCGCCGCAGCGTCGAGGGCCAGGTTCAGGGCGAAGTTGGTCTTCCCCACCCCGTAGTGGCCAACGACCACCGTCACCGGCGCCAGCGGGAAGGGGATGCGCCCCGCCGTTAATTCCGGTCCTCCCCCTGTCGTTTCTGTAGGGCAAGGGCTCTGCCCTTGCCGCTCAGGCAGGTCGGCCTCGCTTGACGGCAAAGGCGTAGCCTTTGCCCTGCGATCGGCTTCCGAGCTCCCCATGGCTAGATCAGCCCCTCGGGGGTCTTGGTGGAGGCGTGATGGGTCTGGTCGGCCTCGCGGATGGCCGCGCGGCGGATCTTCCCGTTCACGGTACGGGGCAGATCGTCCACGTACTCGATGATGCGCGGGTACTTGTAGGGGGCCGTCTGGCGCTTCACCCACTTCTGCAGCTCTTGGGTGAGCGCGTCGGAGCCCTGCCAGCCCTCGGCCAGCACCACCGTGGCCTTCACGGCGAAACCGCGCACCGGGTCGGGCACGCCGGTCACGGCGCACTCGCGCACCGCCTCGTGTTCCAGCAGCACGCTCTCGATCTCGAAGGGGCCGATGCGGTAGCCGCTCGACTTGATGACGTCGTCGTTGCGGCCCACGTACCAGTAGTTCCCCTCCTCGTCGCGCCAGGCGGTGTCGCCGGTGTGGTACCAGGTGCCGTCCATGGCCTCGGCGGTCTTCTCGGGGTTGCGGTAGTACTCCACCATGATGCCCGCCGGGTGCGGGTCCACGGCGATGCAGATCTCGCCGGTCTCGCCGGTGTCGCACTCGGTGCCGTCGCCGCGCAGGATGGCCATGCGGTACATCGGCACGGGCTTGCCCATGGAACCGGGGCGCGGGGTGCTCCCCGTCAGGTTCGCCACGGTGAGCGGCGTTTCCGTCTGGCCGAAGCCCTCGTAGATGGTGAGCCCCGTGTGCTCGCGCCAGAAGTCGAACAGGTCGGGGTTCAGCGCCTCGCCGGCCGTGGTGGAATATTCCAGGCTGGACAGGTCGTAGGCGTCCACGTCCACCTCGGTCATGAGGCGGTACATGGTGGGCGGGCAGCACAGCGTGGTGACCCCGTAACGCCCGATGAGGTCCAGGATGTCGGCGGCGTTGAAGCGGTCGAAGTCGTAGGTGAGCACCGCGGCCTCCATGAGCCACTGGCCGAAGAACTTCCCCCAGACCGCCTTGCCCCAGCCGGTGTCGGCGATGGTGAAGTGCAGCCCTTCGGGGTTCACGTTGTGCCAGTGCTTGGCCGTGATGAGGTGCGCCACGGCGTAGCCGGAATCGTGCAGCACCATCTTGGGGTTGCCCGTGGTGCCGGAAGAGAAGTACATGAGCATGGGGTCGGCCGCGGCCGTCTCGCGCCGGGCGAAGTCGGCGCTGGCGCCGCACACCTCGCTGTTGAAGTCACGCCAGCCGGGCCGCACCGCGGGGGCCGCGCACACGCCCTCGGGGCCGGACAGGGCCGGGCCCGCGGGCTCGTCTTCGGGCAGCGCCCAGGTGCCGTCGGCGTTCTGGGGCGTCAGCCCCGCTCCGGCCGGGTTCACCAGGATGAGCGTCTCCACGCTGGGGCATTCCGCGGCCACGGCGTCCACGGTGTCGGCGATGTCGCCGGCGCTCGTGCACACCACGGCCTTGATGTCGGCCCCGTTCAAGCGGTAGGTGAGGTCGTGCTCCTTCAGCATGAAGGTGGCGGGCACCGCCACGGCCCCCAGCTTCTGCAGGGCCAGCATGGTGAACCAGAACTGGTAGTGGCGCCGCAGGATGACCATGACGAAGTCGCCCCGGCCGATGCCGCAGTCGGCGAAGAAGTTCGCCGTCTTGTCCGACCAGTATTTCATATCGGCGAAGGTGAAGACGTGCTCCTCCCCCTCCGGGTTGCACCACACCATGGCGCAGCGGTCGGGGTCGGCGAGCGCGATGTCGTCCACCACGTCGTAGGCGAAGTTGAAGTCGTCGGGGTAATGCACGTCGAACTGGGTGAGCAGGCCGTTCTCGTCGAAGGCCTCGGTAACGTATCTCTCGTTGATGTTTCGCATGATCGGTTCCTCGTATGAAGTCGCAGGTGGGAAGAGTGCCGGTGCGCGGCGGCGACGGCGGAAGCGGCGGCGCGGGCCCGACGCCCGCGGCCCCGGCCGAAGCCGCCTAGATAATCTTCTCCCCCTCGGGCTTCATGACGATGGCGAGGAACACGCAGGGCTCCCCTCCCGTGGCGATCATGCCGTGGCCGCGGCCGGAATCGTACATGACCACGTCGCCCGGGTTCAGGATCTCCTCGTGGTCCTCGTAGGCGAAGCGCATCTGGCCGGAGATGATGAAGTCGAGCTCCTGGCCCTCGTGGCGCGACAGGTGCACGGGCGCGTCCTGCTGCTCTTCCAGGTAGGGGGCCGTCACCACGAAGGGCTCGGCCAGCTTGTGGCGGAAATGCGGCGCCTTGTGCAGGTACTCGAAACCGGCGCGGCGCTTGATGGAAAGCCCGGTGCCGGCCCGGGTGAGCGAGTAGCCCGTCAAATGCGGGTTCTCGCCGGTGAGCAATTCGATGACGTCCACGCCGAACTTCTCGGCGCACTTGTACAGGAAGGTGAAGGAGAGGTCCTCCTCGCCGGCCTCCTGGGCGGCGTACTCGGCCACCGACCGGCCCGTGGCCTCGGCCATCTCCTGCATGGTGAGGTCCATGTCCTCGCGCAGAGCGCGGATGCGCCCCGCCACCTCTTTGATATTCGGCTCCACGACCTGCGACCTCCTTGTCAGTAACTCTGCGGGCAAATGGTATCCGCCTATTCTACTGACACCTCGGCGATCAACATTTCAAAACCGTTAATTTATCGGTCGCGCGCCCATAGTTTTTGCCGTCAACAGGTTATCGGGCACAGCGAAACGGAAGCGTCCCCTCCGCGCCATCCGGTCCGGTTCCTGTTTTCTGGCTTGGAAACGACGGTTTTGCAGCCGAATCAGTTCTTTTCAGCGGTCACAGTAATACACCACCTGGGATAACGACGCTGAAATAATACAGTGGGACTCAAAACCGTCGTTTTCAAGCCTCTCGGGGATGCACAACCGTCATTTTCAAGCCAGAAAACAGGAACCGAGCCGGATTCGCAGGACCCCTCCGCGCCGACAAAGGCCCTTCGACTCACTTCGCTCGCTCAGGAAAACACGGGGCTCACTCACCCGGAATGCAATGGACACTTCCCCTCTAACAAACTTTCTCCCCATTAACGTTGCCCTTTTGGTACAATCGCACCACCACAACAGCAAGCCTTAGCATTCCGAAGGCGTCCATACGCATGTCTAAACCATCGAGACGGAGGGCATCTGCCTTTCAAGGGTGGTTTAGTTTTGCTAGCCTTGCTGTTGTGGTGACTGTGGTGGATGCCCTCCCCATCCGTCGCCGCGGAGCCTCCTCCACAGTCCCTATGTATGGGGAACCGTGGAAAGGATTAGCATGGCCACTATGTTGGAAGAGCTTACCGCTCTCAAAAGTCTACTCGATCAGGGCATACTTACCCAAGAAGAGTTCGATGCGAAAAAAGCTCAGATTCTCGCAGAAAACAATGCACAGACCCAGAACACCCACGGTGCACCTCAGCAATTTGATACGCAAGGAACGACCCCGATCTATACCACATCGAACTTCTCGGCCCCGCAACAGACCTATGTCCCTGTACCCACTGATTCCAAAAGCAAAATTGCCGCGGGACTCCTCGCTATTCTCCTCGGCAGTCTCGGCATCCACAAGTTCTATCTCGGTTACACGCAGGCCGGTGTCATCATGCTGCTTGTTTCCTTGTTGGGGAGCATCGTCATTATTGGACCGGTGGCCATGAGCATCATAGGCCTCATCGAGGGCATCATCTACCTCACGAAAACTGACGAGCAATTCTATCTCACCTACGTAGCGGGCCGAAAGCCGTGGTTCTGATGGAGAAGACAACGAATAAAGTCCTGGTGTCATCGCAGGTGCGCTTCTCGCACTCAATTTCCTTTTCCAAGTCTATGACATCGCGACAAATATTCCCCTCTTGGTCGACCAGGTGCTCTCCGGATCCCGCTACTCCTTTTTGAACCTTATCGTTGAGGCGACTTTGGTCATCAATGGAGCTGCACTGATTTTCCTCTGTATCGCGGCTTTCAAACGATCCTCGAGGATTGCCCTCATCGGAGCAATTATCTTCTCGATTTCATGGATCGTTTCTTTTGCAACCGACGTTGTTGTAATTCCCGCATTTCTCGGCTATAGCGAATCTGAACCAACCGCTCTCGCTCAGGTCGTCCTTTCCATTGCAGGCGGCGTGCTTTTGGCTGCAAGCGCCACCGGACGGCCCAAAACGGCCTTGCGTATTGCCGCAGCAATCGCCTTTGCCCTTCTCTTGATTACAAAGATTTTCGTCAACGTCGAGTCCTTTGCGGACTTCGTCTACTGGTCCGACCCCACGTTCGAGGTGGTCATCGAGTGCATCAGACGGGCCACCTGGTATTTCCTGGGACCCATCGGCCTTATGCTCCTTCCCTTGGCGCTGCCCTCCTCCTCGGTAAAAGCGCCCGCGACGTTCGTCATGCAGACCCCCGTTCAGGCACAGACCCCCGCATCGTCCATCGTCACCGCAGAAGATATGCAGCGCTACGCCCAGCTTGCAACCGAAGGCGTACTTACCGACGAGGAATTTGCTGTCATCAAAAGGCAGTATCTGAATTCGTAATCACTCACCTTTAGAGAAAAGGAATCACCATGAAGATCTTAGGACTCGGCGTACCGGAACTCCTCATTCTACTTGTCGTCATCGTTATCATCGATCGTGTGCCGAATGTTGGTGTAACGATCGTTTCTCCGGCCGAATAGCCGGC
>CANPHS010000089.1 GCA_947573925.1 uncultured Enterorhabdus sp. | reverse complement strand
CGCCGGTCCAGTAGGCGATGTTGTGGCGGCACGCGAAGCCGGGCCGCGCGTAGCTGGCCACCTCGTAGCGAGTAAAGCCGGCCTCCTCCAGGATGGCCCGGGCCGCCTCCATGGCCGCCGCCTCCCCGTCCTCGTCGGGCTCGGCCATCTCGCCGCGCATGACGGCGCGGTCGAAGGGGGTGTGCGGCTCGATGGTGAGCGGGTACACCGACACATGGGTCGCGCCGAGGGCCACCGCTTCCCGCACGCTTTCCGCGAAGGATTCCGCCGACTGCCCGGGAATGCCGCACATCAGGTCCACGGACACGTTGCGGAAGCGCGTCCGGGCCGCCGCGATGGCCCGCCGGGCGGCCTCGGCGTCGTGGGCCCGGCCGAGGATGCGCAGCACATCGTCGTCGAAGGACTGCACGCCGATGGAGAGCCGGTTCACCCCCAGCGCCCAGATGTCGCGCACCATGGGTTCGGTCAGGCTCTCCGGGTTCGCCTCCATGGTGCACTCCACCTCCGGCGTCAAATGCATGGAAAGCGACAGCGCATACAGCAGGCTGGAGAGCCGCGAGAGCCCAAGGTAGCTCGGCGTGCCCCCGCCGAGGTACACCGTCCGAAGCGCTCCCAGCTCCCCTTCCCGCGACTTCCGCCGCAGCTCGAGCACGAGCGACTCCACGTACTCGTCCATAACCGGCGCGTCCGTCGCCACCGCCTCCGTCGCGAAATCGCAGTACCCGCACCGCCTCACGCAAAACGGAATATGCAGGTACAGCGCCTTATAGGGATCGTGGGGCATGGTGGACCTTTCTCTCCAAACGAGTAGCGACGGAACAGGAGGTGTTCCAACCGAGCGAGTTCCACAGCGACTGAAAATGTCCAGTGGACATTTTCACAAAGCGAGGACTGTCTGAGCGAATTGGAATACCTCCTGGTTCGTCGCGGACAAACTACGATGAATGCGCGGCCGCGATTTTCAGCAAATCGTCGAAGACGCGGTTGAAGTCCTCCAGGCTCGTACAGTAATTGATGCGGCCGCGGGCGGCTGCGGCGCCGGGGAGGCCGGCCAGGTACCACATGGCGTGCTTGCGCATGCGCACGATGTTGCGGCCCTCGCGGTGGGTGAGCAGCTCCGCGTGGCGCCGGGCCATGGCGATGCGCTCGTCCACCGTGGGCGGCGCGGGCTCGGGCTCGCCGGCGAGTGCCGCCTGCACCTGGGAGAACAGCCACGGATTGCCCTCGGCGCCCCGGGCGATCATCACCGCGTCGCAGCCGGTCTCCGCGGCCATGGACACCGCGTCGGCCCCGCGGCGGATGTCGCCGTTGCCCACCACCGGCACCGAGACCGCCTCGCGCACGCGCCCGATGACGCCCCAGTCAGCGTGCCCCCGGTACAGCTGCTCGGCGAAGCGCCCGTGCACCGTGACGCCGTCGGCCCCGGCCGCCTCCATGAGCCGCGCGAAGGCCGGGGCCGTCTCGTCGCCCTCGGCCCAGCCGCGCCGGAACTTTACCGTCACGGGGCAGCCCACGGCCCCCTTCACCGCCTCCACGATGGAGGCAGCCAGATCAGGCGACTTCATGAGCGCCGAGCCGTCCCCCTTCGACACGATCTTGCGGGCCGGACAGCCCATGTTGATGTCCAGGTAGGCCAGGCCCTCCCCCATCTCGGACTCGATCCACGCCGCCTGGGAGGCCATCACCTCCGGCTCGTGGCCGAACAGCTGCACGGCCACCGAACTCTCGCCGTCGGCCAGGGCCAGCAGGTGCCGCGTCTTCTCGTTGGCGAAGGAGAGCCCCTTGGCCGACACCATCTCCGTGAAGGCCATGTCGGCCCCGGCCTCGCGGCACAGGGTGCGGAACGCGATGTCGCTCACCCCGGCCATGGGCGCCAGGAGCACCCGGTACTTCCCGAACAGCCCGTCCACCCGGCGGCCTTACAGAATCCCGAACAGCAGCAGGCCCAAAAGCACGATGAAGCCCACCACGAACAGCAGCAGGCCCACGGCCACGAGCGTCTTGGACGTGCCGCTCATGCCCAGGCGCTCCTGCTCCTCGGCGATTTTCTTCTCGTTGAACGGATCGTCGATCCAGTCGTAGGTTTCCTCGTCGCGCTTTGCCATTCTGCTTCTCCGTGCCAGCCATCGAAATCGGTTCTCTTCTGGAAGACAGTGTAGCGGATGCTACAATCGCAGCGAGCAAAATCCAAGAGAAGAGGAGACAATCGTGAAGGTACTGCTTATCAACGGAAGTCCGCGTTTCAACGGGAACACGAACCGGGCCCTGGAGGAGGCCGCGGCCGCCTTGCGCGAGGAAGGCGTGGAGACCGAGCTCGCCTGGATCGGTAACAAGGAGATTCGCAGCTGCATCGCCTGCGGCATCTGCGGGAAGAAGGGCGACCACCGCTGCGTGTTCGACAGCGATCCCTGCAACGAACTCATCCAGAAGGCCGCTGAGGCCGACGGACTCATCGTGGGCTCGCCGGTGTACTACGCTGGAGCTGCGGGCTCGCTCATCGGCCTGCTCGACCGCATGTTCTACGCCGGCGGGTCGCTTCTGCGCTTCAAGCCCGCGGCCGGCGTGGGCGTGGCGCGGCGAGCCGGGGCCATCGAGGCGGCCGACCAGATCAACAAGTACTTCCAGATCAACTCCATGCCCGTGGTGGGCGCCAGCTACTGGGGCATCGCCTTCGGCCGTACCCCCGGCGAGGTGGAGGGCGACGGCGAGGGCCTGCACACCATGCGCGTCCTCGGCCGCAACATGGCCTGGCTGCTGAAAAGCTTGGAAGCCGCCCGTGAAGCCGGCATCACCCCACCCGAGATAGAGCCGAAGGTGATGACCAACATGGTGCGGGAGGACGTGCTCGGGGCGTAAGACGCTCGCGCCGCCTGAGGCGTCCGCAGGGCGGCCTCGGCCGAGCGGCAAGGGCAGAGCCCTTACCCTACGGGAATGCCGGGACCGGGGTCCCCGCATCGAATAATCGAGGCCGCCTCAACGGGCGGCCTCGCTGCTACTCGTCCACTTTGAGGATGGCCATGAAGGCCTCCTGGGGCACCTCCACGTTGCCGATGGCCTTCATGCGCTTCTTGCCGGCCTTCTGCTTCTCCAAGAGCTTGCGCTTGCGGGTGATGTCGCCGCCGTAGCACTTGGCGAGCACGTCCTTGCGCTTGGCCTTCACCGTCTGGCGGGCCAGCACCCGGCCGCCGATGGCCGCCTGGATGGGCACCTCGAACATCTGGCGCGGGATGATCTCCTTCAGCTTGTCGCAGAGCACCCGGCCCCGGTCGTAGGCCTTGTCCTTGTGCACGATGAAGGACAGGGCGTCGATGGGCTTGCCGGACAGCAGAATATCAAGCTTCACCAGGTCGGAGGGCTTGTAGCCGTCCATCTCGTAATCGAGGGACGCGTAGCCCTTCGTGTTCGACTTCAGCTTGTCGAAGAAGTCCAGGATGAGCTCGGACAGCGGGATCTCCCAGAGCATCTCCACGGTGGTCTGGGACAGGTAGTTCATGGTGACGAAGTTGCCGCGCCGGCCCACGGCCAAGTCCATCACCGCGCCCACGTAATCGGGCGGGATGAGGATCTTCGCCTTCAGGTAGGGCTCCTCCACGTGGTCGATGGAGCCGGGGTCGGGCATCTCCTGGGGCGAGTGGAGCGACACCATCTCGCCGCCCTTCAGGTACACGTGGTACTCCACCGAGGGCGCCGTGGCCAGAAGGTCGAGCCCGAACTCGCGCTCCAGGCGCTCCTTGATGACCTCCATGTGCAGCAGCCCCAAAAAGCCCACGCGGAAACCGAAGCCGAGGGCGTGGGAGGTCTCGGGCTCCCACACGAGGGCCGGGTCGTTCAGGGACAGCTTCTCCAGGGCCTCCTTCAAGGGCTCGTACTGGTCGCCATCGATGGGGAACAGGCCCGTGAACACCATGGGCTTCGCCTCGCGGTAGCCGGGCAAGGGATCGTTCACGCCGCCGTCAGCGAGCGTGATGGTGTCGCCCACCTTCACCTGGCTCACGTCCTTCAGGCCCGTGACGAGGTAGCCCACCTCGCCCACGTAGAGCGCCTCTTCCGGCACCTCCTGGGGGTGCCGGGCGCCCACCTCCTCCACGAGGGTCTCGGTGCCCGTGGCCATCATGCGGATCTTGTCGCCCTTGCGAATCTGGCCGTCCACCACGCGGATGAGGGCCACCACGCCGCGGTAGGCGTCGAAGTAGCTGTCGAAGATGAGCGCGCGCAGGGGCGCCTCGGCGTCGCCTACGGGCGCGGGGATGTTGTAGACGACGGCCTCGAGCAGGTCGTGCACGCCCTCGCCCGTCTTGCCCGACGCGAGCACCGCGTCGTCGGCGGGGATGGCCAGGCCGTCCTCGATCTCCTGCTTGACGCGCTCGGGCTCGGCGGCGGGCAGGTCGATCTTGTTGATGAGCGGGATGATCTCCAGATCGGCGTTCATGGCCAGCATGGCGTTGGCCACGGTCTGGGCCTCCACGCCCTGGGTGGCGTCCACCACGAGCACGGCGCCGTCGCAGGCGGCCAGCGACCGGGACACCTCGTAGGTGAAGTCCACGTGGCCCGGCGTGTCGATGAGGTTCAGCTGGTAGGTCTGCCCGTCGTCGGCGGTGTAGCTCACGCGCACGGCCTGGCTCTTGATGGTGATGCCGCGCTCGCGCTCGATGTCCATGGAGTCGAGCAGCTGGGCCTGCATGTCGCGCTTGGCTACGGTGCCCGTCAGTTCCAGGATGCGGTCCGACAGCGTGGACTTGCCGTGGTCGATGTGGGCGATGATGGAGAAGTTGCGGATGTGGGAAAGCTCGTGGGTCATGGTGTCCTTCTCATCGGTGGTACTCTCGGCGCCCGGGCGCGGCGCGGCGGTGCCCTCGGCCCTGCCGCCCGCGGCCGCCCGGTCGCGGTAATGTGTGCGTCTCGCGTAGATTCGCCCTCCTCGCCCCAGTTTCTCCCCGGCGCGAAAGCGAATCTTTGGTATTCTACCGCATTGTGTATCCAGCGATACGTACGCGCGGTGATTCTACCGCCAAATCTGCAGACGAGGCTGCGCTCATGGATGACGTTCGCTGGCGGCCCCGGGGCCTGGCCCCGCCGCGGCCGAGGGAACGGAGAAATCCCGCCCGTCCCCCATCTCGCACGATTGCCTTGGCGGCCTGCCCGCCGGCGCGTCCGTGTCGTTGGATACCGCATGAGGGATACCGGACGAACGCGAGAAAGGCAACCATCCCATGGCTAACATCAAGTCCCAGAAGAAGCGCATCATCACCAACGAGAAGCGCCGCATGCGCAACCGCATGGTGAAGTCCGAGCTGAAGACCGCCGTCCGCCGCGTCAAGGACGCCGTGGCCGAGGGCGACGGCAAGGCCGCCTACGCCGCCGCCTGCGCCGCGTGCCGCCTGATGGACAAGGCCGCCAGCAAGGGCGTCATCCACAAGAACCAGGCCGCCAACCGCAAGAGCGGCATCATGGCGCTCGCCAACTCCGTCGTGACGGCCGAGGACATCGCCGCCTACGAGAAGGCCGCCCCGAAGGCCCAGAAGACCGGCTCCAAGAAGGCCGAGGCCAAGGCCGCCCGCAAGGCCGCCATGGCCGCCGCTTCCGAGGAGAAGGCCAAGCGCCGCGAGAAGCAGCTGAAGGAAGAGAAGAAGGCCGCCGAGCGCAAGGCCAAGGAGGCCGAGGAGGCTGCCAAGGCCGAGGCTGAGGCCGCTGCCGCCGAGGCTACCGAAGGCGAGGAGGCCCCGGCCGAGGACGCCGCCGAGTAACCTTCGCGCGAACCTGTCGCATTCGGAATGCCGTCCCGATTGGGGCGGCATTTTTATTGTTTGGCGAGCGCGACGTTCTTGCGGTCGTAGGGCATGCGGAAGTAGTACTCGTCGCCGCAGATGCCCTGGAGGATGCGGCCCTCGCGGACAAGGTAGATGAGGTGCGCCAGCGTCTCGCCCATGGAGAAGAACTTCTGGTCCAAAGGCCAACTTTTCCAATCGGGATAGCGCCAGGTGGCATGCTGGGAGATGGAGACGATGTCGTCGTGGCCCGCCCGCACGAGGCCGTAGATCTCCTCCAAGCGCTCGCGGTGGTGGCCGAGCAGGAAGGAGACGCGTTCCCGCAAGCCCGTGAAGGGACGGCCGTGGGCGGGCAGGATGAGGTCGACTTCCAAGTCGCCCACCTTCTCCAGGCTGGAGAGGAACGCGGCCAGGGCGTTGGAGGCCGGGAACCACGAGGACACCGACGGGGTGATGCGCTCCAGCACATGGTCGCCGGCGATGAGCAGGCGGCGCGAGCGCTCGTAGAGGCAAATGTGCCAGGCGTCGTGGCCCGGCGTCTCCACGACTTCGAAAGTGTAGGGGCCGCACGCGATGCGGTCGCCGTCGGCCACATAAGTGAACACAGGATAGCTTTCCAGGGGCAAAAGCTCGGCGGACACATGAAGGCGCGGGCCCTCGTCGGTGAAGGTCATGGCACTCTGCTGCTCCAGGGTGGCGGCCTGCAAGAGCAGAGGTCCGTAGACCGCCTCCTCCAGGGCCATGAGGTTCTTCACCTCCTGGAAGGAGTGCAGGTTGGCAAACACCGGCATGCCCGGTTGCCAGATACGGTCGAGGTTGCCCGTGTGGTCGGGATGGGAATGGGTGAGCACGATGCGCACGCCCTCCCATGAGCGGCCGAGGACCGCCAGGGCATCGCCGAGCGCCCGCTCGCAAGCGGGATGGTTGAAACCCACGTCCACAATGGTGGTCTCGTCCCCATCGCCCAAGACAACGTAGGAGTTGATGGCCTTCAAGGGGTTGTCGGGCAGGGGCACGCGCACCAGGTACAGGCTCGGCAGCACCTCCACCGGCTCGCCGAAAGCCGCCCGGGCCACGCGCTTGTCCAAGTCGTCAACGAACTGCGCGGTATCCATCGGTCACCTCTTCAACGTTTCGACGAGCCACGTGTAGAACACCTCGTCGGCATCGGATCCGCTTTTCATGGCCCGCTCCGCGTCGCGGGAGGAGGCGAGCGCCGCCCGCAGCTCGGCGGCCGTGAAGTTGCGCGCCCAAGCACCATGGTTCTTCACGCGCCAATCGGGCAGCTTCAAAGCCTGGGCCACGCCCTTG
Organism: uncultured Enterorhabdus sp.; assembly: GCA_947573925.1. Taxonomy (GTDB): domain Bacteria; phylum Actinomycetota; class Coriobacteriia; order Coriobacteriales; family Eggerthellaceae; genus Adlercreutzia. The sequence continues at coordinate 2,446 of CANPHS010000089.1, read as the reverse complement.
GGGTTCCCGCGCCGGGCCATGGACTGGGCGGCCATGAGCTCGCGAATGCGCGAGGCGCACATGGCGATAAGGGCATGGGGCGAGGCGGATTCCATAACCGAGAGCAAAGACAGGCACTTCGGCAGGTTGCGGGCGGCGAAGGCGTCGGTGAAGTCCCACGGCTTCACCTCGGAGGTGCGGGCCACGAGCGCCCGGACCTCCCGTTCGCCCACGGTATCGGATCCGCCGTGGGCGAGGGCGATCTTCTTCAACTCGTTGTTGAGGTGCACCGTGTTCTCGCCCACGAGCTCCACCAGGGCCGAGGCGCCCCCCTCGGTGAGCGCGAAGCCGTGGCCCGTGGCCATGGCCCGCACCCGTCGGGGCAGCTCCCAGCTCTTCGGGGGCGCGCAATCGATGACGGCCTTCGCCCCCAACCCGGCCACGGCCTTGTACAGCCGCGTGTTCTTCGCCAGCTTCTCCGCCTCCAAGGCGAGCACGGTGGACTCGCTCGGAGAGCCCAGGTAGGCGACGATTTCCTCAGAGTCGGCCTTTTTCAGCTTCTCGACGTTGCGCACGTACACCAGCCGCACCGGGCTGGCGAAGGGCATCGTGTTGCAGGCTGCCACGATGGCGGCGCCCTCGGCGGTCTCGCCGTCGAAGTCGTCGGCGTTGAAGGACAAGTCGCCCAACTTCGCCAGACGGGCCCGCAAGCGCGTGATGACGGCCTCCCGTTTGAGGGCGTCCTCGCCGACGGCCAGGTAAGCCGCCAGCAGTGAGTTCTGTTCGTGTTCGTTGCTCATGGCCCCATTGTACCCGAACCTGCCGTCTCGCCGTTCCTCTGAGTGCGCACCGTCAGCTTTTCCACGGAGAACCCAACGGTCACATCCCCCGCCTCGTCGCTGCACAGCACCCGGGCACCCGCAGCTTCCAAGGCGTCGAGCACCGCCGGCGCCGGGTGACCGTAGCGGTTCGACTCTCCCACCCCCACGAGGGCCACCGAGGGGGCGAGCCGCGCGGCAAGTTCGGCATCGAGGCTTTTCTTCGAGCCGTGGTGGCCCACTTTCAGGACGTCGACGCCATCTGGCGGCAGCCGGTCGGCCATGGCCCGCAGCTCCTCGGCCTCGGCGTCGCCGCAGAAGAGCGCCGTCCATTCTGCCGTGCCGTCGCCATCGCCGTCGTAGGAGCACAGGAAGCTGAGGCTGTCGCCGTTGCCGCCCTCGTCGCGAAAGGCCTCGGGCCACAGCACCTCCAAGGTGAAGCGGCCGCACCGCAGCCGGTCCCCCACGGCCAGCCCCTGGATACCCTCGGGATAGGCCTCCCCCTCGGCCACGTCCCGCAGATCGTCGCAGGCCGCGCAGGGGCAGGCAAGCAGATCGTCCGCCACGAGCAGGCCGCCCACGGCCGCCACGTCGCCCAGGGCCTCCAAGGAGCCGCAGTGGTCGTCGTCGGGATGGCTGACGGCCACCCGGTCCAGGGCGCGAACGCCCTGGCGGGCGCAGGCCTCCTTCAAGAGCCCGTCTTGGTTGCCCGTGTCGATGAGCAGCGATGACCCCTGGCTGCGCACGAGGAAGGCGTCCCCCTGGCCCACGTCCAACATGACGATCTCGTCGCCGGGCGGCGACAGTGCGAACGCTGGTGCCGCCCCTAGCGCCAGCAGGGCCGCGAGCGCACCTCCGGCCGCCTTCGGGCGCACCGTCGGCCACCACGCCCACAGGGCGCCCACCAGCACCACGGAGAGCACCAGCATGGGGAATACCTCGGCGTCGACGGGAAGGCAGCTGCGCGGCACGGCGGCAAGCAGGCCCACGACGCCGTCGAGCGGCGATACGGCCGCAGCGGCGCAGGCCACAGCCGCCGGGGCGACGGCGGGCAGTGCGCAGGCCGCGAGCACGGCGACGAAGCCGACCACGCAGCCGACGGTGAACAGCGGCGTGGTCAGCACGTTGGCCACAGGCGAGAGCAGGGGCAGCTGCGAGAACAGGGCGGCGGCATAGGGCTGGGTGGCCGCGGCGGAGGCCATGGTGAGCGCCAAAGGGTCGGCCACCAGGCGCCGGAGAACCCGCGGCCATGACAATGCCACCGTGGCAAACAGCGGAGTCAGCAGCACAATGCCCAGAGTGGACCAGGCCGACAGAACGAACGACGCCGTCAAGGCGCAAGACGGGTCGATGCCCGTGAAGAGCAGGATGCAGGCACCCAAGGCGTTCAAGGCCGACGAGCGCCGGTCGGTCACGAGGGCCATAAGCCCCGCGACCGCCATGACGGCCGCCCGCAAGGCCGAGACCGGCATGCCCGTGAAGACCACATACCCGGCAAGGAACAACCCCGTGGCCACGGCAGTCGATCGCCGCCCCAGCCGCAACAGCTTCAGCCCCTGGGCCACGAAAAGCGTCACGATGGACAGATGTGCCCCCGACACGGCCACCAAATGGGCAAGTCCCGTGGTTTTGAACTGCTCGTAGCGGCC
>CANPHS010000088.1 GCA_947573925.1 uncultured Enterorhabdus sp. | reverse complement strand
TCGGCCCAGCGGGGCAGCCGTCCCAAGCATGCGTCCGACGCGGTGGCGGGCACGCCCTCGGTGGCCCCGGCCATCCCGGAAGCCGTGGCTTCTCCCGAGGCGCAGCCCGAGGTGCCCTTCAAGCTGCGGCCCCGCGCCCTCGATCCCGACGCGACGGGCGAGGTGGACTTCGCCGCCATCTTCGGCACGGCCGAGAAGCCCGCGCCGTCCGACGACTCCCAGCTGGAACTCGATTTCACCGCCGTTCCCGAGCCGACGCCTGTGCGTCCGGCGACCCCCGAGCCTGTGCGCCCCGAACCGGTGACGGTCCCGGCCCCGACGCCCGCGGCGGCTCCCGAGCCTGTGCGTCCCGAATCGGTGACGTTCCCGGCCCCGGTGCCCGCGGCGGCTCCCGCGCCCGCGCCTGCAGCCCCCGTGGTCGTGGCCGAGCCGACCCCCGTGCGTCCCGAGCCTGTATCGGTCCCGGCTTCCGAACCTGTGGTCGAACCGATGGCGGCTCCCGAGCCCGCGCCGGTTCCCAAGTCGCAGCCGGCTCCGCGTCCCGAACCTGCGGTCGTTGTTCCGGCTCCCGAGCCTGTGGCCGCGCCCCAGCCCGCGCCGGTTCCCAAGCCGCAACCCGCGCCTGCCCCGGCACCGCGGCCGCAAGTCGTCCTCGCGCCCCAGCCCGCGCCGGCCCCCGCGCCGCAGCCCGAGCCCGACCATGGCATCCAGGTGCCCGCCGACTTCGTGCCGGCGGCGGTGGCCCCCGCCTCCACCCGCGAGGCCCGCTTCGAGGAATTCCTGGCCAAGGCCCAGAGCCTGCGCGACAAGGGCCTGTACCCGGTGGCCGCCCGCCTGTACGGCGAGGCTGCCGCTGCGGCCGAGGGCGCCGATGCGCGCCGGGCCCTCTTCGAGGAAATGGCCTGCTACGTGAAGGCCGGCCAGGGCGACAAGGCCCGGGCGCTCGCCGCCGAGCTGCGCCATGCCAGCGTGCTTACCCGGGTGGAGCGCATCAAGCTCGACGCCGTCGAGAGGATGGGCTAGGCCATGGCACCGCGCTCCCATGTGAAACCGCCCGTCTACGACGACCACGCCGGCGCCGGTCGGCCCCTGCCCGATCGCCCGGTTATGGGCCGTCGGCCGCGCTTCCCTGTGGCATCGCCCTATGCGGCGCCCTTCGTGGCCGTGTGCGCCGTGGTGCTGTCGGCCACCATGGCCTTTGGCAACCCGGTGCTCTGGGAAAGCGTCGCCCAGCGCGACCCCGCCCCGACCCCCGCGCCCGAGCCGGCCGCCGCGCAGCCGGCCGCGCCGGAAGCCCCCGAACAGCCCCAGGCGCCCGAGCAGGAAGTTATCGGCGAGTACCAGGCCATTTCCCAAAGCGAGGACGCGGGCCGCAGCGAGAACATCCGCCTGGCCACCGAGGCCATCGACGGCACGGTTATCGAGCCGGGCGGCACCTTCTCCTTCAACGAAACCGTGGGCAACACCTCGGCCGAGCGCGGCTACAAGGAGGCCGCGGTCATCCGCAACGGGGAAGTGGCCCAGGGCGACGGCGGCGGCGTGTGCCAGGTATCTACGGCGCTCTACATTGCCGCCGTGAAGGCCGACCTGGAAATCGTGGAGCGCCACCCCCACTCGGTGCCTTCCGACTACGCTCCCATCGGGCTCGACGCCACCATCGTCTACGGGTCCTTCGACCTGCAGCTGAAGAACAACACCGACCACCCCATGACTATCCACGCGAAGGCCGTGGGCCAGACCGTGGACGTCAGCATTGTGGGCGACCCGCTGCCCGAGGGGCGCACCGTGGACGCCATCTCGCAAATTGTCAGCCGCTACGAGCGGGAAGACGCCGGCGGCACCGATCGGCAGTACTACGTGTCCGAGGCCTTCCGCGTATACTACCAGGACGGCGTGCGCACCACCCGCGACCTGCTTTCCAGCGATATCTACCAGGTGGACGAGAACGCGACGGTCGTCACCTCCGAGGGCAGCGTCGATCCCAACAAATAGCCGGCCGCGAATTTTCTTCGCAGCCTTTCAAATGGACGCAGTTTTCGCTGACGGCGGCGGAGCTTTCGTATACAATGGGGCCTATCTGCAAGATTGAGCATTGCGGCTGCGCGTGCGGCCCGCTCCCTCCGAGAAAGAGCTGAAGATGGAAACCAATGAGTCCATTCTCGTTCGCAACGTCGTCGGCCTCGACGATCGTCGGGTCATCGGCAAGATGCGCGAGCTGCGCGTCGATTGCGACACGTTGGCCGTCAGCCACTACATCGTGGCCAGCGCCACCACCACCGCCCCCCTCGTGCTTCCCTTCGATTGCGCCCTGGCCGTCGGCGACACCTTCGTCACCGTGCAGTCGCGCGAGAACTTCCTGCCCGCCTCCGATGCCAGCGCCCAGGCGCTCATCGCCGGCGGCTTCAAGCTCACGGGCGTCGAGGTGTACAGCCGCACCGGCGACAAGCTGGGTTCCGTAGCCGGCTATGACTTCGACCCGGTGTACGGTGCGGTAACCGCCATCACCCTGGACGACGGCACCGTGTTCGCCGCCGACACCTTCGTGTTCTTCGCCCCCGAGTTCGTCTTCGTCGACAACGGCGCCAAGACGGCCGCTGAGCTGCGTGCCGGCGGTGCCGCCACCGCCGATGTGGTGGAAGAGGAAATCGTGGAAGAGGTCGCGCCGGCTCCCTCCGCCGCCGAGGTGACCGCCGCCGTGGCCGTGGCCGCCGAGGTGGAGGCCGAGGCCGATGCCGAGGCCGTGGAAGAGGCCGTAGAGGAAGAGATTGCCGAGGAGGTGGCCGAGGAAGCCGCCGAGGAAGCCGCCGCCGAGCTGTCCGCCGAGGATGCCCAGCTGGTGGAGCTGCTCGTGGGCGCCACGCTCATCGACGACGTGACCAGCGAGGACGGCGCCTTCACCGTGAAGAAGGACACCGTGCTCACCCGCGAGCTCGTGGACGACGCCATCGCCCACGACGCCCTGCTCCTGCTGACCCTGGCCGCCGACCTGTAGGCCGCCGCGCCACCCAGCGCTCTTCCGTGGGACACCTTACCGGGTAAGGTGTCCCACTTTTTATGCCCGGAGGCCGTCGAACAGGGCCGCAAGCTCGGCTTCGAAGATGCTGTGGGGCAGCCGCACGAAGGAGATGTCGTGGTCGATGGGCTCGTGTTCCAACGGCAGTACCCGCAGGCTCCCCTCCGCCAGCTCCCGCTGGATGGCCGCCTCGTAGACGAAGGAGATGCCGAGGTCGCCGGCCACGAAGATCTTGATGATGTCGAGGCTTTCCACCACGCAGGTGTCGGCGAAGGCCTCGGGCGTGAGGTTGCGCTTGGCCAGGGCGTGCACGAGGACGTCGCGGCTGCCGCTGCCCGGCTCGCGCAGGATGAGCCGCTCCCCGAGGAGGTCCTCCAGCTGCACGGGGCGCCGGGCGAACCGGTGGCCGGCGGCGCAGATGCACACCAACGGCTCGGTGCGGAAGGTGTCGCCGGCGAAGGCGCTCTTGTCGTAGAGGCCCTCCACGAAGGCGCAGTCGATCTCGCCGCCGCGCAGCAGCTCCAGCAGGCGCTTGGTGCCGCCGGAGCGCACGGTGGCTTGGATTTCGGGATGATCGGCCAGGTAGCGCACGAGGGGGGCGGCCACCACGTACTCGCCCGCCGTCAGGGTCATGCCGATGCGCAGGGGGATGGCGGCGCCGTGGGCCACCTCCGCGATGCGCTCGTGGAGCAGCTTGTCGTCGTGGGCCATGGTGGCCAAGGCGTCCCGCAGCACGCGGCCGGCCCGGGTCAGCTCCAGCTTCTTGTGATGGTAGGCGAACAGCTTCGCGCCGTACTCCCGTTCCAGGTAGGTGATGTGCTGGGACACGGCGGGCTGGGTGAGGGCCAGCTCCTCGGCGGCCCGGGTGTAGTTCAGGGTCTGGCAGACCGTGAGGAAGGTCTTCACGCGGAAATCTTGCACAACGACTCTCTTTCTGTTTGTGGCTCTGCTGGGCTCGGGAGTACGGGATATCTTGATTCGCTCAGACAGTCCTCGCTTGGTGGAAATGCCCACTGGGCATTTCCAGTCGCTGCGGAACTCGCTCGGTCAAGACATCCCGTACTCCCTTTACGCTTATCCATAGTTGCGGAACTCGCTCGGTCAGAACACCGGCCGTCCCCGCTGTGTCCAACCATGGTTGAGGTGTTCAAATGTTCGTCACTATGGATCATATCAATAACGCAGACTTATGGCAGCATAAATATATATAAGTTTTCTTTTGGTTATAAACCGCGCATAATGATCGCACTGAGTTCCTGCGGCTCACTGCGAAATGCCCGGTGGCCCGTGGTCCGAACCGTCCCGTACATTCAACGAGCCCGATTCAGAAAGGCGGCGCCATGCGCGAGATAATCAAGAAAGTACCCATTCCCACGGCTGGCCTCGCCCTCGGTCTGGCGGCTCTGGGCAACCTGCTCCAGCCCTACACCGAAGTCGCGCACCTCATCTGCGGCGGCCTGTCGGTGTTCCTGGTGAGCATGATCGTCGCGAAGATCGTGCTGTTCCCCTCCATGATCCGCGAGGATTTCAAGAACTCCATCCTGGCCAGCGTGTCGGCTACCTTCTTCATGACGCTCATGCAGCTGGCCGGCTACCTCGCGCCGGCGGCCATCGTGCCCGCCTTCGGGCTGTGGTGCGCGGCCGTGGCGGGGCACTTCGCGCTCATGGCGTGGTTCACGGCCCACTACATTCGCAACTTCAAGCTGCACGAGGTGTTCCCCACCTACTTCATCTGCTACGTGGGCATTATCGTGGCGTCGGTGACGTCCCCGGCCTTCGGCATGCAGGCCTTCGGCCAGGGCGTCTTCTGGTTCGGCTTCGCCTGCTTCATGGTGCTGCTGGCCGTCATGGTGGCCCGCTACCTCAAGCATGAGGTTCCCGAGCCGGCCCGCCCGCTGTTCTGCATCTTCGCGGCCCCCATGAGCCTGTCGGTGGTGGGGTACCTGGCCGTCATGCCCGAGCCGAACATGGTGTTCGTGGGCGTGCTCATGGCCCTCGGCCAGCTGAAGCTGCTCATGGTGCTCACCCAGCTGCCGAAGTTCGTCGCCCTGAAGTTCTACCCGAGCTACGCGGCCATGACCTTCCCCTTTGTCATCTCCGCCATGGCTCTCGGCAAGGGCGTGCAGGCGCTCTTCGCCGCCGGCTACGCCATCCCGGCCCTGCCCGTGGTCGAGGCGCTCATCGCCCTGGAGACCGTGTTCGCCGCCGTCATGGTGACCTACGTCTTCGTGCACTACATGAAGCTCTTCTTCGGCACGCCGAAGGGCGCCCCGGCGGCGGCCCCGGCCGTGGAGCTGCCCGTCGTGGAAGCCCCGGTGGTGCGCACCGTGGAAACCGCCGAGTAAGACCTCGGGCGGTCCGCGGGGATTCGGAGGCCTTCGCTGCCGACGCCTTCCCCGCCCCTTTCAGCCTATTCCGTGCCCCGGTTCCGCCGGCGGCCCCTCCTCTCTCTCCAGAATGCCCCGGCTCCCTCCTGCTGGGGCATTCGCCTTTTCGGGCCCCGGTCGGCGGAAGAAAAAGCCGCCCCGTGCGGGCGGCTGAATGGAAGAGGTTGGGGCGACCGCGGCCACGGGGCATGCGCCCCTTAAGCGCCTATGGCCTGGGAGATGAGGCTGCGCAGCTCGTCGATGCCGTCGCCCTTCTCGGAGGAGGTGACCACCATGGGCACGCCCCGGGGCAGATCGAGCGCCTTCTTGATGATGCCGCGCTGTTTCATCTGCTGCTGCTTCGACAGCTTGTCCGCCTTGGTGAGCGCGATGGCGAAGGGCAGCCCGGCGTCCTGCAGGAAGCGCACCATGTTGCGGTCGAGCGCCGAGGGCTCGTGGCGGATGTCGATGAGCGACACCACCAGGGCGAAGTCGCGGTCCTGGTTGTAGTAGCCCTCGATGAGGTCGCTCCAGCGGCCCTTCTCGGCCTTCGACACCTTGGCGTAGCCGTAGCCGGGCAGATCCACCAGGTCGTGGCCGTCCACGTCGTAGAAGTTGATGGTGGCCGTCTTGCCCGGCGTGGAGGACACCTTCGCCAGGCCCTTGCGGTACATGAGCTTGTTCAGAAGCGACGACTTGCCCACATTCGAGCGGCCCGCGAAGGACACCTCGGGGCCCGTGGACGCCGGCAGCTGCTCGGAGGTGCCGTAGGCGGCCTTGAACGATGCGTTATGGAAGTTCATGGGTGCTCCTTCGGGGATGCGGTTCGCGCTGTTTCGGCTATCATGGTACCCGAAAGCGAAGTTGGCGGTGCGGGAGGGATGGCGAAATGGCGGCAAACCACAAGAAAGGTCCGACGGGGGCTGCGCGGCCCGGCGTACCCGGAGGTGCGGGGCGCGACGCGCTGGAAGTGGCGCACATCACGGGCGTCCAGGGCATTCGGGCCGCTCTGGAGCGGCTGGCCGACGAAGACGCCGACGTGCCCCTGCCCGGCACCGTCACCGAGGACGCGCCGCACCCGCGCCGCACCTGCGCCGTATGCGCCGCCGACAACGACGGTGCCCGTGACACCTGCTGGAACTGCGGCGCCTCCCTGCGCCGCGTGCGGTAGGGGGCTCCATCCTTGAAGCAGCGGGGGGGTACCCCGACGACGTTCTGCTGACGTGTAGCCGACGGATGGCCGCGACGCTCCGTTTCTCGGCTCCGTCGGGCTTGGTTGTTGTGCGTCCGCGCGGCGCGGCTCTTCCGCTGGGGAAAATCATGGCTATAATGGGGAAATCAACTTTTGGGGCTGTCCGCAGGGTGGCTCCGGTGACCGTTCAGCCGATGATTTCGAGGGAGTGCCATGAAAGCTTACAATCCCCATGAGATAGAGCCGCGTCTGCAGCTGGCCTGGGAGGAGGCGGGGCTGTTCCGCTCGCCGGATGATTCCCCGGCGCCGAAGAAGTACGTGTTGGAGATGTTCCCGTACCCCTCCGGCGACATGCACATGGGCCACGCGAGCAACTACACCTACGGCGACGTGGTGGCCCGCTACGCAAAGATGCAGGGCTTCGACGTGCTGCATCCCATGGGTTGGGACGCCTTCGGCCTGCCCGCCGAGAACGCCGCGGTGAAGCACCACAGCCACCCGGCCATCTGGACCTACGAGAACATCGAGACCCAGAAGAAGAGTTTCAGCCGCATGGGCTTTAGCTACGACTGGGACCGCAAGGTAGTGGCCTGCGACCCCGAGTACTACCGCTGGGGCCAGTGGATCTTCCTGAAGTTCTGGGAGCGCGGGCTGGTGGAGCGCCGCAACAGCCCCGTGAACTGGTGCCCCTCCTGCGCCACGGTGCTCGCCAACGAGCAGGTCATCGAGGGGAAGTGCTGGCGCTGCGATAGCGAGGTGGAGAAGCGCGACCTCACCCAGTGGTACTACAAGATCACCGACTACGCCCAGGAGCTGCTGGACGACCTCGACCAGCTCACGGGCTGGCCCGAGCGCGTGAAGCAGCAGCAGGCCAACTGGATCGGCCGCTCCGAGGGCGCCAACGTTGATTTCATCCTGTGCGACGCCGAGGGCAACGCGCCGGATGCGCCCACCGCCGAGGACATCATCACCGTGTTCACCACCCGCGCCGACACGCTGTTCGGCTGCAGCTTCTTCGTGCTGGCGCCGGAGTACGCTGGGCTCGCCGACCTGGTGGCCGGTACGGAATACGAGCAGCCGGTCATGGAGCTCGTGGAGGCCGCCAAGAAGGTGAGCGCCGTGGAACGCGCCCAGGGCGACCACGAGAAGCACGGCGCGTTCACCGGCCGCTACGTGGTGAACCCCATCAACAACGAGAAGGTGCCCGTGTGGGTGGCCGACTACATCGTGGCCGACTACGGCACCGGCGCCGTCATGGCCGTGCCCTGCGGCGACACCCGCGACTTCGAGTTCGCCCGCAAGTACGACCTGCCCATCATCCCCATCATCCTGCCCGAGGACGACCCGCTGTACCCGCAGCTCGCCGGCGAGCAGGGCCGCGTGGTGACCGAGGTGGACTGGCCGGAGGCCTACGCCGCCGAGGGCATTCTCGTTCAGTCCGGGGAATACACCGGCATGAAGGGCGGTAAGCATTCCGAAGGCGAGGCGGCCATCGTGGCGGCCCTGGAGGAGATGGGCCGCGGCAAGCGCACCGTGGAGTTCCGCCTGCGCGACTGGCTCATTTCCCGCCAGCGCTACTGGGGCAACCCCATCCCGGCCATCCACTGCCCCGCCTGCGGCGTGGTGCCGGTGCCCGAGGAGGATCTGCCCGTGCGCCTGCCCGAGGACATCGACCTGGCCGCCGGCGAGACCCTGGCCACCCACGCCGGCTTCGCCGAGTGCACCTGCCCCGTGTGCGGCGGCCTGGCCCGGCGCGAGACCGACACCATGGACACCTTCACGTGCTCCAGCTGGTACTACATGCGCTACACCGACCCGCACAACATCCACGCCCCCTTCGACTCCGCGAAGGCCAACGCCTGGATGCCCGTGGACCAGTACATCGGCGGCATCGAGCACGCCATTTTGCACCTGTTGTACAGCCGCTTCTTCACGAAGGTGCTGCGCGACCTGGGCCTGCTCGATTTCGACGAGCCCTTCACGAACCTGCTGTGCCAGGGCATGGTGCTCGACGCCCACGGCGACGTCATGAGCAAGTCCAAGGGCAACGTGGTGTCCCCCGAGGAGATGATCGCGGAATACGGTGCCGACGCCGTGCGTGCCTATATCCTGTTCCTCGGGCCGCCCGAGAAAGAGAAGCTGTGGAACGAGGACGGCCTGCCGGGCATGTACAAGTTCCTGAACCGCCTGTGGCGCCAGGTGCACGACCTGGTAGGGAAGGCCGGCGACGAGACGTTGTTCCAGGAGGCTCCCGCCCCCGAGGTGGCCGTGAAGGCGGCCCAGAAGTTGGCCCGCGAGCGCCATCGCGTGGTGCAGAAGGTGAGCGCCGACATCGAGCGTCATAACTTCAACACCGCCATCGCCGCCATCATGGAGTTGTCGAACGCCACGGGCGAGTACCTGCGAGCCTTCTCCCCTGAGGCCCGTGCGGCCTGCGAGGATCACATCGCGCTGGACGGCGAAGTGGCCGAGACGCTCGTGAAGCTCATGGCGCCCTTCACGCCGCACCTGGCCGACGAGCTGTGGCAGAAGGCGCTGGGGAACGAGGGCTTCGCCTACGGGCAGCCGTGGCCGGAGTTTGACCCCGAGCAGGCGAAGGCCGACGAGGTGGAGCTGGCTGTGCAGATCTGCGGCAAGGTGAAGGCCCGCATCATGGTGGCCGCCGACGCCCCCGAGGCCGACGTGCTGGTCGCCGCCCGCGAGGCCGTGGCCGCCGCCATCGAGGGCAAGGCCGTGAAGAAGGAAGTCTACGTCCCCGGCCGCCTCGTGAACATCGTGGCCGTGTAGGCGCCGCGCCATAACGCACCGAGAAAGGGGCCCGCAAGCCATTGCGCTTGCGGGCCCCTTTTGCTGGAGGGACGCCCTACCGGGTAAACTGTCCCACGTTACGCGAAGCGAAAGCGGGACAGCTTACCCGGGAGGGCGTCCCGCGGCCTTTCGAGGAGGGCGATTCGGGGAGGGGGACGGAGCGACC
>CANPHS010000087.1 GCA_947573925.1 uncultured Enterorhabdus sp. | reverse complement strand
ACAATGCCGGGCACCAGGGTGACCACCAAAAGCTCGCCCGGCTTGCGCTTCGCCACATTCCACAGGTCCTTCACGGCGAAGCCGTCGCCGATGGTGTAGCCCATGATCATGCGCATCTGCATGAGGTTCGCGGCCACGGTGCCCGCCAGCAGCACGGCCATGTAGGCGATCCAGCCCAGCACTGGAATCACGCCGAGAATCATGCCGATGATGCCGGTCACCAGACCCACCACCAGCGCGATGACGAAGGCGTAGAAGCCGAATTCGAAGTTCTTCCCCGTCACGTACTTGGCCGGCATGGGGGTGCGGCCGCCGAAGGGAACCTCGCGGGCCCAGTGCAGCAGGTAGCCCAGCACCACGAAGTTCAGGATGGGCACGCACATGATAAGGCCGAGCACCACGAGCTTGCCCACGTAGCCGGGGGTTTCCTTGATGTCGGCCCAGGCGGCGGCCACGCAGCCCTTGGCGTAGGCCGGCGCCGGTGCCGGGGCAGCGGGCGGCACGGGGGCGCCCGGGGTATAGTTCATCTGATCCATAGCGATCCTTTCTCGAAATCTCGTGGGCTCATTGTGACAGCTTGGGCTTAATGACAGCAATTCAGTAGCGAAATCGTCACCGTTTCCCCAATGATTAAGAAATCGCGAAGACGACGGCCGTGGCGGCAACGCGCACGTCGCGGGGCGGCAGCGTACGCACCGCCAGAATGCACACATCACGCAGGGCGGTACGCATGCCGCGGGGCCGCGCATACACCGCTAGGCGGCACGCTTAGGTCAGGTCGCGCCGTTCCACCACGGTGTAGGCGGGCAGAATGTTGCGCTTCACAATGCGGTAGCACAAGATGGCCGTCACAGGCATGCCCAGGCACAGCAACGTGCCCACCTTGAATGAGGCCATGGTACCGAACAAGTCGATAATGGCGCCGGCCGTGGTGGGACCGAAGGCGGCGCCGCAGGTGTAGCCGGCGTTCAGCCAGGTGATGGCCTCGGTGAGCCGGGCATCGGGCACCGCCCGCTCGCACACGCCGTTGGCCACAATGAGCAGCGGGGCGTAGGTGGCCGCGCCCAGCAGGGCCACGATCATCAGCTTGGGGGCCGAATCGATCAGGAACATGGTGCCGAAGGACAGCCCCACGGCGCAGGCGGCCACCACGAACTGCTTGGGCAGCGGCGCCCGCAGGCGCACCATGCCGAACAGGAAGCCCACCACCATGGACACGGCACCGGAGGCCATGAGCACCGCGCCGGCGAAGTCGGGGCTGTGCAGCTCCTCGGACAGCGACACCGTGGCCGTGTCGAACAGGCCCAAGAACGCCCCGGCGAAGGCGTAGGTCACGAACAGCACGCGCACTGCCGCCGACGTGCGCAGCAGGCTCTTCTTGGGCACGGCCGCCCCCTCGGCCGGCTGGCCCTCCACCTCGGCCGCGGCGTTCTCCCCCACTGGCTCGTCGGACCAGCCGGGCACCGGCTCGGTGGCCTTCGACGCGCACAGCAGCACCACGCCCACGGCGAAGGCGACCCCGCCGGCCACCATGCCCGCCACTGGCGCGATGGTGGCGGCCAGGGCAATGGAGATGGAAGGGCTGAAAATGAACGCCATGTCGTCCAGCACGCTCTCGTAGGAGAACATGGTGCGCAAATCGGGAGCCGCCTCGCCCAAGCGCCCCGAGCGAATGAGGTAGGTCCACCGGGCGCGGGCCATGGCCTGGGGGCTCGGGTAGAACCCTACCAAGAGCGCCCCCACGAACAGGGGCCACACCGGCCCGTGGGCCATCACGTTGGCCACCAGAATCACCAGGCCCGCCAGCGACACGGCCGCGGCCTTGGGCACCACAGCCGATTGGCCGCGCTCGTCGATGCGTTTGGAAACCCGCGGCGTCACCACGAAAATGGACAGGGCGATGAGCGACGAGGCGAGGCCCGCCGTGAAAAACGAGTAGCCCGACAGGGTGATCATGGTCACCGTGCCGATGTTCAGCATGGAGCCGAAGAAGCGCATGAGCAGACAGGCGATATCGAAGGGATAGGCCGCCCGCACGCTCAGCACCTTCTTGTACACACCCGGACTGACCGCTGCCACCGCGCACCTCCCTGCTGTCCCGTTTCCGCCGTAGGGCCTAGGGTAACACGGCCCCGCGCCAAAGGAAATGGAAGATGGGCCAATAACGCCCGCGCCCCCTTGGATGCCCGCCCAAAAGCCGAGGACCCCGCAGCCCGGGCAGGCCGCAGGGTCCTCGACGAGGGGCTGGGTAAACGCCAGAAAACCCAGCCCCAGGCCGCTTGGAGCAAGTTCAAGAGTTGGCCCCTCAGAGGGAGCTGGCCCAGAAAAGCAGGGGCAACGGACCAGCGTCAACCAACCAACTACTCAATCTCGTCCAAGGGTATCCCATTATAATCATGGGCGGTGAAGAACAAGATAATTCCAGCCACAGCACTGATAGCCATCATATAGAAGGCCGGCATGAGGCCGTTGCCCGTGGCGTCGATGAGCGCCGTGGCCACGAAGGAGGCCGTGCCGCCGAACACCACGTAGGCCAGGTTCGATCCCAGGGCCGCGCCAGTGTAGCGCACTTCCGTGGGGAACATTTCCGCCTGGTAGCAGGCGATGTTCGCGTCGTTCAGCGACAGCGTGACGCACATGATGAGCTCGGCCGCGATGACCACGGGGAACACCGCCGTGCCCAGCATGAGGAAGCAGGGAATGGACAGCACGAAGAACGCGCCGCAGGCGGTCAGCAGCATCCGGCGGCGTCCCACCTTGTCCGACAGGGTGCCGGCGCCGAAGATGATGAACAGATACGCGATGAGCGCGATGTCCGTGGCCAGCTGGGCCTGGGAGGCCTCCATGGTGGTGTAGCTGGTCAGGTAGGTGGGCAGGTAGGTCAGCACCAGGTAGAAGCCCACGGCGTTCACCATAGTGGCGGAAATGGAGGACAGCAGGCGCTTGCGGTACTTCTTGAACACGAGGTGCGTCGGATGGGCCGCCTCCTTGTTCTCCTTCTCCATCTCCTTGAAAGCCGGGGAATCCTCCAGCTTGGTGCGGATGTAGTGGGCGATGAAGCCGAGCGGACCGGCCAGCAAAAACGGGATGCGCCAGCCCCACTCGATGATGGCGGCCTCGGGCAGCGCCATCTTCAGCACGAGGGCCATGGTGGACCCGGCCAGAAGGCCGGTGGCCGTGGAAGCGGGCACGAGCGAGCAGTAGCGGCCGCGCTTGTCGGGCGGCGCGTACTCGGCCAGAAACACCGCGGCGCCGGAATACTCGCCCGCCACGGAGAAGCCCTGCACGCTGCGGAGCACCAACAGCAGGATGGGGCTCGCAATGCCAATGGCCTGGTAGGAAGGCAGACAACCGATAAGGAAGGCGGCGCCGGACATGAGCAGCACGGAGATGGCCAGCGACTGCTTGCGGCCCTTCTTGTCACCCATGTTCCCCCAGAACATGGCGCCCAGGGGGCGGAAAATGAAGGCCAGAGCGAAGATGGCGAAGGCCAGAAGCGTGGAATTCACTTCGGATTCGGGGAAGAACACAATGCCGATGGTAATGGCGAAGTAGGTGTAGGTGGCGTAGTCGAACCATTCGATGAAGTTCCCGAGGAACGACGAGGCGACGACGCGCTTGAGGTCGCCATGGGGTTGCGGGGCCGCGGGAGCCGCGGCGGCACTGTCGCTAGTCCTCATGGAAATCACCGGCCCCGGAGAATTCGTTCTCGATGGCCGCGACCATATGCTTCACGGCCACGTCGCGCAGGATGACGCCCTTCTCGCGGGTAGAGGCGCCCGGATGCGACAGGCAGCCCGACGGCGGCGTGTAGTCGGCCACAATGGGTAGCACGTCGTAGTTGGGCAGCTCGGCGGGCAGGCCGGTGTACAGGCTCTCGTCGATGCGGTCCATGTCCACCAAATCGGGGTAGAACAGCAGCATGAGGGAGGTCTCCATCACGCCGGCGTGTTCCAGGTCCCAGCCGGTGAAGCCATCGGGGTACAGCGCCTCGATGGTGGCCTCGTCCACGAAATCCCAATAGGAGAGCAGCTGGATCTTCACGTCGCGGATGCCCTCGGCCGAGGCCTTCTCCAAGGCCAGCTCGGCCCCTTCGAAGATGAACTGGTAGTTCTCGTAGTGGCCGTTCATGAACACGATCTTGCGGGCGCCGTCCTCGATGAGGCTGTAGCAGATGTCGCGAGCCAGCGCGATGAGCGTGGTGCCCGACAGCGACGTGGTGCCCGACAGGTGGAAGCCGCCGCCGGAACGCTGCTGGGAACGGAAACCGAAGTTGATAGGCGAGCACACGATACCGGTGAGAGCACCGTCGGTGTCGGCCGTCAGCGCCTCGGCCGTGGCGCCGGCCATGGCCTTGGTGAGCGCCGCGTCCACGCACATGGCCATGTGGCTGCCATGCTGTTCCAAAGCGCCCACGGGAATGAACACGACGGCATCTTTCGCGAGCTTCTCGCGATAGGTGAACGCGTCCATCTCCTCCATGTACACGGAATTTTTCATGGTACCTCCTTGAAAGCGGGACCCGCCCTCCCAACCGGGCCCGATGGACTGTGATGCAAGCGGAAGGCCGAACGTTCTGTTCCCCAGCCCGGCCTTCCGCGAAAGTGAAGGAAACCTAGCAGGCGGCGGTGCCGGGGTGCTCCTCGTCGTAGGTGTCGGCGGCCTTCTGGGCCCCTTCGGCCATGGCGGCCAGCTTCGGGTCCATGCCGTCGGGGGTGGCGTCGATGAAGCCGGCCCCACCGGCGCCCACCTGGGCGGCCAGGGTCACTTCGCCGTCGATGGCGGCGTCGTTTTCCTCCTTGTTGGCCGCGCTCGTGGTGAAGATGATCTGGGCCACACCGCCGATGACGATGAGCGCGCCGCCGATGATCTGGAACGGGGTCATGGTCTCACCGAACAGGCACAGGCCCAGAAGCGACGCCATGATGGTCTCCTGGTAGGAGATGGCGGCCAACTCGCCGGCCTTCAGGCGCTTGGTGGCATGGGTGAGCAGGTAGAACGCGCCGAAGCCGGTGATGAGGGCGGCGGCGATCAGCCACAGCCAGGAATCGAGCGGCATGGTGAACAGGCTCCACGGATGGGTGATGACCTGGCCCGCGGCGTCGAACTGGGTCACGCCGTTCACCTTTTCGGTGTAGGACAGCGGCTGCAGGAAGAAGTTGTGCCACAGCAGCAGCACCAGAATGGCCAGGGAGGCGAACAGGAAGTTCCACCAGGAGCGCACGTTGGAGTCGCAATCCTCGCGATAGCGGGAGAAGAACAGGTACAGGCCGTAGGCCACGCCGGAGGACAGCGCGATGGCGTTGCCGAAGGCGTAAGCCGGGTCGAGGTCCAGGGTGAGGCCCTGCGGCGTCACAATGCCCACGATGAACAACATGCCGATGACCACCGCCACGATGCACAAAATGCCGCGCCAGTCGATTCGCTCTTTCAGGAATATCGCCGCGAGGATCGTCGAGTAAATAGGACCGGTGTAAATGAGGAACGATGCGTTGGCCAGCGTGGTGTACTGGGTGGACAGGCAGTACAGGCCCGACAGCAGGCCCAGGAAAATGCCCGAGAGCAACATCATGCCCGAGAAGCGCGTGGCCTTCACCTTCTTGAACCCACCGATGAACAAGAAGATGATCGTGAGCGCGATAAGGCCCGCGAAGTTGCGCCAGAACGACACGAAGTCGCCCGGTGCGTCGATGAAGCGCGTGAACGCTCCGATGCCGCCCATCAGCGATGATGACATGAACATCATGATGAATCCGATGAGCTTGTACTTTGCCCTTTCGTTCATAGGAACCCTCTTTCCTATCCGGTTTTGAAGATGCTGGATAAGAGCACCTCCTCCTGTATTAAGAATTGTGAGGGCGCACAAGAACGAGCGCAAAGGTCGAGATATGACACCTGTTCCCCAAGAAAGAATGTCAGCGGGTTTTTGTTTGATTCGAAAGACAAAATCGAGAGAATGTAACAAAATTGGAACACGTGGCTTGCGATGTCATTGTCGCCTTGATAATCCTGTGAACATGTCGTCAATACAGCTACAGCGATCAGGTACTATGCTTCCAAGGGGGACATGGCAGACCACGGATTCGTACCCGCGCCGAACAGAAGGGGGCGTTCCCATGATCACTGATCTCGCACTGGGTGAGAGCATTTTCAATTCTCCGGAATTGAGCACCAAGATGAAAATCTTGCATGCCGTGGACAAATCTCTCGATCAGATCACCGTGGCCGAAATTTGTCGCAATGCGGGCATATCCCGCCAGACGTTCTACCGCCATTTCGAAAGCAAGTACGACATCCCCTGGTGGTACTCTATTTTCTGCCGCCAGTTCTATTTGAACGAAATCGGGCGCACCATCGACTGGAGGACCGGCTACTACCACCACCTGCGCCTCATCGCCCAGGAGCGTGAGTTCTTCCGCGAGTCCATCCAGTACTCCATCAACACCCCTTTCGGCCAGACCATCATGCCGGAAAACCGCAAGACCGTGCTTTTGGACACGCTGCAGAACTACCGCCATATGGAGGTGAGCGACAACCTGCTGTTCATCGTGGAGGTGTTCTCGAAGTTGGAGTGCGAGGTGATGAACGACTGGTTCCGCTCCGACGAGCCCACCGACCTGGCCCGCTGGACCGACGATTTGGTGAGCCTCGTGCCCGACCGGCTGTACCGCGCCCTCGACATCGGCAACGCCCCGCGTTCGTGAAAGGGCGGCCCGGGCGAACTTGTAGTACCATGGGCGGCGAACGGTTTCACGAAGCGAACTTGCAAGGAGCGCCCCTATGTACGACGGACTCACCAGCCCCGGCCGCAACGACGAGTGCTGGTGCGGCAGCGGCCGCAAATACAAGAAGTGCCACCTCGATTTCGACGAGCGTCTGGAGGAGCTCTACGAGGCCGGCGAGGACGTGCCCGGCCGCGACTTGCTGAAGACCGCCGCCGACATCGAGGGCGTGAAGAAGAGCGCCGAGGTGAACGTCGGCGTGCTCGACTACGTGGCCGAGCGCATCGGGCCCGGCGTGACCACCGAGCAGATCGATGCGTGGGTGCACGACTACACCGTCGAGCACGGGGCCGTCCCGGCGCCGCTCGACTACGAGGGCTTCCCCAAAAGCGTGTGCACCTCGGTGAACGAGGTGGTGTGCCACGGCATCCCCTCCGCCGACGAGGTGCTCGCCGAGGGCGACATCGTGAACGTGGACTGCTCCACCATTCTGGACGGCTACTTCTCCGACTCCTCCCGCATGTTCTGCATCGGCGAGGTGTCGCCGGAGGCGGCCGATTTGGTGCGCGTGACCAAGGAAGCCGTGGAGGAGGGCTTGAAGGCCGTGAAACCCTGGGGGCACTTGGGCGACGTGGGCGCGGCCGTGAACGCCTACGCCAAGAAGCACGGCTACAGCGTGGTGCGCGAGTTCGGCGGCCACGGCATCGGCCTGGAATTCCACGAGGACCCCTTCGTGAGCTTCGTGACCGAACCGGGGACCGGCCCCATCATGGTGCCGGGCATGATGTTCACCATCGAGCCCATGATAAATGCCGGCGCCCAGGAGATCGACATGACCGATCCCAACGGCTGGACCGTGCGCACCGCCGATAAGTCACTCACCGCCCAGTGGGAAGTGCAGATCGTGGTGACCGACGACGGCTACGAGCTGCTGAGCTGGTAGGTGGGCTCTGACCTGGGGATGGCAACTTTCGGGCGCACGAAAATGATGCCGCAAGTTGGTGGATTCGCGGGCTCGGCTACCGTAAAGTGAACGGCGTCGACAACCCGAATCCAACCTTCCCGCCTCCCGAAAGGACTCGCCATGAGTTTCCGCGACAACTTGCAGTACCTGCGCGCCACCCATTCGCTGACCCAGGAGCAGCTGGCCATGATGGTGGGCGTGAGCCGCCAGTCGGTCACCAAGTGGGAGGCCGAGCGGGCCTATCCCGAGATGGACAAGCTGCTGAAGCTGTGCCAAATCTTCGACTGCACCCTGGACGACCTCGTGCAGGGCGACCTGACCGCCGCGCCCCTCACGGCGGCCGCCCAGGCCCGGGCCGAGGTCATGCGCGAGAGTGCCGGCGGCCCGCCCCAGGACGAAAGTACGTGCGCGAGGCAGACGCCGCCGAGCTGCGGGGGCTGTACACCGACGAGCAGATCTGCGAGCTTTTGGGCATCCCGAATGCCTCCGACGCCGAGATCGCCCGGGCCCGGGCCCGGCTAGAGCGCCGCCACCGCAAGAGCCAGTTGACGAGCGGCCTGTGCGGCATCATCATGGTGCTGGCCACCGCGGTCGGCCTCGCGCTTCTGCTCGTGCCGGCATGGCACACCCCCTACTTCTGGATGGCCTGGGTCATCGGCGGCCTTCTGTGCGCCGTGGCCAGCATCTTCGTCGGCACCTTCGTGAAGGACGATCCGACGGAATAGCGAAACGGTGGCGGCAATCTTACGGTCGCCATACGCTTACGGGGCCGCTCCGCATTGGGGGCGGCCCCGCTTTTATGCTGGTCGATGTTCCACCGAAACCTTTCCCCGAGAGGAGTTCCCCATGGCTGAGAACACCAACCAGACGCCCGATGCCGCGGCCGGCTATGCCGCCGAAGGGCACGAACTTGAAGTAGATTCGCTGGCCGCCACCTACCCCGTCGACCAGGCCGTGGCCGACGACGAGGCCCGCGGCTTCGCCCTGCAGGAGCAGGTGCTTTCCACCGGCGAGCCGGCCCGGATCGTGGAGGAGCCGAAGACCGCCGCGGCCGGCGCCCCTTCCGAGATGCTCGGCGAAGTGCTGCAATCCCAGGAGTTGAACCCCGACGAGCCCGTCGTCACCAACGATCCCGTGCCCCTGGAGGGCGCTGCCCCCGCCGTGGCCGCCGGAGCCGCCGCCGGCTACGTGGCCGACGGCCGCGCCATCGAGCGCGAGGCCGTCGCCACCGCCTACCCGGGCCAGCCCGTGGCCTCCCCGGCCAACCCTGCGGCAGCCCAGGCGGCCTACCAGGCCACCTACGGCGCCCCGGCCGCAACTGGCGCCGCGCCGCAGCCGGCGGCCCAGCAGGCCGCGGGCCGTCCCACGGGTCCGGGCGCGGCGCCGGCCTACAGCCCCCAGGCTGCCGTTCAGGCCGCAGCCGCAAAGAAGCCCTCGGAGCCCCTCGATCCGGAACGCGTCTTCATCATCTGCGGCATGGTGGTGGGCGCCATCGTCATCGTGTTCGGCCTGTGCATGCTCGCCTTCTACACGCCGGCCGAAGTCAGCGAGTTCTTCGACAGCTACCGCATGAACGGCTCGACCGGCTGGTCGGAGACTGGTGCCACGGCCCAGCAAATTCTGAAGGCCGGCTTCTCCATGCTGCTCATCGGCCTCGGCGCCATCGACATCTGCGCCTTCGGCGCCAAGTACGCCCACCTGCGCAAGCACGACCACCACTGCCGGAAGTAACACCGCGCACCCCACTCGCCACGACCAGGGCGCCCGGACCATCCCGGGCGCCCTTTTCCATGCCCTAGTTCACCACGGGTGAAAAGTAACGGGAAAAGTTTTTGTTTTGCTTTTTCTATGATGCTGCTATAATAGTCCGCGACTTACGGGGAAGCTCACAAGCTTCGCATAGATGAGGGTTCTGTTTTTGGAGGGGACAGAACCCTTTGTCTTTTCTTGGAACTGTTTCACTCCGCACATCTCTCGCTCGTGCGCTCCGCATGGTCCCAAGCGTCTCACACAAAGGGAAGGGCCCCTTCCCGGCACAGAAGGGGCCCTCGGCTATGGCGCCTCT
>CANPHS010000086.1 GCA_947573925.1 uncultured Enterorhabdus sp. | reverse complement strand
CCGGCGCCACCTGGTTGTGACCACCCCCCCATTTTTTCCCCCCCCCCCCCCCCCCCCACCCCCCCCCCCCCGGGCGGGCGGGCCCCCCCCCCCCCCGCCCGCCTTCTTTGTTGCGCGACGCCCTCCGGCAAACCACGTGTGCAAAGTGACGGATCCCGGACACCACATGCGTGCAGAACTCAGCTCTGCCCGCATTTTCGGGCCGAGAGACGTCACTTTGCACGGATTCCCAGCGCCGGTGCCCTCAGGTGTGCAAAGTGACGGATTCTGAGCGTCGGATGCGTGCAGAGTGCGGCTTTGTACGCATTTTCGGGCTGCGAGGCGTTGCTTTGTACGGATTTCGTGCAGCCTGTTGGCGCCGAGGGTCCCACGGGAGATGTTCGCGGGCGTTTTGCGACCTCACGGGTTGAAAGGACAGGTGTTCGGCTTGCGGACACGGTGTCAAAAATGCTATCATCCTCGAACTCTTTTAACGGAACCGACCCAGAACCGCCCCCGATTTGCTAAAGGATGTGCCCTATGAATTCCAAGGCCTTGCGCGTTTTGTTGGCCTCGCTGCTCACCTTCGCCCTTGTTCCCACCGCCGCCTTCGCCGACGACGCCCCCGAGGCCGCCGCGGAGGCAACCCCCTCGGCTGCGGCCGAACCCGCTGCGTCCTCGGCCGAACCTGTCGCAGGCGCAGCGGCCGCACCCTTGGCCGAGCCTGCCGCAGACGCAACGGCCGAATCCGCTGCGGAAGGGGCCGACGACTCCTTCGGCGGCATGGCGGACGATTCCTTCGGCGGCTTTGCCGGCGACGAGTTCGCTGTGGGCGAGGACGGCTTCCGCGCTTCCTACGAGCCCGAGGGCTACCATGACGAGGGCGCCGGCGAGCCGGTGGACGGCGGCGACAGCTGGCGCATCACCGACGGCGTTCCCAACAGCATCTGGCTGGAGGAGAACGAGAACGGCGGCATCGCCACCTTCGGCGCCTTCTCCGACGTGGGCGACGACTATCGTGCCACGTGGTCGGCGACCAACGGGGTGGGCACTTACACCGACCGCAAGAAGCCCAACAGCAAGGGCACCATCATCACGGTGCCCGGTGTGAAGGAAGTGGGCGTCGATATCTCGTACTTCAACAACGAGAAGGGCGGCAAGTACAGCGCCATCGACTGGAACAAGATGAAGGCCGACGGCATCACCTTCGCCATCATCCGCATTGGCGACGGCGGCACCAACGGCAAAGGCTTCGACGACCCGTGGTTCGTGCAGAACATCCAGGGGGCCCAGGCGGCCGGTATCAAGATCGGCGCCTATTTGTTCTCTCGTGCCACCCATATGAACGGCGGAGACTTCTCGGTGCAAAACGAGATCGACCAGACGCTCAAAGCACTCGATGCCGCCGGCATCGAGCCGGAGGATCTGCAGTTGCCGGTCTACCTCGACTTGGAGTGCAAAGCCCAGCGCGATCTCACGAAGAAGAAGGGCGGGGCGAAGCTGCTCGGCCAAATTGCCGTCGCCTGGTGCGGCGCCATCCAGAAGGCCGGCTACAACGTGGGCATCTACGCCAACACCGACTGGTTCAACAACGTGCTCACCGACGAGGTGTTCTCGAAGGAGACCATGGCCGCCAACCAGTGGAGCCGCTGGGTGGCCCGCTACTCCTGGGGCGGCACGTCCTCCAAGGTGGAGGGCACCGATATTTGGCAGTTCACCTCCATCGGCACCGTGAGCGGCACGCCGCGCAAGTACTGCGACGTGAACTTCTCCTACGTCGACTTCGGCCCGGCACCCAAGGTGTACACGGCGAAGTACAAACTCAACGGCGGCTCCATGGTGGCGGCCAACCCCGTCGCCTACGTCAGCTCCCTGAAGCTGCCCACGCCCACCCGCGCCGGCTACAAGTTCGAGGGCTGGTACACCGATTCCAAATTCAAGAACAAGGTGACGAAGCTGACGAAGAAAAGCGCCACCCTGTACGCCAAGTGGACGCAGCCCTACAAGATCACCTACAAGCTGAACGGCGGCAAGAACCACAAGAGCAACCCGAAGAAGTACGGCGGCACCATCACGCTGAAGAACCCCACGCGGTCCGGCTACACCTTTATGGGCTGGTACACCGACAAGAAGTTCAAGAAGAAGGTGACGAAGCTCACCAACAAGAAGGTCACCCTGTACGCGAAGTGGGCCAAGAACTACAAGATCACCTACAAGCTGAATGGCGGTAAGAACGCCAAGAGCAACCCCAAGAAAGCCGCCGGCACGGTGAAGTTGAAGAACCCCACGCGTACCGGCTACGTGTTCAAGGGCTGGTACACCGACAAGAAGTTCAAGAAAAAGGTCACCAAGCTCTCCATGACCAAGAACCGCACGGTGTACGCCAAGTGGCAGAAGTTGAAGCCGGGCACTTACAAGGTAACGGCGTCCTCGGGCCTCAACATCCGGCAGAAGGCCTCCACATCATCACCGGTGCGCGGCACTTTGAACCGCAACCAGAAGGTGAAAGTGGTGAAGGTGAGCAAGGGCTGGGGCAAGCTTTCCGGCGGCCGCGGTTGGATCAACCTCTCCTACGCCAAGCGCGTGTAGGGCCGTCCGCCTTCCGCAGTTTCCGCATCGCGCGGTTGCGCGTTCCGATCGCATGAGTGTAAAAGGAGCCTCTATGAACAAGACACTCAACGTCGCCCTCGCCCTCGTCCTCGCGCTGTCGCTGGTGCCCGCCGCGGCCTTTGCCGACAGCGGCACCGAAGCCGGTGACGATCAATCTAACAGCTGGCGGTATGACGGCGGCATTCCTGTTGCCAGCCCCGAAACAAATGGTGCCTTGGAAGAAGAGGGAGACGACTCGGTTTCCTTGTTCTCCCGAGCGGCGTCTTCTGAGGGTGTATGGAAAAAGGCGGCAACAGGCTATGAGACGGTATGGGGCGGCAAGAAAATGACCGTTACAAACGCGCGTTCGTTTGGTATCGACGTTTCAGTGCATCAAGGGGCCATCGACTGGAAGAAAGTCAAGGCGGCAGGTGTTGTGTTTGCCATAATTCGCTGTGGCTATGTTGGCAAATCATCGGGCAGGCCCATGACTGATGCGAGGTTCCTTGAGTATGTCAAAGGTTGTCAGGACAACGGTATCAAAATAGGGATCTACTTATATTCCTATGCGTGGACCGTCGCTATGGCGCAAACGGAGGCCAACCATGTGCTCTCTTTGCTAAAGCAGGCGGGTCTTGACCCAGAGGATGTGGCTTACCCTGTATTTATCGATCTGGAAGAAGAGAATCGTGCCGGTCGTCCATCGGTGATGCTTACTGATGGCGTGGGCAAAGAGGGCAACATTATCTGGCAGCATGACACGAGCAACGCGTTGCTTGCCCAGATGGCGGAGGCATTCTGCTCTAAAATTTCTGCAGCGGGTTATCGCCCGGGGGTGTATGCCAACAAGAACTGGTTCACCAATTTTCTTACCGAGGGATTCTTCAAGACGGGATCATATGCTAAATGGGTTGCTCAGTATCCGGCCTCGGGAAAACTGAACCATGTGTCCGATTACGCAGGTGGCCATGATATGTGGCAATGCATGGATAAAGGGCAGGTTGACGGTATCCCGGAGTATGTGGATGTCAATTTTGCCTACACCGATTTTTCGGCCGCGGCGGGAGCGACCCCTTCCCGGCCTGCGACGACCACGCCGGCTCCCGCGCCGGCCCCGGCGCCGCAGTACACAATCAAGTACGTGCTGAACAAGGGGAAGAACGCCAAGGGGAACCCGGCCACCTACGCCGGCACCGTCGCGTTGAAGAACCCCACGCGGTCCGGCTATACCTTCCAAGGCTGGTACGCCGACAAGAAGTTCAAGAAGCGCGTCACGAAGCTGACCAACCAAAACGCCACGGTGTACGCCAAATGGGCCAAGAACTACAAGATCACCTACAAGCTGAACGGCGGCAAGAACCATAAGGCGAATCCGAAGAAGTACGGCGGCACGCTGACGTTGAAGAACCCGAGCCGGTCCGGCTATACCTTCAAGGGCTGGTACTCGAACAAGAAGCTCACGAAGAAGGTCACGAAGCTCTCCATGACCAAGAACCGCACCGTGTACGTCAAGTGGGCGAAGTTGAAGCCGGGCACCTATCGAGTGAACACCCCCGGGGGCTTGTTCATTCGCTCCACGCCGAGCACGTCGGGGGCGGTGAAGGGCGGCCTGGCCAACGGCCAGCGCGTGCGCATCGTGAAGATCAAGGGCGATTGGGGCCGCCTGTCCGACGGCCGCGGCTGGATCAAGCTCTCCTACACGAAGCGAGCCTAGGGGAGGGGCAGGGGGAAGTCTCCCGCATGATTTTGGAGGCCCCCGCGCTGTGGGCCACGGGCCCGGCGCCCGGCGATCCGCACGGCAACGAAAAAGGGGACGGCCTCGGCCGTCCCCTTCGCATGCGGGATTGATGGGCGGGCGCTGCTTACAGCTGGCCGTTGCTCCAGGCCTCCAAGCCCTCGATGACCAGCTTGTGGGCCTTCTCCACTTCGGGCATGTGCGTTGTGGCGGCCTCGTACTCGCCGGCGTACAGGGCATCGGACACGAGCGCGGCGCATTCGAACAGGTCCTTGAAGGAGAGGTTGCCGGCCACGCCCTTCAGCGCGTGGGCCTGGCTGTAGCCCTCGGAGTAGTCTTTGGCCTCCATGGCGGCTTGAAGCGCCACCAGATGCTCGTCGCTCAGGTACTTCAGGGCCAAGCGCTCGTACAACTCGGCGTTGTCGCCGAAGCGGTCCATGGCGTCCACGTAATCGATGCCGAAGGGGGCGAGTTTATCTGCAAGTGCGGTGGTCATAGCGATCATTTCCTTTCACGAAACGACGGAGGCTCGCGTCCCGGCGCGCCGCCGTCCCCTGCGTCCTCCGTGATTGCGGTCTGGCTGCTCGTCTGACACTAACTGGAGTTCAGTTTAACGTCTCGTAACGGACTTGTCAGCGATGGGCCCCAGTCGTTTCCTTCTCGTAGACAGTTGTCAACAAGCTGTAACGAAACGTTGGGAAAACGGTCACATATGATTGACGCGTTCGTGGTAGAAGGCAATAAACAAGCCCGTTTCCCAAGGTGAGGAAAATGGGCTGTTATTGACGGCGAGGCCTGACCCCGGAGCCGGCGCGGCACCCTGGCGCCCGGCAATCGGCCCGGCACTCTGCACCTGGCAATCGGGGGCGCCGCCGGCACCCGGCAATCGGCCCGGCGCCCTCGCCCCTAGTAGTCGGCCGCGGCGTCGGAGTCCATCCAGGCTTGGTAGAACTCCTCGTAGGCGTCGGCCAGCACCGCTTCGCGGGCCCGGCGCATCAGATCCAGCAGGAAGTGCAGGTTGTGCACCGACAGCAGCATGGCGCCGAGCATCTCGTTCTGCTTCACCAGGTGGCGGATGTAGGCCCGGGTGTAGTTGCGGCAGGTGGGACATGTGCAGGCGGCATCCAGCGGCCCGAAGTCGCGGGCGTACTTGGCGTTGCGCATGTTCATGCGGCCCGCCGACGAGAACGCCGTGCCCATGCGGGCCGTGCGGGTGGGCAGCACGCAGTCGAACATGTCGACGCCCTCGCGGACGGCGCGCACGAGCGTGGTGGGGTTGCCCACGCCCATGAGGTAGCGCGGCCGGTCGGCGGGGCACGCCCGGGCCACCTGCCCGAGCGTCTCGAACATCACGTCGTGCTCCTCGCCCACCGAGTAGCCGCCGATGCCGAAGCCGCCGAAGCGCCGCCCGCCCGCGGCCAGCGACTCCTCCTCGATCTCGCGCAGCCGCCGCACCGATTCCAGCCGTAGATCCAGGTGCATGCCGCCCTGCACGATGCCGAAGAGCGTCTGGTCGGGCCGGGTGTGGGCCGCCAGGCAGCGCCGCGCCCAGGCGCTGGAGTAGTCCACGGCCTTCGCCACGAACTCGCGGGTGGCCGGGTAGGGGGCGCACTGGTCCAGCTGCATGGCGATGTCGGCGCCGATCTTCTCCTGGATGGCCATGTTCTCCTCGGGGCTCCAATGGATGTTGGAGCCGTCGTAGATGGACTTGAACGTGACGCCGTCGTCGGACAGCTTCACGGTGTCCGCCAGGGAGAACACCTGGAACCCGCCGGAGTCGGTGAGCATGGGGCCGTCGTAGTTCATGAAGCGGTGGATGCCGCCGGCCTCGGCCACCAGATCGGCCCCGGGGCGCATGGCCAGGTGGTACGTGTTCGCGAGCACCACCTGGGCGCCCAGGTCGCGCAGCTGGTCGGTGGTGACGCCCTTCACCGTGGCCGAGGTGCCCACGGGCATGAACATGGGGGTGCGGAAGGTGCCGTGGGCGGTCTCGTAGGCGAGCGCCCGGGCGTGCCCGGAGGTGGCCTCGCAGGTGCAGTCGAACAGGGCCATGGCCTAGGCCTCCTTTCCGGTCGCGGCATCGGGGGCGGCGCCGCTGGCGGCCAGGGCGGCTTCGGCCCGGGCGCGGGGGACGACCCCTTCCGCAACGGGGCCGGCCGGCCGCTCGCAGGGCGGCAGGGCGACGGCCCAGGCGGCGAAGTCATCCAGGGAGCCGTGGCGCACCGCGGCGAGGTCGAAGTCGACGGGGTCGATGAGCCAGTCGGTCACGAGGAAGCCGTCGGCCCCCAGGTCCATGAAGGCGAGGTCCTCCACGGTGTTGTTGCCCACCATGAGCACGTCGGCCCCTTCCACGCCCAAGGCTGCCAGGTTCTCGGCGTAGTAGAGGAGGTTGGGCTTCACCGTGGTGGAGTTCTCGTAGTGGGTCAGCCGTGCGAAGAGGTCCGGGTCCACCCCGGCCCACCGCAGGCGCCAGCGTACCGCGGCCTCGGGGAACATGGGCATGGTGGTGAGCGCGAGGGGGTAGCCCGCCGCGGCCAGGGCCTCCAGGGCCGTCGCGGCTGCGGGGTTCGGCTGCACCGCGGCGCCCAAGTCGCCGAAGGGCCCGGCGTAGAACTCCTCGAGGAAGGACTCCCATTCCGCACGGGTCCCTTCCACGCAGGGGCAGAATGCGTCCCAGTAGGCGTCGGCGTTGGTGCGGCCGTCGTCGTGGCCGGCCATGGCCCGGATGCCGGCCCGGAAGCCTTCCATGAAGGCGCCGGCGTCGCGGCCCGCGGCGGCCACGAAGTCGTAGATGGCGTTGAAGTAGCTGTTCATGAACGCGTCCAGGTCCATGGGCAGCAGGGTTCCGTCCAAATCGAAACAGATGGCGCGGTAGCGGCGCGCGGTATCGGTCATAGGGGGTCTTTCTCTCGAACCTTTCGAAATCATCGTGGTAGTATACCGCCGTTACCTTTGTAAGGAGCGCAATCCATGAGAACCGATGATTTCGACTACAACCTGCCCGAGGCGTTGATCGCCCAGGAGCCGGCGGCCGTGCGCGATGAGTGCCGCCTGCTCGTGATGGACCGCGCAAGTGGGGAAGTGGAGGACCGCATCTTCCGCGACATTATTGACTACCTGCGGCCGGGCGATCTGCTGGTGGCCAACGAGACCCGGGTCATGCCGGCGCGGCTGCTCGGCGCCAAGCGGGGCACCGGCGGCGCGGCCGAGGTGTTTTTGCTGCGCGAGTGCGGCGGCCCCGAGCCGCGCACCAACCGCGTGGCCTTCTGGGAGGTGCTCGTACGGCCGGGCAAGCGCCTGAAGCCGGGCGCAGGCGCCGTGGTGGACTTCACCGACGCCGCGGGGGCGGTGGTGCTGTCGGCCGAGATCATCGACTGGGCCCCCGGGGCGCAGAAGGGGGAGCGCGTGGCGAAGCTGACCACGCCGCTGCCGAGTTTGGACGAGGCCCTGCACGCCGTGGGCCACACGCCGCTGCCCCCCTACATCAAGGACTACGCCGGCGACGAGGAGCTGTACCAGACTGTGTACTCGCGCCGCGAAAGCTCGGCGGCGGCCCCCACGGCCGGGCTGCACTTCACCCCCGAGCTCATCGAGCGTCTGCAGGAGCGCGGCATCGGCTGGGCCACGGTGGAGCTGGAGGTGGGGCTCGACACCTTCCGCGTCGTGGACGAGGAGGACCCGGCCGATCACGTCATCCACACCGAGTTCTACACGGTGCCCCAGGCCACGGTGGATGCCGTGAACGCCGCCCACGCCGCCGGCGGCCGCGTGGTGGCCGTGGGTACCACCAGCGTGCGCAGCCTGGAAAGTGCCTGGGACCCCGAGGCCGACGGGGGCCGCGGGGCACTTCGCGCCCGCGACCGCGAGGCCACGAGCCTCTACATCCTGCCGGGCTACCAGTTCCATGTGGTGGACGCCCTCGTCACGAACTTCCATGTGCCGAAGAGCACGCTCATGATGCTGGTTTCCGCCTTCAGCACCCGCGAGTCCATCATGGCCGCCTACGACCACGCCATCGCGGAGCGCTACCGCCTCCTCTCCTTCGGCGACGCCATGTTCCTGCAGTAGGCCCGTCCGGCCCGCGCAGATTTGGTGGGCCGCACGGGTCCGTCCGACCCGCGGTATTCCTGACGGAAATAACGGCTGTTCACCGCTGTTCTCTTGTGACATAATAGGCAAGTTGAACTAAGGCACCGCCTTCGGGGGAGGCTGCGCGGTGCTGTTCGCATACAACGGAACGAGAAACGGAAAGAAAAGGCAAGTCCCATGGCATTGGAACGTACTGTCAAGAAGAAGCCGACGCGCACCCACGATCGCCGCAACATCTGGCTGCTCGTCCTCACCACGTTGCTGGTCGTCGTGTCGGCGGTGCTGTTCACGCCGCCCAACGAGAAGATCAACCAGGGCCTCGACATCCAGGGCGGCCTGTCGGTGGTGCTCACGGCGAAGTCCACCGACGGCGAGGCCGTGACCCCCGAGGACATGGAGAAGTCCCGCGCCATCATCGAGAGCCGCGTGAACGCGCTCGGCGCCAGCGAGGCCACGGTGCAGGAGCAGGGCAACGACCAGATTCTCGTGCAGATCCCGGGCCTGTCCGACACCGAGGAGGCCCTGGCCACCATCGGGCGCACCGGCTCGCTGGAGTTCGCCCGCCTGGACTCGTTTACCGACGAGCAGGTGAGGGAGGCCATCGAGAACGGCCAGTACGCCGGCGAGGGCACCGTGTCCGACGAGTTCGGCAACCAGTTCCCCTCGGGCAAGACCGAGCACTTGAAGGTGGAGCCGGGCACCTACACCCCCATCGTCACCGGCGCCGACATCACCAACGTCACCATCGGGAAGGCCTCGGAGGCCTCCACCGACTACGCCGTGAACATCACGCTGAACGCCCAGGGCACCAAAGCCTTCGCCGACGCCTCCCGGGAACTCGTGGCCGACCACGGCCTCATCGTCATCATCCTGGACGGGGAAGTGCAGTCGGCCCCGGCCGTGCAGTCGGAAATCCCCAACGGGGAAGTGTCCATCACGGGCAACTACACGCTGGACGAGGCCAAGAACCTCCAGACCATCCTGGAATCCGGCTCGCTGCCCGTGTCCTTCGAGTACGCCCAGTCCCAGGTGGTCGGCCCCACTCTCGGCCAGGACGCGCTCGTCTCCGGCGTCATCGTGGCGCTGATCGGCCTGGCGCTCGTCATGCTGTACCTGCTGTTCTTCTACAAGGGCCTGGGCCTTATCACCGCCGCGGCCATGGCCGTGTTCGCCGTGCTGTACCTGGGCATTCTGGCGGCGCTTTCCGCCTTCCACCTGTTCAGCCTGTCGCTGGCGGGCATCGCCGGCATCGTGCTCACCATCGGTATGGCCGCCGACTCCTCCATCCTCACTGTGGAGCGCTTCCGCGAGGAAATTCGCATGGGTCGTAGCGTGAAGGCCGCCTCCATCACCGGCGTGAAGCACGCCATCTTCACCTCCATCGACGCCGACCTGGTGACCAT
>CANPHS010000085.1 GCA_947573925.1 uncultured Enterorhabdus sp. | reverse complement strand
GATGGCCGCGGCCGGCGAGGACACCGACTACTTCAAGGAGAAGCACCGCCTGATGTCCATCGACACGCCGCCGTTCTACGGCGTGCGCACCGGCGCATGGTTCCTGGCGACGCTCGACGGCGTGACCATCGACACGAACCTGCACCCCTGCGACGAGAACGGCGATGCCATCGAGGGCATCTACCTGACCGGCAACGACTCCGGCGGCTTCTTTAGCGTGAGCTACCCGAACCTCATGACCGGCCTTGCCTGCGGGCGCACCATGACCTTCGGGCGCCGGGCCGGCATGCTGGCGGCCACGGGCCAAGCCTAAGGGCCGCACGGGGCTGCGGGGGGCGGCCGCCGCGCGCCGGACGGGAATGCCGTTCGCGCGGCCCCGTCGTGAAGCGTCCTTCCAAGGGACCCGGGCCGCGCCTCCCCTCCAGCGGCCCGGGATGCATAGGCGAAACCCCCGATCTTACGGTCGGGGGTTTCGCCGTGTACAATGGCAAGGGGAAGAAGAGGGAGGTCGGCCATGGAAGAACAGCAAACGGAACGGGCGGAACGGGCGGGGCAGACGGCGCGGACGCTGCGGGGGTTCGCGGCGCTTGTGCTGGCGCTGTGCACGACGGCCCTCATGAACGGGTCGCTCTTCCCCTTGTTCGACACCGTGTTCACCTTCGCCCGCGACATCTCGGTCACCTTCTCGGCCGCCGCGCTGCTCGCCCTGGGCTTTGCGGCCTATCGCGCCCCGCGGCTGCTGGGGCGGCGCGGCCTGGTGGCCGGCGCCGTGGCGTGCCTGGCCGGCGGCGGCGCCCTCATGATCGCCGGGCTGGCCGCCGCGTCGCCGGCGGCGCTGTGCGTCGGCGCGAGCGCGGCCGCCTTGGGCAGAGCCGTGGTCACGGTGTCGGTGGCCCTGTTCCTGACCAGGCTCTCCCCGCGCCGGGCGGCCCTGGTCATCGCGGCGGCCTATGCCGTGCAGCTGATCGCGGGCCCGGCGGCCGCCGCGGTGCCGGGCATGGCGGGGGCCGTGCTGTTTCTGGCCTTCCCCCTGGTGGCTTTGGCCCTGACGGCCCCGGCGTCCGGCGCGTTCTTCGAGCTGGCCCGCACCGCGCCGTCCCCCAGCGACCTGTCCGTGACGCGCCCCGCCTCCTTTTTGGCCCCGTTCTCGGCGCTGTTCGTGTGCCTGTTCCTGTTCCAGGTGGCCTTCGGCTTCGCCCTGCGTTTCGACGAGGTGGCCGGCGTCCCGCGCGTCTCGGCCCTCTCGGCGGTGCCCCTGGTGGCCGTGGCGCTGTATCTGGGCTGCACGCGGCGACGCTTTCCGGCCGATCTGCTCGTGCAGGTGTCGGCCCTCGTGGTGATGGCGGGCTTCCTGCTGGCCGCCCAGCCGCTGCTCGGCGGCGCCGTCGGCGCGACGGGGGCCGCCGACGTGGCCCTGCTGAACGCGGGCAACGGGCTGTTCGCCATGACGGCCCAGGTGGCGCTCGTGTCCATTGCGGCCCGCAACCCCCTGGGCGCCGTCACGACGGTGAGCTGGGGCCACGGGGTGACGGCCCTGGGATCGCTCGTGGGCGCGGCGGCCGGCATGGCGGCCACCGGGGCGGCCGAGGCCTTCCCCGTGCTGCGGGCGGCCATTCCCGCCGCGCTGCAGCTGGTGTTCGCGGCCTACGTGGTCATCGGGCTGAAGGGGTTCACCTTCGCCGGGGCCATCGACGGCATCGAGCCGGTGACGCCCGTCGATGCGGCCAGCCCGGCGGCGCAGGCGCAGGCCCCCGAGGCGGTGTTCGCCGAGCGTTGCGCGGCCATCGCCGGCCAGTTCGCGCTCACTCCGCGCGAGGCCGAGGTGTTCGCCATGCTGGCCCGCGGGCGCGACCGGGCCTACATCGAGGAGGCCCTGGTGGTGTCGCGCAACACCGTGAAGGCCCACGTGAAGCACGTGTACGCGAAGCTCGGCATCCACTCGCACCAGGAGCTGCTGGATCTGGTGGAGGGATAGGAAGGGGCCGCCGCGCCGTGGGCCGGTCGTGCCCGGCCGTGGCCGGCCGTGGTTGGCCTGAGACCTAGCTGCGGCCAACCCGCGGTGGGCCCGAGACCGGGCCGTGGCGGCCCCGCCCGCAGTTGGCTTGAGGCCAGACCGTGGCGGCCCCGCCCCCCAGTAAGGCCTTTCCCTGCGCAAAATCATCGAATAAAGCGAGTTCCTGAGGGAAAAACCCGCTCGATTTCCTTCTCGTGCGCACTATGTGCGAATGAAGCGAGTCCTCAGGCGCAAAATACTCGCTTCATTCGCCGATAGTGTGCACGAAGGGGCTGCACAAGCCCGAAAAACTCGCTTGATTGCACGATTTTGCACACGAGCCGCCTTCCCCGGCGCGGCACCCGCGCCTGCATCACTCCCCTGTCACCCCAACGCAGCGCCCGCATCCAAACTCTTCCCAGCGGCCACGGCCGGGGGATTCCGTCAAGGGAGAAGCCGCTTCCGAATTATGAACAATTACTCGCCTTTTCGCGGTTTTTCCGGCCTGGGCGGTCGGGCCACTATAGAATACAGGGAAAGAAACGCGACCAGGGAGGCACCGTGGCCATTCGCATCATCGTGGACTCGTCGGCGGACATGGAGACCGATTACGCCGCCGCCCACGGCATCGACATCACCCCCATGACCATCAGCTTCGGCGACGAGGAGTTCGCCGAGGGCGTGGACATCAGCCGCACGGAGTTCTTCGAACGCCTCATCGAAAGCGACGAGCTGCCCCGCACAAGTCAGATCCCGCCCATGGTGTTCCAGGACATCTTCGCCGAGCTGGTGGGCGCCGGCGACACCGCCGTGGTCATCACGCTTTCCAGCCACATCTCCGGCACCTACCAGAGCGCCTGCATCGCCGCGGCCCCGTTCAAGGAGCATGTCTTCGTAGTGGACAGCGAGAACGCCACCGTGGGCGAGCGCATCCTGGTCGAGCGGGCCTGGGCCCTGCGCGACGAGGGCCTCTCCGCCCAGGACATCGCCTACTGTCTCGACCGCGAGAAGAAGGACATCCGGCTCGTGGCGGCCCTGGACGGCCTGGAGTACCTGCGCCGCGGCGGCCGCATCTCGGGCGCGGCGGCGGCCATCGGCGGCCTTTTGTCCATCAAGCCCGTGGTGGGCGTGGTGGATGGCAAGGTGGTGGTGCTGGGGAAGGCCCGCGGATCGAAGGCCTCGCGCAACATGGTGTTCGAGGAGATCGAGAAGGCCGGCGGCATCGACTTCACCCGGCCCATCTGGGTGGCCTACTCGGGCCTGTCGGACAAGATCGGGCGGAAGTACATCGCCGACTCCCTGGCCATCGCCGCCGACGCGGGCATGATCGCCTCGCCCGACGCCGTGGAGCTGCCCCTCACCCTCGTGGGCGCCGTCATCGGCACCCACGTCGGCCCCGACGGCGTCGCCTTCGCCTTCTTCGCCCGGGAATAACCGCTCGCGAATCGTCCCCGGTCGGAGGGGGCGGACATTCCAATTCGCTCAAACAGTCCTGCTCGCGCGAACAGCCCACCGGGCTGTTCGGCTCGTGCGGAACTCGCTCGGTTGGAACATCCGCCCCCTCCTCTACGCTCAACCATTGTCGAACAAAAGAGAAGCCTCCCAAGGGAGGCTTCCGAACCTGCGGGGTTGTTCCGCTTGGTTAGACGCGCTTGATGACGCGGCCGTCGCGGGTGTCGATCTGCAGCACGTCGCCGATCTCGATGAACGTGGGCACCTGCAGCTCGCGGCCCGTCTCCAGCGTGGCGGGCTTGGTGGTGTTGGTGGCGGTGTCGCCCTTGAAGCCGGGCTCGGTGTGGGCCACCTCGAGCTCGACGAACATCTGCGGCTCAAGCGAGATGAGCTCGTCGCCGGCGTAGAGCAGCGTGGCCTCGTCGTTCTCCTTCAGCCAGTCGGCGGCGGCGCCCACCATGTCGGCGGACACGGGCAGCTGCTCGAAGGTGTCGTTGTCCATGAACCAGAAGTCGGAGCCGTCGTTGTACAGGTACTGCATCTTCTTGGACTCCAAGCGCACGGAATCGAACTTCGTGCCGGCGTTGAAGGTGTAGTCCACCACGCGGCCGGTCTTGATGTCCTTCAGCTTGGTGCGCACGAACGCGCCGCCCTTGCCCGGCTTCACGTGCTGGAACTCGACGATGGTGCACATCTTGCCATTGTTGACGATGCACATGCCGTTCTTGAAATCGGCGGTAGAAATGCTTGCCACAGGTGCTTCCTTTCACGTTCACGCGGCGCAGGCCCCTCGTGCCGGCCGCCGCGTCGGATTCAAACCGTTACATTATAGCCATCTTACGGGCATTCCGCAAAATCTGCGGGAACGGGCGCCGCACAACGGCAGCAGCGGGCCTGGTGCCGCGAAACGAGACACGGAACGGGGTCGCGTTCAGGGGCCCCGCTCCGTGCGAGCCGGCGGCCCGACGTGCTACTCGGCGCCAGCCAGGGACTCAATCCCTTCCGCAGCGGCCGCGAGGGACTCGGACCTGTCCGCAGCGGCCTCGGGGCTTGCGCCCCGGCGCGTGCGGGCCGCCTCGCGCAGCTTGCCGTAGAGGGCCATGTACCCGTTCACGATGACGCCGGTGAAGGCGGCGCAGAGCACGGTGCCCTCACGCACGGCGGCGACGTGCCCCATGAAGGCGAGGCCGCAGAGCACGGCCAGCCCCGCGCAGGCCAGGTCGAAGCCCACCTTCACGGTGCCGAAGCGGGCGTGGGTCTTGCGCACCACGGCCTGCACCACGGCCTCGCCGCAGTTCATCACCGTGCCCGACACCACGGTCATCACGATGCCGGCCGCGAGCACCGCCATGCCTGCGGCGAGCCACAGCCACGACGCGGCGTAGCCCGTCGGCGCGGCGGTGCCGATGAGCGCCATGAACGCGTCGATGCACAGCCCGAAGAACACCGAGATGGGAATCTGCCACAGATCCACCGGGCGGAACTCCCGCCGCAGGATGGCCACCTGGACGAGCACGAGGAAGCACTGCCATCCCAGCATGAAGACGCCGAAACTCACGGCGGGGAATGCTAGGGAGAGCACGTTGGGCGTGGCCGAGATGGGGGAATTGCCCAGGTCGGCCTTCACCACGATGTCGATGCCGAGGGCCATGACCGCGATGCCCGCCAGCATGAGCGCCACCCGCCCCGCGAGGAACAGCCGCGCCCGCCCGTCGAGCGCCGGGCGCGCCACTGCGGCCGGCAAGGTTCTGTCAGACGGATCGGCCGCGCAACCGGAGCGCTCCCGTCCCATGGATTTCCCCTTGGTCCGAATCTCGCTCCCCCGATTGATCTTCCGTTCCGTCATCGTTTCCTCACCGTCCTTTCCGGCATCGCTGCATACGTTGACCTTTTCAGTTATAGCACTGACGTCTCGTCGACAGCGGTCAATTCCGGGAACGGAGAAACCGAAACCTCGCAAAAAACCGTGCAAATGCACGCCTCATTGTCGCCAGGCCGCACGTTTGGTGCCGCTTTGTACGTTTCGATTGCAAACGGACGTGCATTTGCACGCTTCGAGTCCGCCACGGCCACCGTCCCGGCGTCCCCAGCCGCGCAGGACGACGGCAAGCGCTCTCAGGCGGCATCGGCATCGGGCAGGTCCATCGCCTCGATGCAGTCGATCATCTCCTGGCGGCTTCCCACGCCGAGCTTCTGGTAGATGCGCGAGATGTGCGTTTTCACTGTGCCGCGCGACAGGTACAGGCGCTCGGCGATATGGGGCACGCTGCGGCCCCGCACCACCAGGCTCAACACCTCGGCCTCGCGGGGCGAGAGCCCGTACCGGCGAATGGCCTCCTCGCATTGGCGGGCGAAGTAGAGCGCCTCCGCCCGCGGATAGGCGATGCCGGGATTGAGCCGGCTGCGCTCCAAGATGTTGCCGCGATCGAACACGAGGACCACGGCGAGCACCAGGGCGCAGGCGATGGCGAAGATCGGCGGCATGATGTCGCCGTCCCCCACCCCCATGCGGCCGGCGAGCGCCACCGCCCCCATGGCGGGCACCGGCATGAAGCTCTCCAGGGCCCGGTACCACCCGAAGGCCGGCCCGGCGGCCACCCCGTACCGCCGGCACGCGCTGGCCACCACCACGAAGCAGAAGAGGTCGAAGCAGGTATAGCCCGCCGAAACCAGCGCGCCGGTGCCGCGAAAGCCGTCGAACGCCGCCACGAGAAAAGCGGCCAGGGCCCGTCGCACCAGCGCCGTGCCTTCCAGCTCGCTGAAGCGCATGCCCCACGCGACGATGACGAAGGCCGCGCACACCCTCGTCGCGCCCCGCGAGGCCAAGGCGGTCTCCCATGGGCCCGCGACCCCCGCCATCCACAGCCCCCACGAGCCGATGATCGCGCACCCGGCGACGATGGCGGCCGCAAGGCTCAGGGCCGCAAACGACCGCAGGCGGGAAAGGGCCACGGCAATGACGATATAGCTCGCGACGTTGCACAGCGAGGAGATGAGCGTCGCCAGACCGAGCGCGGGAGCGACTCCCCCGCCCTCGATGAGCGGCGTCCCGAAGATGTCCGTCAGGTTCCACGTGTAGAAGGTGGCAAGGCCCAGCACATAGCACAGGGCCGTTTTATCGAGGAAAACCCCTGATAAACCCTGTCCTACTTTTTTGGCAGACACGCATCGGGGCAGTTTTGGCCTTTTGATCGGATGACATGGTCCCTCCCATTCGGTAGCTTTTTCACTGCCCGGTGCAACGGGCCGGCGGTCGGGGGAAATGCCTTGGCGCGGGATGCAACTCGCCAGTATAGCGCATGCTTCCCCCGGCCGTCCGAAGGAAAACCGCTCAAAAGGAGGGCAACTATGAAGAGGACTGTTTCGCGGCGCGGTTTCATCGGCCTGGGATGTTTGGGCGCAACGGCGGCGGCCGCATCGCTGGCCGGCTGCGCACCCCAGGCCAAGGACGCCGGTGACGTCGGCACGAGCGCCATGGCCGAAACGGGAACGGCGGCCCCGGGCAGCGAGACGCTCATCCCGAACGCGGGCGAGCTCGAGTTCTTCCCGCCCATGGAAAGCGAGGTGGCCTACGTTGCCGAGCCCGTCGCCGACGACGAGGTGACCGAAACCCTCTCCTGCGACGTGGTCGTCTGCGGCGCGGGCATGTCCGGCGTGGCCGCGGCCGCCTCAGCCAGCCAGAACGGGCTGTCGGTGATCCTGCTGGAGAAGGGCTCCACCTTCGCCGCCCGCGGCACGGAGATCGGCGCCTTCGGGGATCGCATCCACAAGGAAGCAGACAACGTGCTCGATCCGGTCGCCTTCATGGAGGACGGCCTGGCCACCGCCCACTTCCGCTGCGACCGCAACGTGTGGAAGCGCTGGTGCGACCGCTCCGGCGAGGCGCTGGATTGGGCCATCGACGTCGTGGGCGATGCCTGCGGCTCCTTCACCGCCCTGGGCAAGAACAGCGTGTTCGCCGGCGTGACCACCTGGGGCTCGGGCGTGCGCGTGGAGAAGGGCATTCCCTCCTTCGTGGAGAACCTCCTCGCGGCCGCCGAGGCCGGCGGCACCGACGTCCGCTTCAACACCCCGGCCGTGCAGCTGCTGTCCCAGGACGGGAAGGTGACCGGCGTCTACGCCCAGGGCGAGGGCGGCATCATCAAGATCGAGGCCTCCCAGGGCGTGGTTCTGGCCACGGGCGGCTACGAGTTCAACTGGGACCTGCTCACCCAGCGCATCCGCCCGCGCGATCTGGCCGTGTACGCCTGGATCAACCCCACCATGACCAACACCGGCGACGGCCTGCTCATGGGCCTGGCCGCCGGAGCCGCCGAGGACGACTGGCCCCACATCCTCATGAACGATCC
Source organism: uncultured Enterorhabdus sp. (assembly GCA_947573925.1). GTDB lineage: Bacteria > Actinomycetota > Coriobacteriia > Coriobacteriales > Eggerthellaceae > Adlercreutzia. Next base: position 2,033 of record CANPHS010000085.1, on the reverse strand, counting down.
CGCCGGCGCCAAGACGGGCAACCGTGCCAACGGGGCCATGTTGGCCTTCCTGCGCGTGAACGAGAACGGCGAGCGATTCGTCAACGAGAACCTCTCCTTCGAGTACATGAGCAACGCCATCATGTACCAGCCCGGCGCCCACGACTTCGTCCTGCTGTCGGGCAGCGACATCTTGGGCTCGCTCGAGAAGGCCAAGGGCGGGGCGCCCTGGAGCCCCGAGGACATGTACGAGTCCATCAAGGACGTGCTCGTCGAGGCCGACACGTTGGACGAGCTGGCCGAGAAGTGCGGCATCAACGCCGAGAACCTGAGCCGGACCGTCGCCCGCTACAACGAGCTGTGCGCGGCCGGCGAGGATACGGACTACGGAAAGAAGCCGAACGACCTCATCCCGCTGGAGAGCGGCCCCTACTACGCGGTGGAGGAAAGCGGCTGCTGCCTCGTGACGGTCAATGGCCTGCGCACCGACGCCGACTCCCGGGTGCTTGACCCGAAGGTCGCGGCCATCGAGGGCCTCTACGCCCTCGGCAACGTGTCGGGCAGCATGTTCAACGGCACCTACCCGCATCACATGAGCGCCGTCAGCCACGGCCGTTGCCTCACCTTCGGCTACCTGGTCGGCCGCCGCCTCGCCGGTTTGGAAGACTAGCTCCCTTCGCCCTCCCCTCTCGGCGCCTCCCTCTGTGGGGGGGGGCGCCTTCTTGTTGCGGGAGCGAGGCGTGCAAATGCACGGCTTTCTGCAGCCGAAACGTACAAAGCGACGCCAAGCATGCGCTTTTCGGTGAAAGAGGCGTGCATTTGCACGGGTTTTTGCGACAAGCGGCGAGGCTGGCGGCTATCGGCTAAATCACCACCATATCGTGGGTGGACTGGGTGAACACCTCGAAGCCGTCGTCGGTGACGACGCCGAAGTCCTCCAGGCGCATGCCGAACTTCCCCGGCAGGTAGATGCCCGGCTCCACGGTGACCACGTTGCCGGCCACGAGCGGCTGATCGTTGCGGGTGGAGAGCACCGGCTCCTCGTGGATGTCGAGCCCCACCCCGTGGCCGAGTCCGTGGCCCATGGCCCCGGCGAAGCCGCCCTCGGCGAGCACCGTCTCGGCCCGCTCGTGGGCCTCCCGGCCCGTGACGCCGGGACGCAACAGGGCCTCCACAGCCTCGTTGGCCGCCCGCACCGTGTCCCAGGCCGCCCGCATCTGGCCCTCCGGCTCGCCGAGGAACACCGTGCGGGTCATGTCCGAGCAGTAGCCGTAGGACTTCGCCCCGAAGTCGAGCACCACGCACTGGCCCGCCTCCAGCATGGCGATGCCGGGCTGGGCATGGGGATTCGCGGCATTGGCTCCGGTGGCCACGATGGTGGCGAAGGCGAGCCCCTGGGCCCCGTGGCGCAGCATCCACTCGTCCAGCTCCAGTTGCACCTCGCGCTCCATCATGCCGGGGCGCATGAACTCAACGATGTGGGCGAAGGCGGCGTCGGTGATGGACTGGGCCCCCTTCATGCGGGCCACCTCGTAACGCTCCTTCACCGCCCGCAGCCGGCGCACCACCCCGTCGGTCTCGCCGATGGGGAAATCAGCCGGGAAGGCCTTCTGCAGGGCGCGGTACTCCGCCAGCGTGATGGTGTCCTCCACCTGGAGCTCGGCCCCGGGCATGCCGTGGAGCCACGAGCCGTTCCACTGCCGGGCCACGAAGGCCGCATGGCTCTCGCGGGTGTCGTCCACGCGCACGGGGGTGCGCCGGGCCGCCTGCTGGCAGGCGCCCACGTAGCGGGAGTCGGTGTGCAGCACCACGCGGTCGGGGGCCACGTACAGGGCGTGGGCGTCCTCGTCGTCGAACACACCGTCGAAGGCGGTGAGCCAGCGGATGTTCGCGGTGTCGCGCACCACCATGGGCGAGGGCCGCCCGTCGCGCCGCTGGTTCATCACCTGCAGAAGCTGGCCGATGTGCCACTCGCAGGCCACCGGGTTGTGCAGTTCGTCGAACACGGTCATGGGGATACCTTTCTGTCGTCCGGGCGGAGGGACGCCGGATAC
>CANPHS010000084.1 GCA_947573925.1 uncultured Enterorhabdus sp. | reverse complement strand
GGCGGGATCCCGGGTCGCACGATTCACGAGGTGAAGGCTTGGAAGGGAAAGAGAGGAGACACCCATGTCACAACCCATCCAAGAGCCGACTATCGGTCTCGGTGAGGACATCGAGGCCTTCGGCTACAAACAGGAGCTGCGCCGCGGCCTCCAGCTCCACGACGTCATTCTGTACGGCGTCCTGTTCATGGTGCTCATCGCGCCGCAGTCCATTTGGGGTTCGCTGCAGGTCGACTCCGGCGGCCTCACCCCGCTCGTGTACATCATCGGCTTCGTGGCCATCAGCTTCACGGCCCTCAGCTACGCCGCGATGTCCAACAAGTTCCCCATCGCCGGCTCGGTGTACTCCTACGTGCAGCGCGCCATCAACCCGCACGTGGGCTTCATGTCCGGCTGGCTCATCCTGCTGGACTACATCCTGGTGCCGTCGCTGCTGCTGGTCATGGTGGCCAACTGGGGCACCACGCTGGTGCCCGGCTCGCCCTGGTGGCTGTGGGTCGTAGTGTTCATCGCCTTCAACACCTACGTGAACGTGCGCGGCATCACCATGTCGAAGGGCGTCGACTGGGTCATCTTCGCCGTGGAGATCGTGGCTCTCATCGTGTTCATCGCCGTGGGCTGCATGTACGTGTCCGGTGGCGGCGGCTACGGCGAGTTCTCCACCGAGCCCTTCTACAAGCCCGGCGAGGTTGACCTCCACTTCGTGGCCACGGCCGTGTCCCTGGCCTGCCTGTCCTTCCTCGGCTTCGACGGCATGTCCACCCTGGCCGAGGAGACCTACCAGCCCGAGAAGAACATCGGCAAGGGCATCCTCATCGCCCTGTGCATCATGATCGTCGTGTTCGTGGCCCAGACCTACGTGGCCGCCCTCATCCTGCCCGACTGGGCGAACACCGACCCCGACATGGGCTTCTTCGACGCCTGCTACACCGCCGGCGGCCTGCTGCTGCAGAACTTCATGCTGGTCATCAACATCGTCGCCATCGGCATCGCCAACATCATGAACGCCCAGATCGCCTCTGCCCGCCTGCTGTTCTCCATGGGCCGCGACGGCGTGCTGCCCCGCGTGCTGGGCAAGGTGCATCCCAAGTACCAGACCCCCTGGATCGCCGCCATCTTCCTCGGCGCGTTCTCGCTGGTCCTCACCTTGACGGCCGGCCAGTTCGGCGGCATGACGGTGCTCGCCCCCATGGTGAACTTCGGCGCCCTGGCCTCGTTCATCGTGCTGAACTTCGGCGTGTTCTGGTACTTCTGGTGCAAGGAGAAGCAGCGCGGCGCCAAGGCCGTCTTCCGCTACCTCATCTGCCCCTGGATCGGCATCTTCATCCTGATCTACGTGTTCACCGGCTTCGACCTGCTCACCTACGGCGTGGGCGTGAGCTGGTTCATCGTGGGCCTCATCATTGCCGCGGTCATTTCCAAGGGCTTCAAGGAAGTGCCCGACGCCTTCAAGAACCTGGAGGTGTAGGCGCGGACGGAACGCTTGTTTCCCGTGAAACGCCGCGAATGGGGCTCCCGACACTGACTGGGAGCCCCATTCTTGTATACTGCGAGAGTGCGAATTCGCCCAAGCGGCAATTTTGTCGTAAGCTTCTGACCTGGTATTTTGATGTATTTTCCCAGTTCAGAAGAGGGTTGTCGGCGATGACAAAAATGCCGTTTGGGCGACGTGTTGGGGCAACATCCTTCATGATTGGAAAGGGGTCGACGGTGAAAATCGGCTTTATCGGACTGGGGAACATGGCCACGGCCATCATCGGCGGCATGCTGCGCGAGGAAGTGGTGCTCGGCAGCCAGACAGCAGGTGCCGCCGTCACGGCGGCCGACATCATCGGGTCGGCGAAGACCGAGGCCACGCGCCAGGCCCAGGCGAAGCGCTTCGGCATCCAAGTCACGGCCGACAACCGCGCGGTGGCCGAGGCGGCCGACGTGCTGGTGCTAGCGGTGAAGCCCGTGTTCTTCCCCGAGGTCATCGCGGAGATTCGCGATGCCGTGCGCCCCGGCGCCCTGGTCATCTCCATCGCGGCGGGGCTCACCCTGGAGCGCATCGCCGCCCTGTTCGAGCGCGATGCGGCCGCCATGCGCCTCATCCGCTGCATGCCCAACACCCCGGCCCTCGTGAACGCCGGCTGCACGGCCGTGTGCCCGGGTGCCGGTGCCACCGAGGCCGACGTGGCGCTGTGCCTCGCCCTCGTGGGCAGCTTCGGCCGCGGCATCGTCATTCCCGAGCGCCTCATGGATGCGGCCAGCGCCGTAGCGGGAAGCTCGCCGGCCTTCGTGTTCATGTTCATCGAAGCGTTGGCCGACGGCGCCGTGGAAGCGGGCATGCCCCGGGCCCAGGCCTACGAGTTCGCCACGGCCGCCGTGGCCGGATCGGCCCAGCTCGTGCTGGAAACGGGCCGCCACCCCGGCGACCTGAAGGACATGGTGTGCTCGCCGGGCGGCACCACCATCGAGGGCGTGAAGGCCCTGGAATCCCGCGCCTTCCGCGCCGCCTGCATGGAGGCCGTGGAAGCCTGCGTCGCGAAGGCCCAGGCGCTGTAGCCAGCCGGGCGCCCCGGCCAACTCGACTCCTTCGGAGAGGGAGGGCGGGCATTCCGATTCGCTCAGACAGTCCTCGCTTTGCGGAAATGCCCACTGGGCATTTCCGGTCGCTGCGGAACTCGCTCGGTCGGAACACCCGCCCTCCCTCTCCTGCGTTACCTCTACTGTTTCGCAACCGTTCTCTTGCGACGGCGAGCAGCGCGGTATGATGACCCCACGTTCCTTCCCCTGAAAGGCGGATGCTATGAAACTTGCGAAAATGATGCGGGTGGCAGCAGTCGGGCTGCTGGCCCTCGGTTTGGTGGCCCTGGCCGGATGCGGCGTGCAGGGCGGCACCGGAGACGCGACGCCCAAGAACGCCTCCGAGCCGGCAGCCGATGCCAACGCGAACGACAACGGCGAAGCCCCCGCGGGCGACGTGGTCAGCACGGCCATGGTGGCCTACGCCAACGGCGACCAGGTTCTCTTCGTGGACCAGGACACCCAGACCCCCTACATTCCCACCAACCTGGACGATGCCACCATCGTTGTGGACGGCCAGGATGTCGACGAAGACGCCCTGGTAGCAGGCAACATCGTGCAGGTGACGGGCAACGGCATCATGTTGGAAAGCTACCCGGGCCAGTACCCAGGTATCAGCAAGGTTGAGGTCATCGAACAGGGCAACCCCGCCGATGCCGAGCAGTACGCTGACATTGTGGATACCGTGTTCGCCGCTCCCGACCAGAGCCAAGTGCCCTCGGGCAACCTCGACTACAAGACCGCCGACGCCCAGGTGTCGGTTATGCTGGACCCTTACGAGTTCCAATGGAAATGGGATACCGAAGACGGCCAGGTTTCCGAAGCTAACGCTAGCGGTTTCGCCGCCGACGGCAACGGCGCGGTAAGCGAGAACACCCCCGACGCCCGCATCGCCGAGGCCACCGATGCGTTCATCGCCTTCTCGGTGAATCCCACGTCGGTGGAAATCGAGCGTACGCCCCTGATAAAGGACGCCTCTGCCAAGATCGACCCGGCGGCCGAGGACGAGGATGTCCCGAGCACCCTGGGCGATGACGGGGCCATTGCCCTGCGCATCGAGCCCAACTACCTCTACGAAGTGAAGGCCACCTTCCCGCAGGGCGAGGCGGAGTACGCCTTCTACACCGTAAGCTAGCGCCGCACGAGGCCTGTCGGCTGCGGGACGCCAGGCCTCCCCTACTCCAGAACGCGCAGGGTGCCGCGGGACTTGCCGGCCCGTTTGGCCACGTAGAGGGCCTCGTCGGCCGTCTGGTACAGCGCGTCGAAGGTGACGGGGGCCCGCAGCGTGCCGGCCACGCCCACGGTCACCGACGGCCGCAGGTCCTCGGGCATGTCCTCGGGACGGCCGCCTTCCGCGTAAATGTCGCCGGACAGCTGGCCGAGCACGCGGTCGAGGGCGTCCCCGGGGCCGAGGCCCGCAGCGAAGACGGCGAACTCGTCGCCGCCGATGCGGGCCACGATGTCGTCCTTGCGCATCTTTCGCGAGAGGAAGCGCGCGATCTCCTGCAGTACCCGGTCGCCCTCGGGGTGCCCGAAGCCGTCGTTCACCTGCTTGAAGTTGTCTACGTCCACGAGAAAGAGGCTGCACCCGTGGGCGCATTCGTCGCTGACCAGCGACTTCTGGATGCGGGCCAGGGCGGCCTCCCGGTTGAACACGCCCGTGAGGCCGTCCAGCTCGGCCTTCTTCCGCAGGGTGGCCTCGCGCATGACCATCTCGTGGGTGTCCAGCAGCCGGCCCACGTGGCGCACGGGGCAGCCGGCGTCGTTAAATAGCACGAAGGACTGGTAGCGGCACCAGATGGGGTCGCCCTCCACGTCGGGCAGCGAGGTTTCCACGTCGATGAAGTCGCCGCGGGCCACTACTTCGCGCACGGGCTCGATGTCGTGCACCTCCAGGTCGACGGAGCATTCCCTATCGCAGCGTTTCCGCAACACGAGGTCGCCAGACGCGGGCGGCCGGCCGAAGCGAGCCTCGAAGTCGCCGAACACTTCGCCGGACTGCTCCTGGCAGTCGATGTCGAAGATGACGTCGCGGGACAGTACCGTCAGCATCTCCACCCGCTCCTCGGCCCGCTCCAGTCTGTGCTGGTAGCTCACCTTCTCGGTGATGTCGATGATGGTGACGTAGAACCAGGCCGCGCCGTCGGCGTCCACCACGTAGCGGCCGCGGTCGTCCACCCACACCACGGCGCCGTCGGGGCGGTTCAGCCGGTAGGTGACCGCATCGGTGTCGCCGCGCTTGATCTGGGCGGTGATGTCCCCCACCACGCGCTCGCGGTCGTCGGGGTGCACCATGCCGAGGAAGGTGTTGCCCGTGATGGCGCAGAACTCGTCGTAAGTGGTGCAGCCGAACAGGGTCAGCACGTCGCGGCTCACGTAGTCGATGAGGCCGCCCTCGTCGTCGGCGCGGTAGCGGAACAGGCCGCCGGGAATGCGGTCGAGAAACTCCTGGGACACCTCGTCCTCGATGACGCACCCGTCGTGCGAACCCAGCTTGCCCTCGGTCACCCGATGAAACACCGTCATAGCCAGCCTGCTTTCTCGTCCCAATGCCCTCAAGCCCGCGCCGGCGCCCAACCGCAAGCAACGAGCCGCCGCGAAGCGCCCGCGGCCTTCGCTTCTCTCCCGCCGGGATGATACCACCAGATAAGCGCCCCGTTTTCGATAACCTGTCAAAAAGCCTTTCGACGTGCGGAAGTTTCCTTATGAGGAAACTGGCGAGTTGCACATACAAAAGAACCGCCGCCCCGGGAGGGAAGGGCGGCGGTCGGAACAGGGGGAGGTTGTTGCGATGAGGTTACGCAGTCTTTCCCACGGCCGCTTCGGCGGCGAGGCGGCCGCCGGTGGCGCAGAAGCCCTGCTGGAACGCGGCGAAAGCCGTCATGGGATAGTCGCGGTAGTAGCACGAGCCGTTGTCGGTACCGATGGCGAACAGGCCGTCGATAGGCTGCAAGTCCTGCGTGATGACGCGGAACTCCTTGTTGGTGGCCAAACCGCCGCCGGTACCGTAGGCCGAGGCACGCAGCTGAGCGGCGTAGAAGGGACCCGTGGTCACCGGAGCCAAGGCCGCCGTTTCCGCAGCGGTATGGTACACCGGGTCGGCCTCGCCCTTGCCGATGGCATTCCATTGATCCACCGAAGCCTGCAAGGCAGCTTCCTCGACACCGATCACACTCGCCAATTCACCGAGCGTGTCGGCCTTCACAATACCCGAGCACTTCTCGATGGACTCCATGAGGTTGCCATCGGTCACGCCGGTGCCATAGTCGTACGCCCCTTGGGCGGCCCACGCGCCCACGGTGTTTTCGTCGGCGATGGCATAGCAGCGACCGGCTGTCATGATGGAAATATTGCGCAACGAGGAATCCATGGACACAGCTAAGCCCTCGTCCATGAAGCGATTGCCGTGGGAGTCCACGTACAGCAGCGGGTTCCAAGCGAACCATACGTTGACTTCCTCGTCGAAACTGTGCGTGCCCTCGATGCAGCCGAGCGCGTAGTTCATGCAGGCCGGTGCCGCCAGGCGGGGGTTCAGCGGGGCGGTCATGCGCAGAGCATCGCCGTCGCGCCCTTCGAAGCCGTAGAACACCACGTCGTTGTAGGGACGGTTCATGTACTTCTCATGGTACTCGGCATTGTTGGAGAAGCCGCCCGTGGCCAAAATGACCGACTGGGCCGTCACCTTGGTGACCTTACCGTCCTTGTCCTTCGCGAAGGCGCCGGCCACTTTCCCATCTTCGATAATCAGATGCGTCACGGGGCAATCGGTGCGAAATTCCAGGTTCTCACCGAATTGCTCGCCAAACGTGCGCAGCGGTGCCAGAATGGTATCACCGTTGCGAGCATACTCACCGTTCACTTGGCCCATGAGAGAATACTCCTGGATGGAATGCACGCCCATCTTCTTGTAGATATGGGCCACGTGGCTCTTAGCCGTAGAATTCGACACCACGAGGATCTCTTCGATGGCCGCTACGTTGTGCCCCTGGGCGAGCAGGGCGCACACCTCTTCCTCGCGCTTCGTGAATCCGTAGCGACAGGAAAGGGAGAACACCCGCATCTGCAACCGCGAATCGGCCAACCCCGTTTCGCCGGTGGGAGCCGTCTCGCGCATGCCCCAGGAGCCCAACACGTCGGCTTCGGTCACGAAGCGCAGGAACAGCGCGAGCACCGCTACGGCCATGACAGCCGCAACGAGCGTGGACTCTTCGAAAGCCGGCGCAGCAGCCCGAAACAGCTCACAGGTGCCCACCGCCACAAAGCTGGCACCGGCCATCACAGCCAAACTTATCCCGACAAGCCACGGCGCATTAAACCCATACCGCAAGGCAATGCCGCAGAGCACGGTCTCGGCAAACACGAGGAACAGCAGGTTGGCCGTCATGGAGAGAGCCATGCCAAGGTTGCCCACCGCAGTTCCAGCAAAAGGAATGCTCAGGCAGGCAGCCACAGCCAACACCAAAGACACCTGCTGCAGGCCCATGAGATCGGTACGACTCCGCAAAATGAAAGTGCCCAAAATGACGACGGTGAACGCCGCACCCACAAAAATGGAGAGCGGCACATCGCCCACCGCGTTGCCGTTCTGCAGGAAAGTGGTCACGAAGGCCACCACGCCGCAGATGACCACCGGACGCAGCGGAAAAGCACCTGAAGCGGTCGGACTTGCTGTCTTGTCCGCGACGACCTCGCTGCAGCGTGCGCGAAAGAGCGGAAGGGTCGCCAATGCCGCGAGGGCCAGCCCCAGATCGACAACTACCTTTGGCTCAAGCATCACGATGAAAAGAGAGGCCACACATCCACCCGCATAGGCCAAAGAAAGGCAAGCGAAGGTGCGGGCAATGGGGAGGGCTTTCATAGCCCCACTATACCAAAACCGCGGCCCGTGCCGACAGGCTGAGCATAAGGCGAATACCCCTACCTTACCGTCCGTTACATTCCAAAAATGCGCTTACTTTCGTCAAAGACTGGATGGCCTCTTCATAGCCGAGAACTTCGTACAACAAAGGGTACGTCACCGACTCGTAGTCGTCTCGATAGCTCTCCTCGACCACAATACGAGCGAGAACGTCGGAAACCCTTACAGCGGAATTCGCTGAAGGGGTTCGATGACCGCCTTGACGTTGCCTTCTTACAGCATCAAAAAGCTCAATGAAAGAATCGTCGAGCTTCACCTGTTCAAGCAATCGGCAGAGATCGTAGATATGTCGCGATTGTCGATGCAGCGGTTCGTTGGCAAGAACATAATCGCACACGGCAAACACTTTGTCGCAAAACGTGCGTTCGAGGGAATTCACCGTAAGCCAAAACACCTCCAGCCCATAACGCTCAGCTAAGTCGTCGCGCCCATGCTCGCGCAGATAAGAGCCTATGAACGACTCGATAGGCCGTTCGCTCACGGGTGATGTCGGTGACATTACCGCCGTTTCCACAATAAGGGTGTCCTCTTGACCAAAACCAAAGGGGATGCGAGCGATATATCGGTTGAACTCTCGGCGACTTCGTGTCTGGTCGAGATTGAGCACAGGCAGACCCAGAACATCAAGCGAATCAACGACGCACTTTTTCAAGCGCCTTCTCATGCCCTCAGTTGCGCGCTCTACCTCCATTCCCAAGTCGACATCCTCGGAAAAGCGATCGATCACACCATAGCATTTCGACAGGCACGTTCCGCCTTTGAACACCACTGCCGGGTTTCGCGCAACAATTTCTCGAAGCAGCAGCACCGTGAAGTAGTCCTTGACGATAAATTCCGATTTCATGCCCATCGATCTGGAAACCCGATCTATCGTTTCCAAAAAAGCTTTCTCGTCGTTATGCAAGTAAATACCCATTACTTACCCCCTCCAAGTACTTTTGCATCGTTTTTTTCGGATATGCACTCAGGCAATCGAGAAAGAGCTTACGATCAACGTTGTCATATTTTTTTCGAAGCGAGCTTAACTCAAAGTCATTAAGCGCTTCGAAGCAGCTTGTTTCTATAAGATTGATAGCCTCTAAAGCATTGACGTTGTCTTTCGTAACGAGAAGACGAGGTCGCTTGAGAACTATGTCTCGATATCCTCCAAAGGGGAGAATATGCCTAATATTGTTAGTTTCTTTATTAGTAATTATCTCCAATGTAAAGGGCATTTGGTTACTCACATGGGCGATATTCTGCAGATTCAGACCACTCTTGAAGCCAAACACTTCTCCATTATCTTCAAGATACTTCTTTTTAATCACCAACTCAGGATTAATGGGCACATCCCCATCAAACAAAACTCCCCGTTCGGGGATATAGTACACACCGCGGTCGAACTGCTTGAGAGCGTTGCACATGACAGCAAGGCGAATCATCTCGTAGAGCTGGCTTCGCCCGGTACCGGGGAAAGTATCGAGGATCTCCCGAGTAAAGATAGGTACTCCCCGCCCATATTTCTCTTCAAGCATATCGACAATAAACATAGCTACCACCTCGTGTTTTGACTGGACTATTTTATACACTATATTAGATATTTAGTCCAGAGCGAGTTTTGCTGGGATACGGATCGCCGAAAGCCCCGCGAGGCGCATCAGCGCTGATGCTCCCCGAAGAGGCCTCACCATCCCACGATTAGACGTCCGTCACCTTCCTTCCCTTCCTCGATGGTCCAGCGAATTTGGGTGGTGGCTGCCAGGAGGGCGGCGTCGTGGGAGACGAGGAGCAAGGCGCCGGGATAGGCGGCCAGCAGGCGTTCGAGGGCCTCTACGGAATGGAGGTCGAGGTAGTTCGTGGGCTCGTCCATGATGATGAGCTCGGGGCCGTCCAGCATGCCGAGGCCCAGCATGAGCTTGCGCATCTCGCCGGGGCTCGTCTCTCCCCCTTCCACCAGATGGTCCGGGTCGGAATTCAGGGCCGCGGCCACGGCCAGCGTGCGCCCGCGGCTGCGGGAATCCAGCGATGCGAGCCGCGCCAGGGCCGCGCTGCGCTCGGCGGCCGTGGGCTCCTGGGGAATGACGAGGGTGCGCACCGCGGGATCGAGCCGCCCCACGATCTCGCGCACCAGCGTGGATTTCCCCGCGCCGTTGGGCCCGGTGAGGGCGATGTGGTCGGTGTGCCCGATGGCGAGCGCGGGCACCGCCAGCGTGCGGTCGCCGAGGGCCAGCGTACTCGGCGGTTGGCGGTGCAGCACCTTGCGGGGGCTCGCCGCGGCGTCCATCCACAGGTCGGCGTCGTAGCGCTTCTCCACCCGCACCGAGGCCAGGGTCTCCTCGGCCCGGGCGAGGCGACCGTCCATGCGGGCGCTCAGCTTCTGTATATGGCAAAGTAATTCTCGACAATTTGGCATGTAGGAATTCGACACTCTG
>CANPHS010000083.1 GCA_947573925.1 uncultured Enterorhabdus sp. | reverse complement strand
CCTCGACGGACGGGGTGGTGCGGTCGCCCTCGGCGTTCACCAGGATTTCGGGCTCGGAGCCCTCCATGACGGCCATGGCGGAGTTCGTGGTGCCCAAGTCGATGCCAAGAATCTTGCTCATTGCTTGCTGCCTCGCTTTCACAGTTTGTTACAGAGGAATGATGTTGGGACGCAGTATAAAACCTTAGTGTATTACTGTCAAGTTTCCTTAACATCATCCAGTAAGCAAAGCTCACTTCCCCGCACAATACGCCCCTCGAACAGGCTTTGAGAAGGCACGGGGACTTTGTTACCAAACCAAAACATTGCCGTCATCAGGGGGAGTATAAGGGTTTCTTGGTGCCGTTCCGGTTATATGAGCCTTGTCATCAGGAATGTGTGTTATGTGAATTGAGGCATAAAATCTTAGCGAATACATATCAAGATTGAATCCTGACAGCGGGTCATCCCATCCCTTATAATGACATGCACTGGTACTGCCTGGGTAACGAGAGGGGAATACATGGCTGCAACGGATGCCTCACTGCCCATCGCCCGTCGGGCCACCTGGCGCGACGACTGCCTGGAGATCGTCTGCGGCATCGCCAACGCCGGCGGCGGTCGCCTGGTGCTCGATGCCGACGTAGACGGCCGCGGCGTGGTCAAGCGCAAGACGAACCGCCTGATGAAGACCATCCCCGGCATCATCTCCTCGGCCCTGGACCTTACCTGCGCCATGGAACTGGTGCTGGAAGAGGGGCGCATGTGCCTGGAGGTGGTCATTCCCCCATCGCCCGAGCCCCTCAGCTACCGCGGTACCTTCTACCTGTACCAAAACGGGCTGAACACGGTGCTTGACGACGAGGCCCTGGACCGCCTGCTGCAGCCCGAGGCCGACATCGACCAGAAATGGGAGACGCGGCCCGTGGTGCAGGCGAGCCTGGACGACCTGAACATGGGGCTCGTGACCCGCTACACCGGCGCCCTGCGAGACACCGACATCACCACCGACCTGGACGAAGTGGCCGTCATGGAAGAGAAGCTGCGCCATGCCGGCCTCATGACCGGGGTGGGCACCCCCACCAACGCCGGTATTCTGCTGCTGCACGACCAGCCCCACCGCTACATTGCCGGGGCCACCATCCGCATCGGCTTCTTCGGCGGCCGCCGGGGCACGCCCCTGTTCGAGGACGAGGTGACCGGCTCCCTCATCGACCAGGTGCATACCACCGTGGACCTCATCTTCGACAAGTATCTGGCGGACAGCGCCATAACCCGGCACCACGGCGGCGACCCCCTGCCCCGGGAAGCGGTGCACGAGGCGGTGCTGAACGCCGTGGCCCACAAGAACTACGACAGCGGCACCCCCATTCAAATCAGCGTGTTCGCCGACCGCCTATGCATCGACAACGTGGGCCGGCCGCCGCGCACCTGGACGGTCGCGGCCCTGCTCGGCCGCCACACCTCGCGCCCCAACAACCCCAACCTGGTGGGGGCGCTGCGTTCCCTCGGCATCATCGACGGCTGGGGCAACGGCGTGGGCGCCATGCGCATGGAATGCATTGAGGCGGGACTGCCCGAACCCGTCTTCGAGCTGCGCGACGACGAGACCATGGTGTGCTTCCAAATGGACGAGGACAGCGTGATGCGCACGTCGCTGACGAGCACCGATCTCACCAGTTCCGGCTCCATCGTACGGGCGGCCATGTCCGATGCCCGGGCCGGTGCCCGCGAGGCGGCGCTCCAGCAGGAGGTGGGCCTTACCTTGAATGACGAGAAGGTGCTGTCGATGATCGACATCGACGGACGCCTGACTGCGCCGCGCATTGCCAAGAGCCTCAACATCAGCGAGAGCACCGTGCGCCGTTCCTTCAAACGTCTGCGCGAGCTGGGCATCATCGACCGCGTGGGCTCCGACAAATCCGGCTTCTGGAGGGTTTTGTAACAAAGAGAAGGCCGCCCGGAGCTGGGCGGCCTTCTGGAGGAGGGAGGGGCGTAAGGTTAGGCGCGCATCCGCTCGGCCGTGGCGGGCGCGGGGGCCTCTTCCGCCACCGAACCGCCGGTCAGGTTGTCGTCGAGCGAGGCGGCCTTGCGGGCGTAGCCAAGGCGGCGAACCACCACGGCCAGGGCGTAGCCCACGGTCAGCAGCATGCCGAAGGCCATGGCCCAGTGCACCCAGCAGCGCGGCTCGTCGAAGGCGCCGAGAGCCGTGGCTTCGTCCTCGATGGCCTCACCGCGCACCCGCATGACCAGCGGCGTGCCGTTGTCGCCGATCACTTCGCCGTACACCGGCACCGGCAGCTCGTACACGCCGGCCGACTGGGCCGCTTCCAGCATACGCTGGGCCTGGACCAGGGAAGACACTGTGGTAACCGGGCCGCGGCCGTCGGTCTCGGCCAGCAGCGTGCGGCCACTCGTCGGCGGTGCCGCGGGACCCTGGGAACCCGGCCCCGCCAGCGGGTACTGGTTCACCGCGCCATTGGCCTCGGCCGGCCCGATGGTGAAGGTGCCGCGCAGCACCGATACGTCGTAGTTGTCGTTGGGGGTGTACACGGCCGTCAGGCCCCCTTCGTACACGCCCACGTCGTTGCCCTCGAAGTCGCGGTCGAAGGTGATGTCGCCCAGATCACCCGTCTCCACCAGCTCGCCTTCCACAATGGCACCGCGGAAGACGGGGTCGGCGGCGGTGGCCACCTTGTAGGAATCCTCCACGGCAATGGTAATGGGCCGCGGCAGGATGTTCACGTTCACCGTGCCGGTGAAGGTGCCGTGATCGGCGCAGGTGACCGTGTAGTTCACCGCATGGTCGCCGGCGTCGGTGTAGGCCGTGTCGGCATCGAAGGCAATGGTGGCCTCGGGGGACTCGTAGGCAATGGCATGCTCCTGGCCGTCGTAGACGCCCACGTAGCCCTCAATGGTCACGGGGCAGTCCGTCGTAACCACCTTCACGGTGCCCAGCTTCTCTTCCACCAGGTAGTTGCCCTGCTTGGCCGTGTAATCGTTGCCTTCGCCGGCCCAGGTCAGCTCGTAGCCGTTCACCACTTCCTCGCCCACCTGGGAGGCGGCGCCCGTGGTGCGGGCACCCAGGGTCTCGCCAGCCTGCAGGCCCGTCAGCACAATCTGGTCGCTCGTGGCCACCGTGCCGTCGAAGGGATGGATGACCGAGCCCGTGGCCACCACGAGTTTGGCCGGGGCGATGGCCACCGACACCTCGTCGGTGGAGAAGATCATCTGGCCGTCGCGGTCGAAGATGGCCACTTCGATGCCGGAAGCGCTGTCCGCCACATCCTTATAGGTGGGGAACAGGGCCGCATTGTCGGTCCACGCGCCCTGCACCTTCATGGCCAGGCGCTCCCCCTCCTTCAGGAAGAAGCCGGCGGGCAGGGAAATGCTGTGGGCGCGGCCGTCGTAGGTGCCCTGGTACGAGAAGCTCTCGCCCGTCAGGCCCGTCACGTCCAGCTTCCACTGGGCATAGTACGTCGTCGTGCCGGCGGGGAAGGTGGCGGGATACTCCGTCACCGCCAAGCCCTTGCCGTCGGCCTGGGTGTTCCAACCGGCGAACCGGTAGCCGGGGCGCGTCAGGTTCGCCACGGCGGGGAAGTCGGCTTCCACAGGGGCGTCGGTCTTGCCCTGGGTGCCGACCACGGTACCCTCGACGTCGGAGGCATTCCCGTTGAAGGTGATGTAGGCGTCGGCGGCCTCCCACTGGGCGTGGTAGGTCTTCTCGCCCGCGGGCATCTGCTCGGGCAGCGCCTCCAGCGAAGCGCCCTCGTCATCGAACCAGCCGAGGAAGATATAGCCCTCGCGCGTGGTGGTCGGCACGGTAGCGCCGGCCAGGCTCTGGTCGGTCACGCCGGTGATGGACTTCACCGGGCTGCCGCCCTGGGCATCGAAGTGCAGGGCCGCCGGCAGGGCCTCGTACTGGGCCGTGTAGGTAGTGGCGCGGGTCACGGCAACCCCCGCGGGATCGTCCGTAATCTGATCGCCCTCGGCCCAGCCGGTGAAGGCGTAGCCCTCGGTCGGAGCCACCGCGGGGGCCGCCGGAGTGGCGGCACCCTTCAAGCAGCGGTAACGCACGACGCGCACCACGCCGTCGTCCTGCACCAGCTCGGCGGCCGGCCCCAGGTTCTCCGTCACCAAGTCGCCATGGGCGCCGCGATCGAAATCAACGGCCAGGCGCTTCTGCAGGTACACCTTCAGCACCGGCGTATCCTGCGAATCTTCCGCACTGAGCAGGAAGCCATCGAGCACGGCCCCTTCGGCCCCCTCGTCAAGCACGTAGTCGTTGCGCTCGGCCACGGTCAGGTCGCTGTTCAGCATGGCATCCTCGAAGCGGACGGGGCAGTTCACCACGCCGGTGTACGACACGCTGCGCGACGGCTCGGCGGCGTACTGGCCCTCGTCATTCATGAAGAAGTACTCCACCGTGTAGGCACGCTTGTTTTCCCAGTCGATGGAGCCGTCCTGAGCGAAGTGGGCCACGTACACGGTGTCGGCGTAGGTCCCGTTGGGCTTCGTGTTCAGGTTGGCCTGGGCCTCGGCCGCAGACAAGTTGATGGGGTTGTCCGTGGGAACGGGCTCCTCGTTGCCCTGGGCGTTAATTTTGTACCAGCCGGCATTCTGCCACCCGAGCAGCGCCACGGCATTGGCACCGCGCACCGCATCGAGGCTGTTGCCGATAATGCCCTGGTCGGTAATGATGGCCCCAAAGCCCTTCACCAGGTCGCGGGTCACGTAGCCGCCGGCATTGCGCTCGGCGCAGTAGGTAACGGTGTAGCGCTGGGCCGGATCCACCTCGTACTTGGCGTAGTACACGGTGTTGCCCGCCGGGAAGGTGCTCGGCAGCTGCTTGATGGCCTGGCCCGAGAAATGCGCGTTGTCGTACCAGCCCACCAGCTTGTAGCCGGGCAGCACCGGCGTGGGCAGCGTCGTGTTCTCCACGGGCGCCCCCGTCGTACCCATCAGGTTCGGGTCCCCTTCCAACGTGCCGTCGCCGGCATCGAAGGTGATGGTAGCCTCGTCGGCCTTCCACACGGCGGTGTACGTCACATCGTCGGTGCCCATAATGCGCTCGTAGCCCGGCTTGTGCAGGCTGGCACCGGAACCGACCTGCCAGCCTTCGAACACGTAGCCGTAGCGCTGGGGGGCGTCCATCAGCAGGTAGACTTCGCCCTGGTTGGCCCGGTGCACCTTCGGCTCCGCCGTGGCGGCGGCGAACACGCCGCCGGCCGGGTCGAAGGTGACGGCCTTCGCGTCCACGGCCAAGTAGCGGGCGTAGAACGTGGCCGAAGCCTTCTCGGCATAGGTCTGCGGGGCACGGGTGGTGCAAGTGCGGTCGGTGTACCAGCCGTCGAAGTGGTACGTCACCGTGTCGCCGTCGGTCTTCACGGCCGGATAGACGATGCCGTCCACGGTAATGTTGGTGGCGCTGGCGCTGTAGCCGTTCAGCTCGATGGCGCCGTCGTCGGCGGAATGCAGCACCGTGCGATGCTCGATACCCGAGGGCGTGCGTACCTCGTAGGCCGCGGTGTACTGCTGCTCGGGCACGTCAATGGTCAGCTGCACATACATATGGTAGGCCTGGTTCGGCACCAAGGCCGTTCCGTCACAGCCCACGGAATGCAGCTTGCCCTTGAACAGCACCGGCTCGAAGCGGTAGTTCCACGAGTCTTCGTACTTCAGAGAAGAGCCGCCGTTCTCGCCGGCATCGATGGTGCCCTTGAAGTAGGCCGCCAAGCCCTGGCGCACCTCGGCATCGGAGGGATATTCCCGGATAAGGTTGCGCAAGTTGACGATCTGCTGGGACGACGTGCCCGCGGCAAGCACCGTGCCGTTCGTCAGCGCAGACTGGGAGTCATAGCCCGCAGGCACCGTCACCAGGCCAGAACCCATGTACTTGGCCTGGGACAGATCGGCCGCGGCGCCGTTCTCCGTGGGCGGCAGGAAGTAGAAGTGGGTGATCTCCTCCGTGGCGGGCAGAGGCTTCACCGTCACCTCGTACACGGCATCCATGTCGCACTGGACCGTGGTGCGGCCGGGGGCCTTGGCCACCAGCGTCACCTGGGCGGCGTTGATGTTCTCCACCGCCACGCACGCCTCGTTGTCGGACACCCACCCGTGGCTGTGCTGCACGTTCTTGCAGGACACCGTGCGCTTCTCGCCCACATACATGACAATGGTCTGGGCCTCGGGAGTTTCCTCGGGATCGGAAACCGCGGGGTCGTCGGCATCGGGGCCAGCGGGCACGGTTGGCTCCGCGGGCTCCGCGGGATCGTCGGCACCGGGACCGGGGGCCGGCGCGGGCGCCTCCTCTTCGGGAAGGGGCGTCTCCGTCTCGTCGCCCTCGTCGCCTTCAACGGATTCCACCGTGGCCAGGGCGTACACAGCCGAGGCCACCTCGGCCTTGAACGACAAGGTTTCCAGGTCGGCAGTGCCATCGGGAACCATGCCCACGGGCTCGTCCACCTTCTGGGCCGTGTTGTCGCCCACCAGACGGAACACCGTGACGCCGAAGGCCGGCACCCCGGTGTTTTCCAGCGACACCATGCAGGGCACCGCTGCGTTCAGCGGGTTGCCCTCGGCATCGACAATGTCAATCTTGTAGGCCCGCACGGTGCCCAGACGCTGGCCTGCAGCCAGGGAGGCCTCCAAGGCGCCGGTCACCTTGTCGGTGAAGGCGGTTTCGGCCCGCACCTGGGCCCCCTCGGGGAACGTGGCGCCCTCGGCAGCCGTCGCACGCACGATGGCGCCGTCGTTGGCCTCGCCTTTCAGAATGCTCGGCGCCGGGGCAAGCGGCTCGTCTGCGCCGTCGAATTCCCCGGCAGCATCATCGGCGTCGTCAGCGTCGGGGTCGGCGGAAGGTGCGGTCGGAAGCCCGTCGGCCGGCTCGTCGGCGTCATCGGAGGCATCGTCGGCAGCCTCATCCGAGCCCGGCACGCCCGAGGTGTCGGGCAGCGGCGTCTTCGCATCGGCCTCGTCGGTCATGGGCACATCGTTCACGGCCAGGGCCGATTCGTCGAAATCGTCCGCCTCGTCGGCCAAAGCCAGGGCGCTCGGCGTGAAGGCCGAGAACGCGAGCAGGGCCGTCAGGGCAGTGGCAATCACCTTGCCCTCGACAGCGCCCCGTGCATCGGTGAAACGCTCCATTGCTTTCATAGCCACCTGCAACTCCTTTTATCCTCGCGATCGGAACGATCGCCGCTCCACGGCCTCTCACCATGGGGTTTACCTTGGTCTATGCCTCCCAGCATTGTTGACAATTTTACCGAGCATTTAATGGGAAATCGACCCATACCATGGGATTTGCTATGGCAATGACAGGGCAATGAACGACAAAACGAAGCCATTTTGTCATAAAGCGGTAGAAAAATGGTCACGAACGGTACCGAAAGAACGGCGGGCAGAGCTCTTCCGCAAAAGCTGGCGCGAGAGCCCGTCGCCTCCAACAGTGCCAAAAGCGACGGCCAAACCGCCGCAACAGAGCTGGCCAAAAACGAGGCCGCCTCCCCCGCATGGTCGCAGCGGGGCTAAGCCGCCTCCCCCAGCAAAGCCGCCAGTTCGCGCTCGCCGTGGAAGGGCTTGGGCGCGTCCGGTCGGCGCACTTCCACCACTTCCCCTTCCCACCGGCGACCGCCCTCTTCGAAACGAGCCGTGCGCACAATGTACTGGAAACGCACGCGGGAATTCGCCGGAAGCTCGGCCAGATCGAAGGAGTAGCTCAGCTGGGCCAACAGCTTCCGCATGGCCTGAACCGATGAAGAGCCGGGATCCAGGCGCACCACGCCGGTTTCGCAGTTATATACGAGACCCGGGGCCAGGAAAACCGTGCGAATGCGCTCCTGGCGCTTCTTCTCGGCAAGATGAATGGCCACGCAGGCCGCAATGATGATGAGCCACCACAGCACAGCGACGACGATATCGAGGGGGTTGTCGACTAGGTTGAATTGAAGCGCGTTCCAGAGCCACAAGAACACAAGGGAAGCCACGAACAAAATGGCTGCTATGACCCAGTTGCTCTTTCTCATATTCCCTGCTCCGCGCTTAGGGGTACCCCGCCGCCTGCACGCCGCGGGCCCGTTCTCTCAACATTCAGACTATAGCACAAAAGCCCGAGGTCGCCGACTACAGGAAGCCACCACAGCCAAAATGAGCGCGAACCCGCCGCCCCTGGGGGCAAACGGGTTCGCGGAAGGTGCGCTTCGGCGCATTGCGCCCGATAGAGGCGCTGGTGAGATGGTGCGGGACTAGTCCTCGACGATCTCGGGGATAGCGCCCATGGGGCACTCCTCGACGCAGTCGCCGCAGGCAATGCAGGCCTCTTCGTTCACAGCGTCGGCAACGCCGTTGACGACCTCGAGCACTTCCTGGGGGCACGCGTCAACGCAGATGCCGCAGCCGATGCACTCGTCAGCTTCAATAACCGGATGAGACATGGGAAGCTCCTTCGTTCTAAGTGTTAGTTCCTCGTCTTAGGGGGCCAGGTGCCGGAAGCTCCCAACCACACTGCGCAAGATACCATGAAAGCCGCGAAGCGCAAGCAGAAATGCGCAACTTTTCAGGGGGCGGTTCGGGAGGCCACAAACCACCCCCGAAATGGTCGGTGAACGGGAGCGGGCCGCCCGGCGCCACCGGGGCGCGAAAGGCGACGGAAGCGACCGGGGGCAACCGCCGTTTTCCCCGGTCGCAGCAGAAAAACTCCTAGCAGATGCGGGGAAGCTGCTCGCCCACGAGCATGTCCAGAATGCGGGTGCTGCCGAAGGCCGTGCGCAGGAACACCTTGGGGCCGCGGGCCTCGTCGGCGGCGGCCACGCGCCCGATGATGGCGGCATCGCGGCCGTAGGGGCTCGCCTGCATGGCGGCCAGGGCCGCCTCGGCCTCGTCGGCGGCCACCACGCACACCATCTTCCCCTCGTTGGCCACCTGCAGCACGTCGTAGCCGAGCATCTCGCAGGCGCCGAGCACGGCGTCCTTCACGGGAATGGCGTCCTCGTCCACGGTGATGTCGGTGCCCGACTGGGCCGCCAGCTCGTTCAGCGTGGAGGCCAGGCCGCCCCGGGTGGGGTCGCGGAAGCAGCGGGTGTGGGGCGCGGCGGCCAGCACATCGGCGATGAGGTGGTTCAGCGGGGCCGCGTCGCTCTCGATGTCGGCGGAGAAGTTCAGGCCCTCGCGGCAGCTCATGATGGTGATGCCGTGATCGCCCAGGGTGCCGCTCACGAGCACCGCATCGCCGGGACGAATCTGCGCCCCGCCCAGGTTCACGTCGGCGGGCACCGCACCGAGGCCGCTCGTGTTGATGTAGATGCCGTCGCCGTGGCCCCGGTTCACCACCTTGGTGTCGCCGGTGACGATGCGCACCCCGGCCTCCTTCGCGCATTCCGCCATGGAGGCGCAGATGCGGCGCAAATCTTCCATGGGGAAGCCCTCTTCCAGAATGAAGCCGCAGCTCAGGTACAGGGGTCGGGCGCCGGAGGTGGCCACGTCGTTCACCGTGCCGCACACGGCCAAACGCCCGATGTCGCCCCCGGGGAAGAAGTGCGGCGTCACCACGAAGCTGTCCGTGGAATAGGCCACACGCTCGCCGGGCGCCGGGGCCGGCAGCACCGCCGCATCGTCGCCCATCAGCAGCTCGTCGGTGCCGTAGGCCGCGAAGAACACCTCGTCGATGATGCGCTTCATCATCGACCCGCCAGAGCCATGCCCCAGCATCACCTTCTCATCTGCCATTACATTCCTCTCGAAACTCTCCCGACGGCGGAACCGCCGGGTACCTTGATTCGCTCAGACAGTCCTGCTCGCGCGAACATGACATTTAGTCATGTTCGGCTCGCTCGGTCAAGGCACCCGCCGTTTCCGCTTCGCTCAACCATGACCGAGTAGGCGGCGGACAGGGGGTGTGCCTCCACGCGCAGTTCCGCAGCGACTGGAACAGGACTAAACGTCCTGTTCCACCAAGCGAGGACTGTTTGAGCTTGGCGGTATCCCCCCGGGCCGGCGCCGGACAAGTTTACAAATGCCTT
>CANPHS010000082.1 GCA_947573925.1 uncultured Enterorhabdus sp. | reverse complement strand
TCCGTTGGCATCGCCTCAAGGTAGAGGCTCACCTCCCTGTACGATCGACAGGGCGTGGCCCGACTCTCAGCGTGCCTGGTGGGGAGCCCGGCTGTTGGGTCGACGGGTATGGCGCCCTCGGAGAAGAGCCGGGCGAACATTCCCCTCACCGCCGTCATGCGCGCGCGTATGGTCGTAGACGAAACCCCGCATCTCATCTGAGCTGCCATGTATGCCCTGATATCTGCCCGTGTGACCGTGCCGACGTCACGAACGCCAAGGACATCGAGGAGGCGACAGAAGTGGCTGATGGAATAGCCGTACGAGCGCAGCGTAGACTCCGCGAGACGTCCTTCGGAGGCGAGGAGGTCGAAGTAACGGTCAACGAGCTCCAGGTTCATCCCTGTATCCCCTTTCGACCTCCCCTTTCGAGATGCACAGCAAAAAATGATAGCATCTTTCAGGTGTCTGGGCCTCCTTGGCAGCGGGAGCCGCTAGCCGCGCACCCTCGTCGCGAGGCGCGCGCGGGGATGGGCGGCGGCGTACTCTTCTTGGAGGTGGGTGCGGTCGACGTGGGTGTAGACCTGGGTGGTGGAGATGTCCGAGTGCCCGAGGATCTCCTGGATGACGCGCAGGTCGGCGCCGCCCTCGAGCAGGTGGGTGGCGAAGGAGTGCCGCAGGGTGTGGGGGTGCAGGTCGGTGACGCCGATCGCGCGCCCCGCGCGGGCCACCACGGCGTGCACGCTCTGGCGCGAGAGGCGGCCGCCCCGGGACGGGCCAGCGCGGGGCGCCCCTCGTAGATCTCGTTGGTCTGGGGAAACGTCACGGCGATGCCCTCGAGGCGGGCCTCCTTCCACATGAGGTCGACGATGCACCTCTTGGCATAAGTGATGTTGTCTACGGCCAGCATGTCGGCGCGCTCCTCTCCTGTTCGGGAGACCTCGTAATGATAGCAGGTTAGGGCATTCGGCTTGGAGTCAGGGTTCATACGGCCATACCCCCGTACTGGCATCTGGCGATATGGAGATATGGCGTGCCCTAGCCCCGGTTGATGGGCCACGGCCTTCTCTTCTTCGGGCGCTTGGCGCCGTCGAAGACGAACTCCACGCTCCCGTCCTCGCCCAGCTTAAGCCGGGCCTCGAACTTCTTGCCCGCCTTGGATGTGAGCCCCTTCACGAGGGGAGACTTGCCGGCGAGCAGCGCCGAAGCCTGGACGTCGGTCAGCCGCTTACCGGCGACGACGGCGAACACCTTGAAGCCGCAGCCGCTCTCCTGTTCCCAGGATCCGTCATCGCGCCTGATCGACTTGTTCGACTCGCAGGAGAACACCTTGCCGCGGGAGAGCACCCTCGCGCCGCATCGCGGGCACGTGCCAACCGGTTTGCCAGGCGAAGCCAGGGACTTTCCCGCGTAGGCCTCCTCCCTGTGAGCCTCGAAGGCCTCGGCGACCGCGCGTTGCACGGCGTTCACATCTGCACGGCCCGCGGCCACCTCCTGCTGGATGAGCCACCAGCGGGCCGTCAGGTCGGCCCCACGAATGTCCGCGGGGACGAGGTCGTAGAAGGCGCGCCCCTTCTCGGTTGAGCGGATCTTCCCGTTGGCGTCCTCGATGAACCCCCGGGCCTTGAGCCGCTCCAGGACGTCGGCGCGGGTGGCCGTCGTCCCGATCCCTCCGTGTTCGCCCGCCTTGCCCTCGTCTTTGGCCTTGAGCGCCGCCTTGAGGGCCGGGTCGGCAACGTACTTGGCCGCAGACGCCATGTCGGTGACGAGCGTGCCCTCGGTGTATGGCTTGGGCGGGCTGGTCTTCCCCTCCCCGACCTCGCAGGAGGCGACCGCGCCCTCGTGGCGGCCCGGGCTGATCCAGCCGGGAGAGAGCTCGTCCTCACCCGGCTCCTCCTCGGGCTCGCCAAAGACGGCCGTGAAGCCCGCGTCGGTCACCCGGCGGGCCTTGTGCTCAAGCGCCCCCGCCTCGCAGGGGATCGAAGAGCTGCACTCCTCGTAGGCCAGGGGATGGGAGAACTGCATGGCGTAGCGCTCCACGATTGCCTCGTAGGCCCATCGATCGTGGTCGCGCAGGCGCTTCGCGTCGAAGCTCGTCTCCTGGGGGATTATGGCCCCGTGGGCGCCCACCTTGGAGTCGTCGAAGGCTCTCCCCCTGATGGACGGGTCCACGGCCCAGGATCGCCCGATGTTCGCGAAGGCGGCGGAGAGCGTCGCCGGTGCCTGGGCGTGGTACTCCTCGGGGAGGTAGCGGCAGTCGCTGCGGTTGTAGGTGATCGCGTGGTGCTCGTCGCGCAGGCGCTGGGTGGCCTCGAGGGTCTGCTTCGCGGTCATCCCGTGGCGCTTCGACAGGTCGGCCTGGAGCGTGGTGAGGTCGTAGGGCAAAGGTGGGAGCTTCTGGCCCCCACGAGCCGTTGTCTCGAAGGCAAGGTCGCGGCCTTGGAGCGCGGCTGCCGCCGCCTCCAGCGGGTCAGGCGACCAGATGTGCTTGTCGCCTGCCAGCAGGTCGTCGGAGGGGCGCAGCTTGAACGCAGCGGTCTCTCCCCCGTCCACGGCCACGTGGACGACGAGCGTGTAGAAAGCACGCTGCTCGTGCCCCTCTATGGCGCGGTCGCGTGCGACCACGAGGCCGAGCGTCGGGGTCTGCACGCGGCCGACGGATACCTTGGCCTTGAGGCGCATGCCCGCCAGGCGCGACTCCGAGACGCCGAAGGCCATGTCCGCCATCTGGCGGGCGTAGGCGGCCGCAGAGAGGGGCCTGTATCGCGTGTTATCCTCGAGCCGACCGAACGCCGCCCTGATGTTCGCCTCGATGTTGTCGTTGACCAGGACGCGCTCGACGGGGCCTGCGTAGCCCAGGTAGTCGAGGAGCTCGTCGACGAGCAGCTGCCCCTCGTCGTCAGGATCGCCGGCGTGTATAACGGACTCGCACTCGCCGAGGAGGCCCGAGACCTGCTCGATGATGCCCTCCTTGCCCTCTATGGGGCGCTTGGGCCAGTCGTCGACGACGATGGGCAGGCGCGTCTCGTCGAACTCGCCGTCCCACCGCCACCTAGGGTCTATGTCGCCAGGCTCCACGAGCTCGAGGACGTGCCCGGCGAGGGCGCACACGACGTATCCATTTCCCGAGATCGGCAGGCGCGCCTTCTCGGGCACCTCCCGACCGCAGATGGCCCGGGCGATGTCTCGCCCGAGCATCGGCTTCTCGGCGATGACCAGCTTCATGATGACCTCCTGTTTCCAAAAACCTTGTTCAAAAGGGGGTGTAATTGGTCGGGCGGCCCTGAGATCGGCCCTTAGACGGGCTCTCCGCAAGCCGCTGAACTGGGGTTTTGCGAGAGCATGGAAAACGGCCCGTGACGAGGATCGACAGGGCCCAGCCGAGGCAGGAACCCCATGCCGCGGCTGCGATCGCCCACGGCGTCATCTCCGCGCTCCCCTCCGGGCGGCGCCGGCGGCCAGGGCGGCCGCGGCAACGGCGCCAGCGGCGAGGCCGACGGGGGCGCCGTCGTCCGTCTGGGCCAGCGGCCTGCGACTGCCAGCGTTTCCGCCCTCCTCCGGGAGCTCGGTGACCTCGATCCCCCAGGCGGCCTCGTTGACGGCAAGGGCGAACTCGTTGCCGAGCTCGGCGGGAAGCGCTATCACATAGGAGAGCTCCGTCGTGCCGCCCGGCTCGATGGAGCCAAGGCGGACGGGGCCCTCCATGGCGGATCCGGACAATGGGCCATCGTAGACGGCGGATCCGCCGCAGGAGACCGTCAGCCGGCAGCGCTCCATGAGCTCTGCGGCCTCGTCTCTGTTGGCCGCCCCTTGCTCGACGCCCAACATGTAGAGGGTCGCCTCCGCGGGCGAGTCGGAGTCGTTGGAGAGCACGAGCGCGCCGCCGTAGGCCTCCCCGGGCCACATCGGGCCAAGGTGGCCGAGCAGGTCGTCTGAGTCCAGCGTCGCCGCGCCGCCCGCGTAGCTCAGCGAGTAGGCGCCCTCCTCCGCCCACGCGGCGCCAGGGGCGCATGCCAGGGCAAGGGCGAGGGCTGCCGTGGCGGCAAAGCATGCCATCTTCATGGTCAGATCCCCCTCTCGTAGGTGTACGCGGCGGGCTCGGCCTGGACGCCTGCCCACGGGTCGTAGGCGCCGAAGTCCGGCTCGAAGGCCGCCCTCTGAACCGCCTCGGCGGTCACCCGCGCGCGAAGCTCCGCCCCCTCGGCCTCCTCGTACGCCCGCAGATCCGGGTCGTCGGAGGGGTCGGGACTCGACGCGGCCCACTTGGCAGGGTCGAGCGGCTGGGATGCCGGCACCCAGGCCCATCCTCCCTCGAGGAGCTGCTGCTCGAACACGGGGCACTCGACGGATCCGGGCCATGTGACTGTCTCTCCGGGAGCGAGGGGCCGTGTGAGGTACCACCAGCCGTCCGCCGCTCGAATCCACTCCTCCCCCGCTTCCTCCGGCGAGTTTCCCCATGAAGTGGAGCCGAACGGCGCGCCGATGGCAGTCGTCTCCGACTTGACGCGGATCCAGCACTCGCCGCCCGTCGCCGTGACCGCAGCGTCGTTGGCGGCGCGCTGGCCGGTGGCAAGGGATCCCGTGCCCGGGGAGAGGGCCTCCAGCGAGACGCCGACGCCGCCCGTCCTCACCTTGCCATGGGCCACGACCTGCACGGAGACGGCGGCCACGGCTCCCGATGCCGCGATGAGGAGCGCCAGGCCCGCCGCCAGGAGGACGGCCGCGGGGCGCTTCCCTGGTTTCTCGCGTACTTTCAACTCCCGTCCTCCCTTCTGGTCGCTCGGCTGCTACGCCGCCCAGGCGGGGGGAATGACGTTGGGAGCCTTGTCGCTGAAGCTTCCGTGCTTCGTTACGTTATCCACGGCCCAGGCGGACAAGTCGAGGGGTGCGAGGGAGTTGCAGTTGTAGAGCATCCAAGACATATCGCTCACTTTTGACACATCCCAACTCGGAATCCCGCTTAGAGACGCGAGGAGCTTACAGTTGTAGAATGCGAACTTCATGTCAGTGCAGCTTGAAACGTTCCAGCTTTCCTGCCCGGTGATAGCTGTGAGTGAAGTGCATCCGGCAAACATGGAAGTCATCTTTGTTGCCTTTGACATATCCAGTAGCGCAAGGTTGGCGTTTGCGAGGTGGAGGCAGTTGGAGAACCAGCTCGCAGTGCTGATGGGGGAAATCTTGTCGATGCATGCAACGGACACGATGAGGTTTCGATACTTATGCCAAGGGACTTTGGTCTCGAGACTGGCGTCGAGGTTCTCTATTCCGGAATAGACATTGGTTATCCTCATGCCGTTGTACTGGTTCCAGCTGTTTGGATCTTCGTCGGTCTTCACGAAGACGATTTCGTACTCCGATCCGTCAGTCTTTTTCATTAGCGCTAGGGCGTATGCCTTCCCGGCTTTTCTGTAGACAACGGTGTTGTCGGTAGCCTCGAACCCTTCGGGCAGGATCGAGGGGTTTGCCGCAGGGCTCATCGTCACCTCGACCAGCTTGACGGTGTTGTCGAACATGCCCTCGGAGGCCTTGATGGAGCCCGTGTCGAGCCCGGAGAGGTCCATGGTCTCGCAGGCGCTCATGCCGCTGAACCACCCGGAGGTGTCCTCCGGGGCGGTGGGCACCAGGCACTCCACGCGCTCGATGACCTCGGGGGTGTCGGAGAGGCACCCCGCGGAGCCCTTCTCGACGTCGGTCACGACGCAGGTGACCTCTGCCCCCTCGAGGGTGTCGCCCACCTCGGGCGGCGTGTCCGCCACGAACTTGAGCAGGCCGCCGGCGGTCACCGCGCTCACGCCGGCGGGCGGCGCCCCGTCGCCGAGGCCGTTCTGCTTCTTATAGGCGTCCCAGGCGCCCCGGCAGTCGGAGAAGCCCGTCGCCTGGATGCCGTAGCCGGTCACGCCGACCACGTGCTCTCCCGCCTGGCCCTGGGCCTGGACGAGGTTGGCGAACACGACCTCCTCGAAGATGGGCGGCGTGTCGGACTTGGGGCCGATGGGGTTTGGCCAGCCGAAGCGCCACACCACGTCGTCGCCATCGTCGAACTGCTGGAGCACGACCCACTCCTCGCTCGCGTCGAACGTGAAGAGCGGCGTGCGCGCGGCGGGCAGGACGGTCATCGTGGCCTCGTCGAACACCTCCACGACGGCGGTGGGCACGCGGATCTCGACGAAAAGGTAGCCGTCGATGGCGTCGTGGAGGTTGCGGATGCGCGGGTCCTTGGGGATGTGCTGGCCCGGGACGACGTTCTTGGCCGACTCCGGATCCCAGGCCGGCTCGACGACCTTGACGTTGAGGTTGTCGGCCACCGAGACCTGGTTCTCCTTGCGGTCTGTGCCGGTGAAGTAGGCGTAGGTGCCGAGCGTCCCCATCGCCGCGGCGGCCGCGACGGCGGCGCCGCAATTTGCGAAGGAGCGACGCGCCAGGTCGGCCGCCCCGGGGGCCGCCGCGGCCCCGGCCGCCCCGGCCGCGGCGATGGGGTAGCCGTCCTTCTTGTTCTCCATCTTGTCTCCTTTCGATAGGGCGGGACGCGGTTGGCATCCCGCCCGAGTAGAGTGCGTGTCTAGGCGTTCTGGGCGCTGTAGGCCACCCATGCCGTCGCGGCGTCGGCGAAGCCCTCCGCCTGGATGGCGTGGCCGTCGACGGTGATCTTGTCGGGCCCGGAGGTGCCCTGGGCCTCGACCAGGTTGACCAGGGTCACGTCGTCGAACACGGCCGGGGTGGAGGCGCCGGGGGCCACCTGGCTGCCGTACAGGAAGGTGTGGGTGGTGTAGCCGTCGGCGACGACGGGATCGCCGCTCTCCGTCCAACCCTCGTTCACCGTGTAGGTGAACAGCTCATGCGAGGCGGCCTCCACGGGAGCCCCGTCCTCGCCGACGAGGGACACGTTGGCGGTGGGCACCTTCACCTGGGCGAAGCACCACGTGGGGACGTCGGAGCCGTTCTTGACGGCCGGGTCCTTGGCCACGGTCTGGAGCGGAACCAGGTTCTCGGCGGCGTCGGGCACGCCGTTGCCGTCATCGTCGGTGAGGTCCCAGGCCGGCTCGACGACCTCGATCTTGTCGGCGAGGCCCTCCGACACCGTAAAGACGTTCTCCACCGAGTCGGTGCCGGTGAAGTAGGCAAACGTGCCCATGGCTCCCACCATGAGAGCGCCGGCCACCCCGGCGGTGATGAGGGCCTTGGCCTTAGAGCGCTTCTGCTCGGGCTCCACTACCCCCGTCTCGGTCATCTGACTGATCTGTTCCATCGTTGTTCCCTTTCTGCTTGGATTTCGTCCTTGCTCTTCCTGCGGGGACGCAGGTCAGCGCGTATGTCAGCGCGAGCACGCTGCCGACGGCGAGGATCCAGGGCACTCGGTTCTCGGTGATGCTCAGCAGGACGTCTCCCGCCAGCGGCACCGAGCCGACCGTCCGCCCCTTCACGTGGTCGAACGGGACGGGGAACGCATCGGGGCTGCCGTTGGCGTCGCCCTTCGTCGTTATCTCCCGCGCCTCCTCGTCGACGGAGACCACCCGGTGTGTGCACGTCTGGCCGTCCCCTATGTCAAAGGCGATGACGTCCCCCGGGGAGACGTCCTCGCCGGTGACCCGTGTGTCCACGTAGGCGAGGTCGCCCGTGTGGATTGCCGGCTCCATCGAGCCGGTCATGACGCCGTAGGTCGCCAGGCCGAATGGCAGTCCTCCGAAGCACAGGACGGCGACGGCCACAAGCGCGACGAGCTCGGCGGTCAGCAGCGCGTTGGCGGCGCGCCTTATGGTGGATCTGATCAACTTGCTTCTCCTTCCAATCGATGCAAGGGGGCTTCCCCCGGGCCCCGGCCTTCGGCGGCGATGAGGTAGGGGTAAGTCGCGGCCTGCCGGCCGGCGCCCGTGGGGAGAGCCGTCGCCCAGGGGCGCTCGCGCGCCTCGGGCAGGGGGAATGTCGCGTTTGCTAGGCCGCGGGGGCCGCCTCGGGCTGGGCGGGGATCCGCTCGCCGCAGGAGGCGCAGGAGCGGGCGACCTCGACGAGCTCGTCGTAGGCCTCGGCGTCGACGACCGTCTCCGTCCAGGCCTCCTGCTCGACGTAGTCCACCGCGACGGGCACGCCCGTCGTGTAGCCGGCATGGCCGTACTCCTCGGCGTGCTCGGCGGTCATCCCGTCGACGGGCTTCATGCACGTGTTGCAGACGGTGTGCTCCTCCACGCGCGTGGCCACGACGGCGGGATGCTCGACCTCGTGGGCCTCCGCCGGGTGGCTGACGAGCTCGTAGACCGGCTGCCAGCTGTGCTCGTGGGCGGCCTGGGCCTCCCCGGCCTCCTGGGATTGCGCGGCTGGTACGGATCCCTCGACGCGGCCTGCCAGCTCGTCGGCGGCGTGGTTGGCCGCCAGGGCGGAGGCGGCGCAGGCCGCGGCCATCAGCGCGGTGAGGACGAGGAGCGCGACCGTCGCCCGGGAAGTCGTCTTCCGGGTGCCCTGAGGGGCCGCCTCTGGGGTGTTCTCGGCGTTCATGGGTATGCCTTTCCAAGGGTGGGGCGCTTTTCGCGCCCCACCCCCATTGGTTCGGGGTTTTGAAGGGGGTCAGGTGGGCTGGCTACTCGTCGGCGGGATCGTCGGGATCGGAGGCCGTGCGGCGGCGGGCCGCCCAGGCGCCCAGTCCGCCCGCCAGGACGGCCAGGAAGGCGATGAGGGTGGCCGCCGCCGTGGCGTCGCCGGTCTTCGCGAGGGACTGCCCGGGCATCCCGGGGACGTCCGTGACCGT
Source organism: uncultured Enterorhabdus sp. (assembly GCA_947573925.1). Taxonomy (GTDB): domain Bacteria; phylum Actinomycetota; class Coriobacteriia; order Coriobacteriales; family Eggerthellaceae; genus Adlercreutzia. The sequence continues at coordinate 1,296 of CANPHS010000082.1, read as the reverse complement.
GACGGTCTGGGCCTCATCGTCGATGTCGGCGTGGACGGCCACCTCAAGGCCGTCCTTCGAGAGCGTCTCGAAGGCCACGAGCTCACGTCCCTTGAGGCCGCGCGCGTCGAAGCTGAACTCGACCTCCGCCACGCCGTCCGGCGCGTTGGGCACGAAGGTGGCCGAGGCCGTCACCTCGCGGTCGGCGACGAGCAGGGGCTTGCCTGTGGACTTGTCCATGAGCACGCCCTGGAGCACGTACTCCTTGCCGGGAATGAGGTCGCGGTAGGCGACGGTGTCGACGAGGACGGCAGTGGCGGAGTCCAGGGCCTCGTGGTCGCCGTCGGTGGCGTCGGTCAGCTCGGTGCCGATCGCAGGCGCGACGACGCCGCACTGCTGGTCTGCGCAGCCGAGGTCGAGCTCCGAGGCGACGACCGTGTCGTCGGCTACCAGGACGGCCAGGCACACCGTGGTCATTCCGGCGAGCCCGGAGGCGTCTATCGGGTACTCCAGCTCAACGGCGGTGGAGGTGCCCTCGGGCGTCACGGCCCGCTTCGCCACGGCCATTTCGGCGAGGGTTGCCTTGTGCTCGGCCAGGGCGTCGGCGAGCGCCTTGCGGTCTACCGTCCCGTCGCCCTGCTCGCCGAGGCCCATGGCCTGCGCGATGGCCTCGACCGCCGCGGTGAGCTCCTCGTCGGCGACTTCCGAGTCGGCAGGCACGGCGGGCAGGCCGGTGTCGGCGTCCATGAGGATGCCGTGCACCTCATACTCTCGCCCGGGGGCGAGGCCCGTGAGGGACACGGTGTCGACGACCTTTGCGCCGGGGTCGGCGGTGACGGCCTTGTCGCCGTCGAGGCCGTCGCGGGCGGTGGTGGCGATGCTCGGGGCGACGACCTCCACGGTCTGGCCCGCATCCTCGATGTCGGCGTGGACGGCGAGCTCGACGCCCTGCTCGGAGAGGGCCTCGAACGCCACCAGCTCCTCGCCGGCGATCAGGGAGGAGTCAAAGCGGAACTCGACCTCGACCGTCCCGGAGCTCGCCGTGGGCGTGAACGCCTTGGACGTCGTCACGGGCTTGCCATCGACGTCGAGAAGGGGCTCGCCAGTGGACTTCAGCATGAGGGAGCCGGTCAGCACGTACTCGCGTCCGGGGACGAGGCCCTCGTAGGCCACGGCGTCGACGACGACGGCCTCGGGGCCGGCGGCCACCTCCTTGTCTCCATCGGCGCCGTCGGAGGCCTGTGTGCCGATCTCGGGGCGCTCGACCTCGACGGTCTGGCCCTCGTCGTCGATGTCGGCATGGACGGCCACCTCCAG
>CANPHS010000081.1 GCA_947573925.1 uncultured Enterorhabdus sp. | reverse complement strand
GTCGCAGCCACGCCGGCCTCGATCTTCATGGCAAGATCGATCTCCTCGGCGGCGGTGAGCAGGGGCACCTTGCCGATCTCCTTCAGGTACATGCGCACCGGGTCGCCCGTGAGCATGGTCACGCCGGCGTCGGGGTTGCGCTTGGTGCGCACGCGGGCGCGGGTACGGGGCGTCACCTTGGGCAGGGCGGCGGCCTCCACCGTGGCCTTCAGCTCCTCCTCGGGGATGCCGTCCAGCAGGTCCTCCTCGGGGTCGAGCCCGGCCTCGATCTTGTCCTCGGTCAGGTTGTCGGACGCGGAATCGCTCGCCGCGCCGGCGGGAGGCTCGGCGTCCTCCATATCGTCGTCGTCTATTTCCTCGATGTCCTCGGCCACTACGATCTTTTCGATATCTTGCTCAGGATTCTTCTTTGCAGCATCAGCCACGCGATAGTCCTTTCTCCAGCGTCTGCGCCCGATTTTGGGCATGAAAATGCAATTCTGGCGCAGAGATACAGCAGAGAAGAATACTACAAATACGCCGGCTCTTCAAGGGAAAAGCGGCGACGAGTTTCAATGTTTCCACAGCGGGTCTTTTCCACGGGAAAGACATGGATCCGGGGGGCGGGCGCCCCATGGAGCCCGTGCGCCGAGACCCCACGCCGGGGCCCCGCGCCGGGCGGCCGGGCGTCGGAACCCCCGCCGGGCGGCCGGGGCCGTCGCAGCCCCGCGCCCCTTCCCCACTCCCTACAGGCGGTCGGCCAGCTTGTAGCCGACGCGCCAGATGGTCACGAGGTAGCGAGGCTTGGAGGGATCGGTCTCGATCTTCTCGCGGATCTTGCGCACCATGACGGTGATGGAATTCGGGTCGGCGGCCTCCTTGCTGCCCCAGAGCGCTTCCAGGATCTGGTCGCGGGTGAACACGGCGCCGGGGTCGGACGCCAGCACCTCCAGAAGCTCGATCTCCCGGGAGGACAGCGCCACGGCCTCCCCGCCCAGGCGCACGTCGTACTTGCCGAAGTGTATCTCCAAGTCGCCCACGGAGAACACCTCGGGCCGCCGGTCGCGGGCCGCGCCCTCGCGGTCGCGCTCGCGGCGGCGCAGATGGGCGTTCAGGCGCAGCAGCAGCTCCTCGGGCTGGAAGGGCTTCACCAGGTAGTCGTCGGCCCCGGCCTTGAAGCCGATGGACTTGTCCACGATGTCGCCCTTGGCCGTGAGGAACATGATGGGCACCTTGCGCCCCTCGCCGCGGATGATCTCGCAGATCTCGAAGCCGTTGATGTCGGGCAGCATGACGTCCAGGATGAGGAAGTCGGGCCGGGCGGCCCGCAGCATGGCGAGCCCGTCGGCGCCGTTGGACGCGCAGCAGAAGTCGTAGCCGCCGCGGCGCACGATCTGCTCGATGAGCACCTGCATGGACGCGTCGTCGTCGATGAGCATCACCTTAGTCATGGATATCCTCCTCGTCCACCGGGATGGCCACGGTGAACACCGATCCGGCCCCCGGCTCGCTTTCCACCGACACCGTCCCGCCCATCATGGCCACCAGGTCCTTCACGAGCGAGAGCCCCAGGCCGCTGCCGCCGTAGCGGCGCACCGTGGACATGTTCTCCTGGCGGAAGCGCTCGAAGATGAGTCTCTGGGCCTCGGGCGGAATGCCGATGCCCGTGTCGGCCACCTCCACGACGACCGCCGGGCCGCCCGGACCGGTGCCGGCCGCCATGGTCGCCGCCTCCGGGCCGCCGTCGGGCATCCGGCCCCGGCGAACCCGCACCGACACCCGGCCGCCGGCGTCGGTGAACTTCACGGCGTTGCTCGTCAGGTTCGCGAGCACCCGGCGCATCTTCTCCCAGTCCCCCATGATGAGGGGCACGTCGTAGTCGACCCGGGTCTCGAAGGCCACGCCCTTCTTGGCGGCCACCGGGGCGGTGGCCGAGTCCACCATGCCCACCACGTCGTTCAAGTCGATGAGCTCCAGATTCAGCGTCTCGGAGCCCGCCTGGATGCGGGCGCACTCCAGCACGTTGTCCACCATCTCCAGCAGGATGGCCCCGTTCTTGTCGATCTCCTCCAGCTGGCGGGCCGCCTGGCGGTCGGCCGGGTCGATGGACTGGGCCAGCAGGTCGGCGAAGGCGAGGATGGAGGTGAGGGGCGTGCGCAGCTCGTGGCTGACGATGGCCAGAAAGTCGGACTTGTACTGGTTGTCGCGGGAGAGCTGCTCGTTGATCTCCTCCACGCGCCGGCGCTGGCGCTCCAGCTCGGCGTTGGCCCGGGACAGCTGCTCGGTGCGCTCGGCCACCTGGGACTCCAGGCTGCCGTAGAGCTCCTCCAGGCGCCGGGCCATGGAATGGTACTGCTCGATGAGCCCGTCGATCTCCCGCGAGGAGTACAGCACGCCCCGATCGGCCGCGGCCAGGGTGCCGCGCACGGGCAGCCCCTGCAGGGCCGCCGCGGGCCTCCCCTCGCCTTCGCCGTCCGCGCCGCTGTCCGCCGGAGCCGCCGCGCCCGCCACCCGCGAGAACGACGACTGCAGCTCGGTCAAAGGCTCGGTGATGAGCCGGCTGATGACCACGTAGATGATGAGCGCCATGGCCGCCACCACGGCCAGGAAGAACACCATGTTGCCCACGATGGCGTCGCGCATGGCCTCCAGGGTGGCGTTGGCGGGCACCACCACCGACACGGCCCCGGCCACGTCGCCTGTGCTCCAGCCCTCCTTGGGGTAGCCCGTGGCGTCTATCTCGCCGGCGGGGGTGCCGTGGCACTCGATGCAGTTGTCGGAGACGTCCATGGCCCGCACGTAGCGGAAGACCGGCTGGCCGTCCTCGGTCTCGTAGCCCCAGGCCTCGTCGGTGCCGCCGTCGGCCAGAAAGCTCTCGATGGCCGCGGCCTCGTAGGCGTCGGGGGTGTTGTAGATGTTGCGGGGGTTCAGGTTGGTGAAGCGGATGGAGTAGTCGGACTTCTCCGAGAACAGGGCCGCCACCGACTTGCCGGCGATGGCGCAGTGCAGCCCCTTGCAGTCGTACTCGCCGTCGGCGGTGTAGTTGATGACGTTCTGGTTCAGGGAGATGAAGTCCCACATGGCGTCCATCTCGGTGACGAGCACCCGCGACTTCTCCAAGAGGTCGGTCTCGGCCCGGCGGGACTGGTCGTCGTAGGTGAACAGCAAAAACACCGCCGAGAGCAGCACGAGCACCGCCGAGAGCAGCCCGATGAGCTTCGTGCGCAGGCCCACTTTCACTTGTTTGGCATCGCGCAGCATAGGGCTACCCCGCCCGGCCGTCCCGGCACCCGCGCTGCCCGCATTCCCGCTTCTCCATCGTTTCCCTCCCATGCGCTTGCGGCTGGTAGGATGTTATACCCTACCAGCCGCTGAAACGCTACTGTTTTTTCATCGCCGCTCGCGGCGGCCCGCACTCGTTTGCGGGCAGTTCCTAGGCCTCGTGGCCCACTTCGGCCGGATTCCGCAGCGTGCCGCCCTTGGCCGCGTCGCGGTGCGGGGCGAACACCACGGCCGGGCCGGTGGCATCAGTCAGCTCGCCGATGGCCGCCGCCCCCTCCGGATGCCGCTCGCGCAGCTCGGCCAGGGTGCCGAACTCCAGGGCGCGCACCGGGCAGGCCTTGGCGCAGGTGGGGTCCGGGGTGCCCTCCGGGTTCTCGTCGGAGCAGAGCACGCACTTGTGGGAAAGGCCGTCGTCCAGCTGCACGGGGTGCCCGTAGGGGCAGCTCTTCTCGCAGGTCATGCAGCCGATGCACTTCTCCTTGTCGTTGTTCACGATGCCCGTCTCCGGGTCCTTCTGCATGGCGCCGGTGGGGCAGTTGGCCACGCAGGCCGGGCTCTCGCAGTGGCCGCAGGTCATCGAGGCGTAGTAGGTGAAGGCCGTGGCGGTGAAGGCACCGGCCTCGTCGGCCTTCCACTCGCCGCCGCCGAACTCGTACACCTTGCGGAACTTCTGCGGCACCTCCAGGTTGTTGCGGTCGAAGCACGAGGTCATGCAGGCCTTGCAGCCGGTGCAGATGTCGGTGTTGACGAAAAATCCGTACTGTTCCATGGTTTACTCCCCCTCGCCTAAGCCTTCTCGATTTTGCACAGGTTGGAATGCACGCCGTTGCCCTTGGAGATGGGCGTGGGGCGCGAGGACGTGAGCACCGAGATGCAGCCGCCGCGGTCGAGCACGCCCCGGTCGCCGATGGTGGCGCCGTCGCGGGTCTCCGGGTCGTACCAGGCGCCCTGGGGCACGCTGACCACGCCGGGCATGATGCGGTTCGTGACCTTCGCGGTCATCTGGGAGCGGCCGCGCTCGGTGGACACGATGACGGTGTCGTCCTGCTCGATGCCGAGGGTGGCGGCGTCGCCGTCGTTGATCCAGCACTGCTGGGGCGCCACCGAGCCCATCCACGGCACGTTGCCGTAGGAGGAGTGGGTGCGCGTCTTGGTGTGGTGGCCGATGAGCTGGAAGGGGTATTCCCCGCGCAGCGGGTCGCCGTAGCCCTCGAAGTTCTCGTACCAGATGGGCAGCGCCGTGATCTGGTCGCGGCCGTCGTCGGGGATGACGCCGCCGCCGGTGAGGTCCCACTGCTTCGACAGGTTGTAGGCCTGCTTGGAGAACACCTCGTACTTGCCCGAGGGCGTGGCCAGCGCCTCCGGCAGCGGGGCCACCGCCGGCTCGTGGTCGTCGGTCTGCTTGAACAGGCCCTGGGCGCGGAACTCCTCGAAGGTGGCGGGCAAGTCGTCGCCGGCCTCCTTGCCCTGCTCGTAGCACCACTCGATCCAGTCGAGCTGGCTTCGGCCCTCGGTGAACTCGTCCTTGATGCCGAGCTTGTCGGCGATGAGCGTGCAGATCTCGTAGACCGGCTTCGCCTCGAAGAGGGGCTCGATGGCCGCGCTCTCGCAGCAGAGGAACCCGGTCCAGGCGGTGCCGCCGGCGGTAAGGTCGTCCTCCTCGAAGGGGGTGGTGCCGGGCAGGATGATGTCGGAGGCCATGGCCGTCGGCGTCATCCACGGGTCCACGGTGACGATCATGCGCACGCCGGAATCCTTCTCGTCGGGCAGGTTGTAGATGCGCAGGGAGTCGTTGATGTCGGCGTGCTGGCCCATCATGACGTTGGAGCCGTAGTTCCAGATGAACTTGATGGGGGCCTTCAGCTTGATGGTGCCGGGTTCCTCGGCGTAGGAGGTCATGCCGGTCTCGTCGATGGAGCGGATGCCCCAGGTGGCGTCGTCCATGATCTGGTAGTTCTCGATGGCCTGGTACCAGTTGAAGAACGACACGCAGGTGGTCACCGTGTTCTTCTCGGGGAAGCACGGGATGGCCGTGGGGGTGGCGAAGGGCACGCCGCCCACGCCCTCGCGGGCGCCGGTGCCGCCGCCGGAGATGCCCACGTTGCCGGTAATGGCGGCGATCATGGCGATGGCGCGGGAGCTGTTGCCGCCGTTGGAGTGGCGCTGCGGGCCCCAGCCCTGGATGGTGGCCGTGGGGCCGTCCACGTAGAGGTCGGCCAGCTCGCGGATGACGTCGGCGGGAATGCCGGTGATGGCCGCGGCCCACTCGGGGGTCTTCTCGCCGGTGCCCTCGTAGGCGCCGGTGCCGGCCAGGTAGGCCTCGTAGGACATGTCGCCCTTCACCGTGAGCTTGCCGGACTTGTCGAAGCCCATGAACGCGGCGGAGGTGGGCTCGGCCGCCTTTGCGTCCTCGGCGAAGCTGTCGGAGAAGAAGCCGACGAACTTCTCGCGCAGGAAGGCCTCGTCCAGCTTGCCCGCGCCGTGCAGGTACTGGATCATGCCGGCCACGAGCGCCGCGTCGGTGCCGGGGCGGATGGGGATCCAGCGGTTTGCCACACCCACGGCGGTGTCGGACAGGTGCGGGTCCACCACCACGATGGTGGCCTCGGGGTTCTGCTGGCGCACCTGGGTGAGCAGGTACTGCATGGCGGAGCCGGACATGCGCGTGTTAGCCGGGTTGTTGCCGAACAGCACGATGTTCTTGGAATTCACCAGGTCGGTCACCTCGTTGTTGGACCAGGCGTCGCCGTTGAACAGCGGCATCTCCCAGGTGATCTGGCCGGTGGAGTAGTCGGCGTACTGGCGCAAATATCCGCCCCACAGGTTCATCAGGCGGGCGAACATGGTCTGGTCCGGGTGCCACGACTTCGACACGGTGCCGCCGAGCACGCCGGTGCCGTACTGGATGTAGAAGGCGTCGTTGCCGTACTCCTCCTTGATCTCCTGCATGGTGGCCGCGATCTCGTCAATGGCCTCCTCCCAGGTGATCTCCTCGTACTTGCCCTCGCCGCGCTTGGTGCCTTCCACCCGGCGCAGGGGCTTCTGGATGCGGTCGGGGCTGTAGATGCGCTGGCGGTTGGTGCGACCGCGCACGCAGGAGCGCATCTGGTAGATCTTGCCGGGGCCGAACTCGTCGTCGCCGTCGGAATCGATGTCGATGCGCACGACCTGGCCGTCCTTCACGTAGGCCTTGAGCGGGCAGCGGCTGCCGCAGTTCACGTGGCACGCCGACCAGGTGACGGTGTCGTAGTCGAGCGGCTCGCCGCCGGTGGCGGGCAGGTTGTCAGCGGCAGGCTCCTCGGTGGGCGCACTCGGTGCGCAGGCGGTCAGCGCCACGCCGACCCCCGTCGCTCCGGCCAGCCCCAAAAAAGACCGGCGGCTGATAGTGCCCAGCGTTTGCGTCGTCTTTTCCATAGACTCCCCTTTTCTCTTCTCGTCGAAGACCTGAGGTCAGGTCCTCCCTCACGGAGAAAGTCTACGCGCTCGCCCACGGAACCTCCATAATCATTTGGTGCATTTTTCCTTAGGGAATTCTTATCGAAATATTGCGGGGCCGACAGAAGACAACTTAAAGGCCGTACTCCTCGCAGAGCCGAGCGCGGATACCGGCGTCGGAGGCAGCCAGCTCCACATCCTCGATGCGGCCGTCGGCGAACAGGCGACGCACCAAGGAGGCCATCAGCTCCTGGCCTTGGGCACTGCCGCGGGCTTCGCCCTCGGCCAGACCCTCGGCCCTCCCGTCCTCATAGCTGATACGGGCCTGGATGCGAGCATCGTCCTCCACGGTGAGAAACGGCATGGTCCTCTCCTTCCACCTCGCGTTGGCGTTGGCCTTGGCCATCTCTCTTTCGATAAGGCCGATGAGCCCGTCCCCCACCGGCGCCTCGCCCGTGTCCACGAACGCGAGCAGGTCCCGCAGAGGGCCCGGGGCGACCTCGCGCCACCGGCTCGCGTCTAGGATAACCCATCGGAACCCGTGCCCGCAATCGAAATCCGGGCGCTCGGCGCACCGGACGTCCAAGGTGCTCACGGGCTCGCCGGCGCCCAGGAAGTCCCCGGTGCAGATGAACGCCACGTAGGTCTCGGGCAGCCGGTCGTAGTCGCGCCCCTTGCCGAGGGAAAGAGGAGACCGGGAGCGGACGGCACCACTCTCAACCACCTCTGATGGATCCGATTCGCTAAGAAGTAAGCTCACAATAAAGGAAGGAGTTCCTTGCTATAATATTTACGGCATCGTCTGCACCATCGAAGGTACACACGGACAAGAACGTCAACGCTCATGAGGAGGAAATTATGCAGACCCCCCCCGGAAATCCCACGAAACATAGTTCGTACTCGGTTTCCAAGAACCTTTTTGAGTGCCACCCTCGCAATCCTTCTGAGCCTCGCCCTCATTCCCACCGGCGCGCTCGTCGGCCTCACCCAAGCTTGGGGTCAAACTGACAGCGATGGCATTTACGCCCTTTACTATGAAACTGGCCGAGACGGCACGTACACCCTCGTCGTTCAAAATGGGCAGGAAGACACTTCCGAAGGAAAGTACGGCCCTCTGCACCACAGCGATCAAATATGCGACGGCGAGGAAAACTGTCAGTGCGGTGATGGTTTTTCTTCCAGCTCCTCTTACAACAAACTTGTTGCAAGAGCGATTATCAATGCTGGGGTACAACCCCATTCACTTGCTCATTGGTTTGCCGACTTTGAGCGTTTGACATCCATTGACGTCAGCGGTCTTGATTCATCACGCGCAACAAGCATGCTTGGAATGTTTTCGGGCTGCTCGGCTCTTGGAACTATCGACCTTTCTAATCTCAATACAGAATGTGTAACGGAAGCATCCGATTCGAGCTATAACGGGCTCTTCGAGAGATGTACGTCCCTTTCCTCAATCATCTTGCCAAAGGGAGGATTTCCCAACGTCTCATCATTTAATAGCATGTTTTGGAATTGCTCATCTCTAAAGCAGATCGACCTGTCAAGTCTAAGCTCATCTCATGTAAGTGATATGGGAGGAATGTTTACGGGCTGCTCGTCTCTGACCCACGTCGACCTATCGGCCCTAGATCTATCATCTGTTACCGCGCTATCTTCTTATCGATGGGAGCCGGCACCGTCCTTCGATCAACTGGACTTGCGTGGAGGCTTGTTCTACGGGTGTACCTCTCTTGAATCTGTCGATCTTTCAAATAGAAGCCTCGACTCTTTAACTGCAATGCAGCAAGCCTTTCGATATTGTTCGTCACTCAAAACAGTGGATCTTTCCAATACCAATGCACCAGTTCTTCAAGATATAGGCGCAGCATTTGCCGATTGCGTGAGTTTGACGGAAGTGAACCTTAACAACTTCAATGCGCCGGCAATCGAGACAACGAGGGGCGGCAACGTACCCGACGGCCTTTTTTACAACTGTAAATCCCTAGCATCCCTCGACCTTTCAGGCCTCAACTTCAAATTCGTAGAAGACTTCAGCGGGATGTTCAAAAACTGCACTTCTCTCACTGATATCAAAATGCCTGCGCAGCCGGCAAATGCGGCAAAATATACCTACGACATGTTCGAAAACTGCACCTCTCTAACTCAGCTTGACCTTTCCTGGATCCAGTCGAGTGTGCTCGAGAGCACTGGCGGAAACAGCACCTTCCGAAATTGCCCAAAACTGAAAACGGTTACAGTGGGCGATATCACCAGCTGGAAAAACATTCTTCCGAGCGACGTGCGCGACGAAGCCAACGACGTAACCTATGAGCGCGTCATGCTCGCCGATTCTCAGGGCAATCAATTCACGTCGAGTTCCGTTCCGGTAGGCGCGAATACCTACACCATCAGCAGAACGTACTCCTACCCTATTGATAATTGCAGTATCGACATTGTCGGCAGCGATCGGTGGCTAACGTACACGGGCCAACCGCTGCGTCCTAAATTTTCGGTCTCTATCGAATATAACAACTACATCCCCGACCAAATTCTCAAAGAGGGCGTCGATTACACTGTCGAGTACCGGAACAACACCGATCCCGGCGAAGCGACAGCGATCATCAAGGGCAAGGGCAAATGGGTCGGAGAACGTACCGAGTACTTCCAGATCGAAGACTACAACGGCATCTACGACGATCTGGAAGACAACAATAACATCGCCATTTCCAAAAGATTCATTCCCGCCACATCGATTTTGACAAAAAGAAGTCCCTACGCCTATACGGGAAAATCGATTAAACCGGCAATTACCGTAAAAGACGGCGGCAAAACACTTCGTGAGGGCATCGACTACACGGTGTCCTACCGCAACAACAAGAACGTGGGCACGGCCAAGGTGACCGTCACGGGCAAGGGCGCCTACACGGGCACGAAGACCGCCACGTTCAAGATCGTGCCGAAGGGAACCGCGGTGAAGAAGCTCGCCAGGGGGAAGAAGTCGTTCACCGTCACCTGGAAGAAGCCGAGCAAGGCGATCTTGAAGCAGACGACGGGCTACCAGGTACGCTGGTCGCTGAAGAAGTCCATGAAGGGCGCTAAGTCCAAGACCGTGAAGGCCACCACCAAAGCCGGCAAGAAGTGCGCGCTGAAGGTGGCGAAGCTCAAGGGCGGCAAGAAGTATTACGTGCAGGTGCGCGCCTACAAGAAGGTCGGCGGCAAGACCTATTACTCCGGCTGGTCGAAGGCTAAGGCGGTGAAGGTGAAGAAGTAGCTTTCGACCCCCTTGGCAGAATGCGGGAGCTGGGCGAGCGGGAATCGCCCAGCTCCTTTCTTTTTTGTCTTTCCAGACGATCGCGATCGTTTCAATCCCCCTTCAAATAATCTAACTCCCAAATGTATACCCAGAATTGACCTTTGGCATCGGGTGACGGCTCCGGGGCGGTTCTGCGACAAAACAAGCCCGTGAGCACCTTGGACGTGGAGCTGGCCGCGTCCGACGCCGGCGTCCGCGCCCGGTTCTGCGAGGAGTACGGGCTGATCTAG
>CANPHS010000080.1 GCA_947573925.1 uncultured Enterorhabdus sp. | reverse complement strand
TTGGTGGTGGCGTCATTCTGCAGCTGGTCGTCTGCGAGGTCGTCGGGCGCATCGAGCGAGATGGTCATGTACTGATGATCGGACGAGTAATCGAGCCACAGGTGATATCCTTCCAGATTGTCGGCCACGTAGCTTTCGTCATTTCGCGAATAGTTTTCGGTGAAGCCCAGCTCTTCGCATGCCGCAACATAGGCTGTAAACTGTTCGGGCGCGCAATTTCCTATTTTGGCTCCGAAATGATCTGACCGATCGGAGCTGATTTCGCCAAACAAATTGGTCGGTTGCGGAAGCATAGTGGCCAGCCCTCGCGTCGGCCAAGTGATGTCCTTGAAATTTTCGGCAGGATCGGAGGGCGCGGAAATTGACATATCTGATGAGTTGTTTGAGCATGCGGGCACTCCCACGATGGCTACCGCCAGGCATATGGCAAACAATGCGATAAGAATTCTTCTCATGTTACCCAACAGGGACAGATTCATGGTTCAGGTTTCCTTTCAGCTAATGAGACTCAATTTTCGCGCCACAGTGACCGCAAAGGGCAGTAGTGTTGTGGGGCAGATTGTTTTTTGCTCCGCAGCTAGGGCACTCAACCAGCGTATTTCCGTTGGATGCCTTTGGCTGGGTGTCGGGTTGCTGCGGAGAGTCGGCAGAACCTTGTTCTGAGGTGCTAGTGCCGGAGGATGAAGAAGTGGGAGAGATCGTTACGGATGGTGAAAACGAGCCTACAACACATTCGGCTCCCTCGTTTATAGTCATTGCCCCTGTCATACCGCGCTCGATCATCATTTTCAATGCCTGTCTAACCTCGCTCGCAGTGCTTTTTGTTGCCGATGCAAGGGCATTGATGGAACCCGTAGGGTCGTGGGCGAGGAGCGCTTCGTAGGTTCGGTACCTTTTAACAAGCTGACCCCATTCCAAGCCGCGTACCACAACCGAGAGCGCGAGAAATATAAGTCCAGCGGCGAACCACTTGCGTTCAGGGATGAACGAAGGTGCCGCCGAGAAATAGCTCAAAGCCATTAATGTTGCCAGTGCTCCGAGCACGACTTCCATCTTGCTCGCAGTTGCCCCCTTGATTTTTTGTTTGCTCACAGAATCGTCCTTTCCTTTACTTTGATACGGCTGATATTGTTTTATGATGCCAACGGATTCCCGCAGTGCTCACATTCCGCTACTTCGCCGCGGCGAATCTGGGTGGTGGCTCCACAACTGCGACAGCACACGGTTATCATGATTGGCTGGACATTGCTGGCAGTGTAGACCGGCTCAGGTTTGGAAGCTTGTGTTGCAGAGTGGGACCCATTGGTTCTCGGAGAAGATGCCGCTTGCGCTCGAAAAGAGGGCTGTTCGCTCCTTTCGATATGGTCCGTAAACTTCAGTGGTGGTATTTGTTTACGGCGAGACAGCTCGATCAGACACCGTTTCGCTTCTTCCTGCTCCATGCCGAGCGATTGGGCGAGCTGGGCAAGGTGAAGCGGTTCTCCCCCTTGAACCATAGCTTGATAGGCTCGTAGCACCTCTTTTTGCTTGCCGGCATCTAAGACGCTCCATATCACGAGTACTCCGCCGATGAACAAAGCAAGTCCAAGAAGAGCACTGTGGGATCCCATAGCCACGACGCCCAGCAAGATAAGACCGGCACCAACCAGAACGCGAATTGTACCGGAAGACAATTGTCCGACGTCCATCAGAAAGACCCCCTTCTCTCAAGTGCGATATCCGCATTGCGTTGGTTAACTAACTGCTCGATGGCATCCAGTGCTTTTTCGGTCGCGTCGGCGTCACGGGCATTTACCGATTTCGACAGGCGTGCAATTTCCTGATGAATAGCCTCATCGATCGGCATTGCGATGGCACTGTCGGAAAAGCGCAGATGTTCTGCCGTTTTTCGCACCTTTGCACCGAGGGTATCGTCGGGGCAAACCGCTGCAATCTGTTGAAGATCGCGCACCAGTGATGCATTCGACTGTGTCACCGCCTTCAGCGATTCGTTCGATGATCGAATGAATCGCACTCCTTGCACGAGAGCCCAGATAATCAAGGCGACCAGGGCGGTGACGCAGACGATAATGGCGAAAAGGCCCAATACGCTAGCGATCATGTCCGCCTTCCTTCCCTTCAGTGGTTTCCGGTTGTGAGGGAATCTGGGTACCGCATTTTCCACAGAAGCGCATATCGGTGGAGAGGGGCGCTCCGCAATGGGTGCAGAACTGACTCGATGTGGGAGATGCCGTAGAAGGGGCTGTTCTCTTCCAGCCGCACTGTCCGCAGAATTTCTGATCCTGTGCCATGACTGCTCCGCAAGATGGGCATCGAAGCTCCTGGGCATTGGGGTTCAAATTTCGTGTCATATCGGCGAATGCCCCGCCGAATCCGCCTCCCATGCCAAAGCCCATGCCGAGGCCCAGCCCTGCCCCCATGAGGTCGGATGCCCCCGACCCAGGATTAGTGGCTGCGCCCTCCAACGTGTCGAATGAGCGTTCCTGTACATAGCTGTATCCGATGATGTTCATCTCGGCTCGTTTAGCCAGCGTCTGCTTCAGGGATGCCACGGCTGGGTCATCTTCTGGCACGCTGATGTCGTTCACGAAGAAATTCGTCAATGAAATGCCGTAATCGGCCATGGTGGGAGCGATGCGTTCTCTCAGAAAATCCGATAGTTCGTCCAGATACATATTGATTTCAAGAATGCCCACCTTGCGTTCGACGATATAGGTGGAAATAGCGTCTTTGACCTTCGATACATAGACGCCGCGGAAATAGCGCATGATATCGTTTTTGGTGAAAGCGGGCAGAGTGCCCACCAACTTCACGAGAAACTGTTTCGCGTCGTCGATCTGTATGCCGAAAATGCCATGGGATCGCACGGGAACGAACACGCCGTAGACAGGGTCCTGAATTTGGATAGGGGAGGGCGTGCCCCATTTGACGTCAAGGTTGAATTGCTTGTTGACGAACCATACCTCAGCGCTGAAAGGCGATTGGCCCCCAAAGGGAAGATTGATTAATTGTTCCAGAAAGGGGATATTCGAGGTGCTGAGCGTATGGCGCCCCGCCTCGAACACGTCGAGGGCCTGGCCTCCTTTGAACAGGATGGCCTGTTGCGACTCGTTTACGATCAGCTGCGTCCACGTGCCCAACTCGCTGTCGGGGTATTTCCACGCGAACACATCTGGGTTGCCGTCGTATTTGACGACGGAGACGATGGCCATGGCCTTTTCTCCTCTTCTGTTCTCATCTCTCGTGTGGCTTCATATATGAAGCCAGTTGCTACATACTACCACATATGCTTGTCCTATGAATATCGAAGAAAAAAGACAGGCTCTGGGAGCGATGGTACGTGCTTGCCGTGAGAAGCAGGGACTTTCGCAGAATCAGCTTGCGCTCATGATCGGAAGCAGCAAGTCGCACATTTGGCGCATTGAGACCGGCCGCGTCGGTGTGGGTATCGATGACTTGGCACGCATCGCCGAGGCGCTGGGCGTGGCCGTGCGCGATTTGCTCACGTTCTAGGCGTCTCTTTCCGTGCGAAGGCCGCGTGGCATCGCGCGAGCTTGCGCCGTCTATGCGAAGAGTTCCAAAGCTCGAGCTTGGTCGATCAGCTGCTCCAGGCAGGAGATGCCGATGATGGGCTGGTTGTCGTGGTACATCTCCTCCATGAGCTCGTCATCGTCGATGGCTGCTATTAAGTAGGTGAGTATGGTTGTGAAAAACTCCACCATGTCTTCCCACTTTTCCCGATCCAGTTGAGCCACTTCCATGACGGGGTAGCCCACGGCTTGGCAAACGAAATGCACGAGGCGCACCACTTCGTTCTCTGTGAGATTTCCGGGAACGCTCTCTTCTGCCGTTTGGGCGCCGATCCTTGCGGACAACTCTGCAAGCATCTTTTTGAGCCAAACGAGAAATACCGATGCCTGCAGAAACCCCGGCGTCGACTCATCACTTATGGCCTGGGCAAATTCAGCTTCTTCGCTGCCATCTTCGAACATTACCCAGGGGGCAAGAAGGTCTAAGTCGTCGATCTCGAAATAGTTCTCGCCGAACCATGCCCGAAGTTGTGCGACGGCCTCTTCAACTTGCTCGAACGTGTTGTCGCCGGTAATAGAGAGAAAGCGTAGAACAATTGCACCGAAGTCATCCCACAGGCGTTCGAAACCTGCATCGTCGAAGTTCTCCCAACGCTGTTGCCGGTCATTATAGACGGGGGATTCGCGTAAGAACTCAGCGAAGGCGTCAACTTCTGAGGTGCCGAAAGCTAGCGTTTCGAAGATATCTTCACCAACCACTTGGGCGTAACGGGCGAACAGGATGAGGCTTTTCAAATAGTTTTCCTCGGCTTGCAGTTCCTTAAGCCGCTCATCGAGGGCTTCGAGAACATCGACTTCTCCGTCCAGAATCGGAGCCATTTCCTTAAGGTCGAATCCGTAGTCCTTGAGAACCACAATCTGCTTCAAGCGGTCGATATCTTCGGGCATGTAGAGCTTGCGGTTGTTTGCCACTCCTTCGCCGCTGCGCGTCGGGCAGAGCAACCCACGCTCATCGTAAATCTGGAGAGCCCGAGGTGTTACCCCTGTGAGTTTGGCCACCTCGCCTACGGTCATAGGCCACTCGCAGTTTTCACGAATAAGTTCATTGCTGGTGGTGGCTTTTCTTCTTCGGGACATTTTCCCAGCTCCTTATCCTTACGCAGTGCTTTTGCATTTAGGATAAACCCTAACCCAGCGTTGAGGTCAAATAGGAGAATGAAATTTTTTGCGATGTCCCTTACCACGCCACCGTCAACGGCAGAATACTTGCTAGGGTCAAATCTCTCAAGCAGTGAGCGCTCGAATGGGGATGACGTAGATGCCTTCTTCGACGATGCGCACGTATTTGCCGATGCCGACGAGCACGGCCATGAATGCGGGCGGCTGGGTATGGGCTTGCGGGTTTTCGCAGAGCTTCTTGCGGAGGCGCTTCAGGTTCTCGACGGCTGCGTCAGCCTTGTTCTCGCTGGTCTTTATTTCGAAGGCTGCCCATCTTCCGTCGGCAAGTTCGATGATGGCGTCGGCTTCAAGGCCTGAGTCATCGCGATAGTAGCGCACGGGTATGGGACGGCACAGTTCGTGAGCGCGGGCGTACACGGTAAGATCGCGCAGGCAAAGATTTTCGAAGATGAGGCCGAAGGTCTGCCAGTCATCGAAGAGGGCCTGCGGCGCCATGCCCAAAGCCGCCACGGCAAGGGATGGATCGGCGAGATAGCGCTTCGGTTTTACCTGAAGACGTTTTTTCGAACGCGCTGGCGGCTCCCATCCGGGCACATCGTTCACCAAATAAATGCGATTGAGGAAACTAAGGTATGCGCCAATTTGCCGGTCGGTAATCTGGGTGTCCGTGGCACCTAGGGCGTCTTCGCGAATGGTTTTATAGGTGGCCGCCTGACCGAGGTTTCGCGCCAACGAGGCGATGACGCGCTCGGTTACCAGTGGGTCGAGGTCATGCTGCGGGGCGCTTTCGTAGCAGACAGCCGCGAGGTATTCGCGAGCAGTGATTTGGGCATCCGCAGGTTCGAGATCGATGGCTTCGGGCCAGCCTCCCCGACAGGTTGCGGCCACGAGTTGCTTGGTGTTGTCCATAACGGTCTGGGGCAGGGGTGCCTGCTCGAAGAGGGAGGCAAGCGACACCGTTTGCTCGGAATCACCAGACTCTGCAAGAGACATGGGCGACATCCGGATGCGGCCGATACGGCCGGCGCCGCTGTGACGCTGGCTGGCCTCGTCCTGGTCGTTGTGGCCGGGGGGCGTGGACGAGCCCGTGAGAATCCACGCCCCGCGCAAGGACCGGGTCTCGTCGACGCTATGGCGCACGAGGTTCCAAATGGCGGGTACCCGCTGCCATTCGTCTATGATGTGGGGGCGATCTCCGAGGAGCATAAGCGATGGGTCGTCCTGGGCGAGGGCCAATTCAGTGTCTACATAACTAATGGAGGCACCGTGCTGCCGGGCAGTCCAGGTTTTCCCGCACCATTTGGTGCCTTCAATTTCAACGGCTCCAAAGATGCGAAGGTACCGCTCGACCTGATTGTCGACAATGCGGGGAAGGTAGCCTTGCGGGTGCACACTCTGCTCGGTCATGGGGGCGTCCTTCCTCGGAGTTTACCAAAATCCGAATCCCATTTTACCAAAATCCGAATCATTTTCTACCAAAATCCGAATGGTGATAGTAATACGAAATACTGATTCTCACCCCACCATCGTCACGAACGCTACCAGCAGGGGAATGCTCACCAGGGCGAGCACCGTGGTGACGAAGGTGCCTTGGGCCATGACGCGGGAGTTGCCGCCGTATTGGTAGCAGAGCATGGTGCCGTTGGTGGCCACGGGCATGCCCGACAGCACCAGAATGATGGAGAACAAAAGCCCCGACGGCACGAACCAGTGGAACACCGCCCAAATGATCACCGGCATTCCCAGCAGGCGGAACAGGGCGCAGGCCCACAGGCGCGGGCCGCCCAGAAGGTCGCGCACGGGCATGTTCGCCAGCGACGAGCCGATGATGAGCAGGGCCGCCGGCGTGGTGATGGATCCCAGGGTGTACAGCGCATCCCCCAGCACGGGCACGCTGTGCACACCGCCCAGGGCCAGCCCGATGGCCGCAATGCACGCCAGCATGACCGGCGTGACGAAGGTACGCCAGCTCGGCCGCACCTTCACATCGCCGTCGGTATCTTGGGTGAGAAACCACGCGCCCACCGAGAACACAAGGAAATTGAAGGGCAGGTTGAACACCGTGGCGTAAATGAGGGCCTCGGGGCCGAAAATGGCGGAGATGACGGGGAACCCGATGAAGCCCACGTTCCCGAAGCACAGCATGAACCGGTACACGCCCCGATGCCCCGCCGGTATGCGCAAAAGCGTGGTGAAGGCGTAGGCCACGGCCACCAGTACTACATAGCTCGCGCAGGCCAGGGCGAAGGTGAGCAGAATCTCGCGACGCCCCGGCAGCTCGCCGGCGGTGAGCACCGAGCCCAGAATGAGCCCCGGCAGCGCCAGGTTGATGACGAGCCGCGAGAGCATGCGGTCGAATTCCACGATCATGAATCGGGCCTTTTTCGCCCCGTAGCCCACGCCCACGATAATGAACAGCGTCACCAGTTCCTGCACGATTGTCAGCATTCCCGCGTCCATGGCCGGACTTTCCCTTCCTGTTCCCATGCCCAACGATGCCAGTGTACGCCAGTGTTGCCGTTCCCATGGCGTATACTGGTTTCGCGGCGCCATAGGCACGTCGAAGGGGCGCCCGCGCTCAAACGCCCACCGTTCCAAGGAGTCCTCGTGATTACCGTCGACGACATTCTCGCGCTGCCGGCCTTCGAAACGGTGGAGCTGGCGGCCCCGTGCCCGGGGGCCGGAGCCCGGGAAGTGCGCAACGTGGGCATCCTGGACTGCCCGCCCGACTACAACAACTACGACGTGTACGGGCCGCGGGAGCTCATCATCTCCAACCTGGGCTTTGCCTACGGAAACCCCGCCATGGCCGAGGCGTCGCTCATCGCCATGATCCGCCGCAATGTGGCGGCCATCGCGGTGAAGACCGTCTACGAGGCCCCGGTGAGCGACGCGGTGCGAGCCGCCAGCAGCGAGGCCGGGGTGCCGGTGTTCATCTACGACGGCGCCTACCACGAGCGCGTGGCCTACGAGTCCCTCGACCTCATCCAGCGCGACCGGGCCGCCGCCGATAAAAGCCGGGCGGTGGACGGGCTTTTGGCCCTGCGCGGCGGCGGGGCCGTGCGCAGCGCCCTCTACGAGCTGGCGGGAGCCACCGGCGCCACGCTGCTGTGCATCGCCTGCCGGCCGGTGTCCCGGGACGCCGGTTCCTTCTACGCGCTCATGAACGTGGTGGACGGCACCCTGTCGGCGGTGCGCGACGATCGCCGCCTGGTGGAAACCGTGAGCACCTGCCGCTACGGCGACGTCATCCTCACCTTCATCTCCTGCGTGTCCTCCGACGACGAGGCGCGTCGGGCGTTGGAAGAGCGCTGCGCGAAGCTGCTGGCTACGGTGCATTCCCTGCATTGCGGCATGAGCGATACCCTGTGGATCGACAACGGCGATGTGGCCGTGCGCCAGGCTTTGGCCGCCGCCGAGGGCGCCCTCGAAAGCGGCGTGCCGGTGCTGCGGTGGTGCGACATGCGTTTCGCGGCCGCCTCCCAGGCCGTGCGGGCCGACCGGCTATACCAGAGCATGGTGGACGACTGCAAGGGAAAGCTGGCGGCCTACGACGAGGAGCATGGCACGAATCTGGTGGAAACCGCCCTGGCCCTCGTGCGTGCCCAGGGTGATGTGCGGGTGGTGGCCGAGGGCCTGTTCCAGCACCCGAACACCATTCGCTACCGGTTGCGGAAGGCCAAGGCCCTCATGGCCATGGAAGGCACGTCGGACCGGCTGTTCATCAGCTATCTGGGGCTCGTGTTCCTGCCGGAGCTGGGCGATCTCGACGAAGGGGTCCCGTCCCGCTGAGCGTTCCGGGCTGTCGGGCCTTGCGGTTCGCAGCCGTCGGTTCGAAGGCTAGCGGGCACCGTTGCCCTCGCGGTCTTCCCGGGCTACCGGCCGCTGTCTCCCCGATCCTCCAAGGCCGCGGCAGCGGCGTCGATGAACTGGGAATCGGTGCGCGTCTTGTCGATAAGGCTCACGACGACGTAGGCCGCCAGTCCCGTGGCCATGCCGATGAGAATGGGCAGCGAGCTGGCCGTGCCCAACAGAACGAAGGCCGCCGTGACCGTCACCGCCGACAGCCCCAGCGCGTACAGGCCGGCCTTGGGGCTGAACCGCTTCAGCACGAAGCTGGCCACCAGGGGCACGAACACGCAGCCCGAAAGGTACCCGTAGCTGATATCGATGCCCACCAGCACGTCGTTGATCGCCAGGGCGCACACCATGACCACCGCGCCGATGAGGGCCGCGAACAGCCGCGTGACGGCCACTTCCGACAGGCCGCCCGCCCGTCCCGCGACGCTGCCTTGGTCGCGCCGCGCCCCGGCACGCGGGTCGCTTCCATGCCGCCGTCTCGCGACGAATCGGCAGTACAGGTCGTTGTAGGCAATGGTGGAGGCGGCCAGAATGGTGCCGCTCGACACCGACATGGTGGCGGCCATGGCGGCGGCCAGCACGAGCCCCCGCACGCCCACGGGCAGAAACGCGGTCACCCCTACCACGAAGGCGTTCTGCGGGTCGGCCATGGCCGGCATGAGCACCGCCACGCTCATACCGATGATGACGGTGGCGAAGGCGTAGGCGATGGAGTACACGCCGGCGCAGATGGTGCCCACCTTCGACACCTTCTCGCTTTTGGCGGTGAAGATGCGCTGCCAGATATCCTGGCCGATGATGAGCCCCGGCACGTACAGCAGGATGTAAGCGAAGCTCTTGTCGAAGCCCATGTTGCCCACGGACAGGAAGTCGGCGGGCAGCTGGGAGGTTAAGGCATCCCAGCCGCCGACGGCCGACAGGCAGAAGATGGGAGCGAGAATGAGAATGCCCACGGTCTTCACCACGAACTGCACGATATCGGTCATGGTGACCGACCACATGCCCCCGGCGAAGGTATAGGCGATGACGATGCCGCCGCCGGCCACCATGGAAAGCGTGGCGTCAAGCCCCAGTACCCCGTTGATGATGGTGCCGATGGCAATGACCTGCACCACCGACAGCGTCACCGTGTACACCAGGGTGAGCACGGTACTGAACAGGCGCGCCGTGGGGCCGTAGCTGCCCTCCACCACCTCGTTCACGCTGAGAGCCCGCAGCTTCGACAGCTTGCTCGTAATAAGCAGCCCGGCCAGAATGAGGCCGCAGCCGATGCTCACGTTCAGCCACACGCCGCCGAAGCCGTACTCGTAGCCCAGTTCGGCGCTGCCCACGGTGGAGCCGCCGCCCAAGGCCAGGGCCGCCATGCAGCCGAAGAACAGGGGGAAGGACAGGCGGCGGCCGGCCACCAGGTAGTCCTCCTTGGTTTTGGTGAACCGCAGGGCCACAAAGCCAATGGCCACGATGACGATGAAGTACACGGCGATGATCGCGTAGTCGATGGGCGAGAGGGCCATGGTGCGCCTCCGATTCTTCCGCTGAAAAGTGACGGGCCGGGGGGGGGTACCACGCCCACGGGGGGGGGGGCGGGGGGGAGGGCGGCGCCCAGGGGCCCCGGGGGCACCCCCCCCAACACACGGCCCCCCCGCCCCGGCGC
>CANPHS010000079.1 GCA_947573925.1 uncultured Enterorhabdus sp. | reverse complement strand
CCGCGCTGGCCCCGGCGGCCCGGGCCAGGGTCGGGCGCCCCTCGGCCAGGTAGCGCCGCAGCGCCGCGTCGGCGGCGCCGGCGATGGGCACGATGCGCTCCTTCGCCCCCTTGCCGAACACGCGCAGAAAACCGTCGTCCATATACAGGTTGTCCAGGTTGAGGCCGCACACCTCGCTGGCCCTCAGGCCGCACCCGTAGAGCACCTCCAGGATGGCGCGGTCGCGCAGGCCGCCGGGGCGCTCGTCGATAAAGCAGTCCAGCATGCGCCCCACTTCCTCGATGGAAAGCACGTCGGGCAGCACCTCGGCTGCTTTCGGAATGTCTATGGCCTCGGCGGGGTTTCCGTCGGTGAGCCCCTCGCGCACAAGGAACCGATGGTAGCCCCGTAGGGCCGATATCCGCCGCCGCACCGTGGTGACGGCCAGCCCCTCCTCGGCCAGGTGCCTTTCGTAGGCCACCACCGTGTCGCGGGTCACGTCGCCGAAGCCCGTTACCCCTTGCTCATCGAGGAACGCCAGGTAGCCTTCCAGGTCGCGTCGGTAGGCCTCCGCCGTGCGCGGCGAAGCCCCGCGCTCGATGCGCAGGTGCGACAAGTACTCGTCCAGGGCGTTCTCGAGTTCGAACATGGGAATCCTTTCTTCTGCATCGCCATTGTAGCGGCGTCGCCCCTTTTTGCCGATGTGACGGCGCATAACGGCAAAAAGGGGCAGCTTTCATGCTGATTTCCACATTTTCAGCCGTCATGACGCCCCTTTTCTGCGGTTTGCCCAGTCGCATCGCCAAAAAGGGGCAACGCTTTCGCCTCGGCATGGGCTTTGCGCCGGTGCTCTGCCCCTTTTTCACGGCTTGCTCGGTCGTATCGTGGAAAAGGGGCGCCCCATCCCTCCCATGACTGCGGCTGCCCGCAACCGTTCGCGGGGGCTGTGCGCACAGGCTCTTCAAATCTCACTCACCGTTTGTGCGGATGCGGCCTTCCCCGAAGTTATCCACCGCCGTTCCACGAATTGGGCATATCTAGTGGTGGATTGTTCGTTTCTCATAATACGAATACCACATATAGATTTTTGAACGATTGTCCGCGATCTTTCTCCTATATCTTGCGGGTAACAAGTGGGGCAAAAAGGGGGTGAATGTGGCATGAAATGTTGCGAAGTGGGGCATTGTGGGGTAATATGCATCCCGTGGAAAACGACCGAGCGGGATTTCGAAACGCACCACACACTCACTTGAATCCCACTCAAAACGCAGCAGGGGAAAGGAAGCCTTGGCCGCCACCGCCGACAACGGAACCGTCGAAGAGCTGCCCCGTCCCGGGGTGGACCTGAACGGCGAGTTCCATTTCAAAGTCGACGGCAAGGGGCGCATGGCCCTTCCCGCGAAGTTCCGCAAGGTTCTTTCCAAAGATCTCGTGGTAACCCCCGAGCTCACCGACGAGTGCGTGTACGTGTTCGAGACCCCCGATTTCAACGAGTGGGTCGAGAACCTGTTCATCACGAAGTTCGGCGGGTACCGGGAATCGGATCGCACCCACGTGAAGCTGCGCCGCATGCTGAAGGCCCGCGCGCGCGATGTGGAAGTGGATGCTTCGGGGCGCATTATGCTGAGCCCCGAGGTGCGCGAGGCCTGCGGCATCGACAAGGACGTCGTGGTCGTGGGCAACACCGGTCGCTTCGAGATCTGGGATGCCGAGCGTTTCCAGGCCATGAGCGACGATGTCGATCTGGGGCTGTTCTACAGCTAGGCCGAGGAAGCGGAAGGCGAGCGAACCGTGACAAGCGAATATCGGCACATACCTGTTCTTCTCACCGAGTGCATCGAGGCCCTCGACCTGCCGGACCATCCGGTGTTCGTGGACGCGACGCTCGGTTTCGCGGGGCATTCCTTCGAGGCGGCCCGGCAGTTGGGTCCGGACGGCCTGCTCATCGGCATCGACCAGGACGAGGTGGCGCTTGCGAGCGCGACCGAGCGCCTGGAGTCGATTCCGGCAGCCGAGCGCCCGGAGCTGGCCCTTCTGCGCGGCAACTTCGGAGACCTCGACGAACTTCTGACATCCTGCGAGATTCCGGGCATCGATTGCATTCTGTTCGATCTCGGCGTCTCGTCGGTGCAGATAGACACACAGGCCCGTGGCTTCTCCTTCAAGGAGAACGGCCCACTTGACATGCGGATGGATCCGGGCAATCAAACCTTAACCGCAGCAGAGATCGTCAACACCTACAACGCAGCAGATCTCGCTCGGATCATTCGCGCCTACTCGGACGAGAAATGGGCGAGCCGCATCGCGGACTTCATCGTGAAGGCCCGCGAGGAGGCTCCCATCGAAGAGAGTGGGCAGCTGGTCGCCATCATCAAGGCGGCCATTCCCGCCTCGGCGCGGCGTGCGGGCGGTCATCCCGCCAAGCGCACGTTCCAGGCCCTCCGGATCGAAGTCAACTCGGAGCTGACCGTCCTGCGTCGCGGTTTGGACGCGGCGGTCCGCTGGCTTAATCCGGGCGGCATGATCGTGGTGATCAGCTACCACTCCCTTGAGGACCGCATGGTGAAGGACACGTTCGCGCATTTCGCGGACCGCTGCACCTGCCCGCCGGAGCTGCCGGTGTGCGTGTGTGGCAAACAGCCGATACTCGATGTGGTAACACGCAAGCCCCGTCTTCCCACCCCTGAGGAAATTGCGAGGAATCCGCGGGCCCGCAGCGCCAAGCTGCGTGTGGCGCGGAAGCGATAGGAACCTTTCCGACCAGGGAAGATTCCTGTAAACAAGAAGAACGAACCGACAAGCCCGCGACTACGTCCCGGGCTTGTGTAGCCTAAAAGGCCCGACGAGACCAGAGGAGGAAGGCTTGTGAGCGCATCCGCCCGCACCGCGGCGTCCCGCCGCACCGGCGCATCCGGCCGCACCTCCTTCGCCGGGGGCGCCTCCGCGCGTTCCGGTCGCGCGGGCTCCTACGCCGCGGGCTTTCGCGGGGCGGCCTATGTGCCCACCTCGGTGGCCGAGGCGCTGCCCGACTACGCCGAGCCCTCCATCTCCGTGGTGCCCGGGCGCGGCGTACGCCCCGAGCCGGTGGGGCTGCCCGCCGGTGCCCTGGCCCTGGCGAAGCTGGCTGCCTGCGTGCTGGTGGCCGTGGCCCTCATCGCCGTGGCCCGCGTGGCCATCACCTCGGCGACGGCCGCCTGCGCCCTGGAAACCAAGGCCATCGAGCAGAACATCGACACGGCCCGCACCGAGGGCAACGATTTGGAAGTGGCCCAGAGCGTGCTGTCGAACCCCTCGCGCATCAAGCACAAGGCCGAGTCCCTCGGCATGGCCGCGCCCTCGGCCGACTACACCGATCATATCGTGCTGCCCGACGACGTGGTGAGCGTGGACGCGAACGGAAAGCTGTCGCTGTCCGGCAGCGCCGCCGCCGTGGCGGCCCAGTAGGGGGAGCCCCATGACCCGCCAATCTCGCAACCACCGCGCTCCGGCGCGCTCCGGCCGCGCGTCCTCGGGCGCTTCTCAGTCGGGCCTGTCCCGCGCCGCCGCCCTCGTGGGCGCGTCGGTGTCCGACCGCGCGAAAATCGTGCTTGCCGCCTTCGCCATCCTCGTGGCCATCTTCTTCGTGCGCCTGGTGTTCCTCCAGGTCATCGTCGCCGACCAGTACTCGGCCATGGCCGAGGAGTCGCGCACGGTCAGCTTCGAGACCTCGCCGCGCCGCGGCACCATCTACGACCGCAACGGCATTGTGCTGGCCACCTCCGTGGAGGCCACCACCATTTACGCGAACCCCGTGGAAGTGAGCAACGCCGTGCAGGAGGCCCAGGCCCTGGCCGACGTGCTCGGGGGCGAGGCCGACGAGTACCAGGACCTGCTGTCCACCCCCTCCACCACCTTCGTCTACATCAAGCGCCAGGCCGACGTGGAAGAGGCCGAGAGCGTGAAGGAGCTCAAGCTGGACGGCATCTACTTCATCGCCGACATGCGCCGGGAGTACCCCCACGGTTCGGTAGGCGGCCAGGTGGTGGGCTTCTGCAACGCCGACGGCGAAGGGCTCACGGGCCTGGAACTGCAATACGACGACATCTTGAAGGGCGAGTCCGGTGTGTACGTGGCCGAGCGCGGCGAGAAGGGATTTCCCATTCCCGGCGGCGTGAAGGAAGAGAAGGCCGCGGTGGACGGCACCGACATCATGATCTCTTTGGACATCAAGCTCCAGGACACGGTGGAGCGCGCCCTGGAAGAGGGCGTGAAGGACCTGGAAACCGAGGAGGGCTCCTCCATCGTGATGGACGCCGCCACCGGCGAGGTGTACGCCGCCTGCTCGCTGCCCTACATGGACCCCACGGACATGACGAAGTCGGAAGTGGGCAGCGAGCACGTGAAGGCCATCACCCAGCCCTACGAGCCCGGGTCCACCTTCAAGTCGGTGTCGGCCATGGCCATTCTGGAATCGAAGGCCATGGGGCCTGAGTCCACCATGTTCTGCCCGAGCACCATCTCGGCCGACGACTACGACGTGTCGGACTCCCACGAGCGCGAGGGGGCCACCTACTCGCTGCGGGAGATTTTGAACCACTCCTCGAACATCGGCATCTCGCTGGCCACCGAGGACGCCGGCTTCGCCAAGCTCCACGAGGCCATCGAGCGCTACCACCTCACCGAGGCCACGGGCATCGACTACCCCGGCGAGGGCACGGGCAGCGTGCTCGACTTCAACCAGTGGGGCAAGATCACCGGCTACAACATCAGCTTCGGCCAGGGCATTTCCGTGACCCCGCTGCAGATGGTGCGCTTCTACGGCGCCATCGCCAACGACGGTGTCATGGTGACCCCGCACTTCCTCATCTCCAAGCCTCAGAGCGGGGAGGTGCCCGAGTACCACCAGGAGACGGTGACGAAGGACACCGAGGCCATCGAGGACTTGCGCTCCATGCTGCGCTCGGTGGTCACCGACGGCACGGGCACGGCTGCCGATGTGGAAGGCTACAAGGTGTGCGGCAAAACCTCCACGGCGGAAATTCCCTCGGAAGAGGGCGGCTACAAGAAGGAAGTGTACAACCTGGGCTTCTGCGGGTTCATCGACGACTCGTCCAGCAAATTGGTTTGTTTTGTAGGAGCCAACGAGGTTTACGGCATGCGCCAGACCACCAAAATTTTTAACGATATAATGTCCAATGCCGTCAAGCAGTACAACATCGTGACGGACGAAGCGAAGTAGCCCAACGCGCAAGAGGAACGAACAGCCCATGACTCACACCGTAAGCGACCTGTTCCAAGGTATGGAATGCACCATCATCGGCTCCGGCGACGAGGAGGTGACCGGGCTGGCCTTCCGCAGCGACGCCGTGGAGCCGGGGAACATGTTCTTCTGCATCGTGGGCAACGTGGTGGACGGGCACTCCTTCGCCCAGGACGCCATCGACCGCGGCGCCGGCTCGCTCGTGGCCCAGCGCAAGGTGTACCTGGCCGACGCCACCGACGTGACCGAGGTGGTGGTGGCCGATTCCCGCAAGGCCATGGCATCGGCGGCCGCGAACTTCTACGACCATCCCTCCGCCGACTTCTCGCTCGTGGGCATCACGGGCACCAATGGCAAGACCACCACCACCTACCTGGTGGAGCACATCGCGGAAGTGGCCGGGAACCGCTGCGGCGTCATCGGCACCGTGGGCAACAAGATCGCCGGCCGCATGGAGAAATCCGACCACACCACGCCGGAATCCCCCGACCTGCAGAAGCTGTTCGCGCGGATGCGGGACGCCGGCTGCACCGTGGTGGCCATGGAGGTGAGCTCCCACGCGCTGGATCTGGAGCGCACCTGGGGCACCGACTTCGCCGTGACGGCGTTCACCAACCTCACCCAGGACCACCTGGACTACCACCATACCTTCGACGACTACTTCGAGGCCAAGGCGCGGTTGTTCTCCCGGGACTACCCGGCCCGGCGCGTCATCAACATCGACGGCGCCTGGGGCCGCGAGCTTCTGCGCCGGTGCACCGAGGCCGGCGACGACGTCATCACCACCGGCTTCGACGCCGTGGCCCAGATTCACCCGGTGGACATCGCCTACGAGGCCGACCACACCCGCGTTGTGCTGGAGGTGCGCGGGGCGAAGGTGGAAGTCACCTACCCGCTCGTGGGCCGCTTCAACGTGGAGAATGTCATGACCGCCTTCGGCTGCGCCCTGTCTTTGGGCATTCCGTCGGACGTGATCGTGCGGGCGCTCGCCACCATGCCGGCGGTGCCCGGCCGCCTGGAGCAGGTGCGCTCCGGTGTGGACGCGCCGGTGTCGGTGTACGTGGACTACGCCCACACCCCCGACGCGCTCACCAAGGCCATCGCCTCCATCCAGGAGCTGTCGGGCGGCCGCACCATCGTGGTCTTCGGCTGCGGCGGCAATCGCGACGCCAGCAAGCGCCCCATCATGGGGGCCGCGGCCCTGGCCGCCGACTTCGCCGTGGTGACGAGCGACAACCCGCGCCACGAAAACCCCGACGCCATCATCGCCGACATCGTGGCCGGCATGGATACGGAGGGCGCCTTCATGGTGGAGCCCGACCGCCGGGCCGCCATCGCCGCCGCCATCGCCGAGGCGAAGCCGGGTGATGCCATTCTTTTGGCTGGCAAGGGCCACGAGGACTACCAGCTGGTGGGCGACGCGGTGCTCGACTTCGACGATCGCGTCGTGGCTGCCGAGGAGCTTAAGCGGGCCTTCGGCGGAACGGAGACCAACTAAAGGGAAGGGATGTCGCGTGCGCCTCAACGCAAAACAAATCGCAGCATGCACGGGCGGACAATTTCTCGTCGATGCCATTGACCCGAGCGCCCTCATGACGGGCGTCACCTGGGACTCCCGCGAAGTGCAGCCCGGGTGGCTGTACGTGGCCCTGCCCGGCGAGCGGGTGGACGGCCACGACTTCGTGGAGGCGGCCCTGCGTGCCGGCGCCGCCGGGGCGTTGGTGATGCAGAGCCCCGGGGCGGCCGCCTGCCTGCTCGCCCGGGAAATGGGGGCGGCGGTCATCGAGGTGGCCAACACCGCCAGCGCCATCACCGATTTGGCCCGGGAATGGCGGGGGCATTTGCGCGGCCGCGTCATCGGGCTTTCGGGCTCGGTGGGCAAGACCACCACGAAGAACCTCGTGCGTGACGTGTGCGCCGCCTACGGCAGCGTCGTGGCCACCCGCGGCAACCAGAACAACGAGCTGGGCGTGCCCCGCACGCTCTTGGCCGCCGACCCGGAGACCGCCGTCGTGGTGGTGGAGATGGGCATGCGCGGTTTGGGGCAGATCGCCGAGCTTTGCGACTTCGTGCGCCCCGACTGGGGGCTCGTCACCAATGTGGGGGAGAGCCACATCGAGCTCCTCGGCTCCCGGGAGAACATCGCCCGGGCCAAGGCCGAGCTGTACGCGGCCCTGCCCGCCGGGGTGGGCCGGGCCTTCCTGAACCTGGGCAGCCCCTATCTGGGAACGCTTATGGAGGCCGGCCGCCTGGACGAGCGCCCCGTGCCCCTCGGGGGCTTCGACGGCCGCCCCGACGAGGCGGCCCGGGCGCTTCTGGAACGGGACGAGACGCTGTGCGAGTCGGTGGTGTGGGCCGAGGACGTGAGCCTGGACGCCGAGGGCCGCGCCCGCTTCACCCTGTGCGCCCGCGACCACGCCGACCGCGAGGACGTGTCGCTGTTCCCGGTGGTGGAGCGCTGCCTGTGCGCCCTTTCCCTCACCGGTGCCCACAACGTGGACAACGCCGTGGCCGCCGCGTCGGTGGGCTACGCCCTCGGCCTCGATCTGGAGACCATCGCCTGCGCCCTGGCCGCCTCGGTGCCCGAGCCGGGCCGCCAGGAGGTCATCGCCGCCCGAGGCGGCTTCACCATTGTGAACGACGCCTACAACGCGAGCCCCGACTCCATGCGGGCGTCGCTGTCCACCTTCGCCGCCACCGATGTCGCCGGGCGGCGCATCGCCGTGCTCGGCGACATGGGGGAGTTGGGGGACTTCGCCGAGGCGAGCCACCGGGGGGTGGGGGCCCATGTGGCCGCGCTGCCCGTCGACCGGCTCATCTGCGTGGGTGAGCTGGCAGCCCTCATCGTCGAGGGGGCCCGCGCCGCCGGCATGGACGCCGCCCGCATCAGCCGGGCCACCACGGTGGCCGACGTGCTGGAGGAACTTGATACCCTGCTCGAGCCCGGGGACGCCGTGCTCGTGAAAGCGTCCCACTTCATGGGGCTCAACCGTGTCGTCGAAGGATTGGTCCGCTGATGTTCTCTCTGTTCTCCGCCTATCCCACCTTCATGGTGTTTCTGGCCGTGGTGCTGTCCATGGTCATCACCATGGTGCTCATGCCCGCCTGGATCCGCTTCTTGAAGCGGGCCCAAATCGGCCAGCAGGTGCGGGCCGACGGCCCCCAGAGCCACCTCGTGAAGCAGGGCACTCCCACCATGGGCGGCGTCATCATGCTCGTGGCGGTCATCGTCTTCACCCTGCTCGCCTCGGTGGGCGCCCCCACGGTGGAGCTGTGGCTGCTCGGCGCCACGGTGGCCACGGGCCTGCTCGGCTTCATCGACGACGCGTCGAAGGTGGCCCACGAGCGCTCCCTCGGGCTGACCCCCAAGGCGAAGCTCGCGGGGCAGTTCCTCATCGCCGGCGTGTTCGTGCTGTGTGCCGTGAACCTGCTCGACATCGCCCCCACGGTGGAGATCCCCTTCGTGTGCACCATCGATCTGGGCGTGCTCACCACGGTGGTGCCCGTGGGCGACGGCATCGAGATCCCGTGGCTCTACCTCGTCTACTGCCTCATCCTGCTCGTAGGCCTGTGCAACGCCGTGAACCTCACCGACGGGTTGGACGGCCTGGCTGCGGGCACGGTCATGGTGGTCATGCTCGTCATGGCGGCTATCGCCTTCCGCACGGGCACCCTGGAACCGGCCCTGTTCGCCGGGGCGCTCGCCGGGGCCTGCATCGGCTTTCTGTGGTTCAACTCCTTCCCGGCCGACATCTTCATGGGCGACACCGGCTCGCTGGCCCTCGGCATGGCGCTCGGGTGTTTGGCCGTGGTCACCAAGGTGGAGTTCATCGTCATCATCATCGGCGGCCTGTTCGTGGCCGAGGCCCTCTCGGTCATGATCCAGGTGTTCTACTACAAGAAGACGAAGAAGCGCATCTTCCTCATGGCGCCTTTGCACCACCACTTCGAGAAGAAGGGCTGGTCGGAGACGAAGGTGGTCGTGCGTTTCTGGATCGTGTCGGGCATGCTTGCCGCCTGCGGCTTCGTGCTCCAGTTCGCCTCGTCTTTGGCGGTGGCCTAACATGGCGGCCCAGGGAATGATCGCGGGGCGCAAGCGGGCGCCGGAGAGCCTCGGGCGCGTGCTCGTGCTGGGGCTGGGAAAGTCGGGCCGCGCCGTGGCGGAGTACTGCCTTGATATGCTCGGCGGTCGCGTGAAAGCCCTGGCCGTGGCGGCCGGGGCGGCCAACCCCGATGCCGAGACATGGGCCGCGGGCGCCCGGGAGCGGGGGGCCGTGGTGCTCTTCGACCACGAGGCCATCGAGGGCGCCTACGACCTGTGCATCGCGAGCCCCGGCATCTCCCAGTTCTCCGATTTCTACGCCAGCGCCCAGGCGGCCTGCGGCGAGGTGATCAGCGAGGTGGAGTTCGCCTGGCGCGAGAGCGCGGCGTCGTCGAAGTGGGTGGCCGTGACCGGCACCAACGGCAAGACCACCACCACGGCCCTCGCGTGCCACCTGCTGCGCCAGGCGGGCTTTTCCGCCGCCGCCGTGGGCAACATCGGCGACACCTGCATCCAGGCCGTGGCCGCGGGGAGCACCGACGTGTACGTGGCCGAGGTGTCCAGCTACCAGCTGGCCAGCACCCGGCACTTCGCCCCCAACGTGGCCGTGGTGCTCAACATCACGCCGGATCATTTGGCCTGGCACCGAAGCCACGAGAACTACGCCGAGGCCAAGTGGAAGGTGCTCGCGAACCTGGATACGGTGCCCGGCGCCACCGCCGTGCTCGTGACGGCCGACGAGGCCGTGCGCGCCTTCGTGCGCCGCGCCCGGGCCGCCGGCGGCTTCCCCTTCGCGTACGTGCCCGTGGGCACCGCCGCCGGCATCGGCGGCGACATGCGTGCGGCCTGCGGGTCGGAGCATGCCGCCTTCCGCGGGGACGGCGGCATGCTCACCGTGGCCCTGGGCGCCGAGGAATGCGAGCTGGTGTACGCCGACGCGCTGCAAATCAAGGGGGAGCACAACCAGGCCAACGCCCTGGCCGCCTCTGCGGCCGCCTTGAGCCTCGGCGCCGGCGCCTCGGCCGTGGCCGAGGGGCTTTTGTCCTTCGCGCCCCTGGAGCACCGGGTGGAGCCGGCGGGCACCGTGGCCGGCGTGGCCTGCTACAACGACTCCAAGGCGACCAATGTGGACGCCACCCTCGTGGCGTTGTCGGCCTTTCTGCCGAAGCGGCCCATCGTGCTGCTCGGCGGCCGCGACAAGGGCACCGACCTGGCCCCGCTC
>CANPHS010000078.1 GCA_947573925.1 uncultured Enterorhabdus sp. | reverse complement strand
TCGCGGCGCACCTGCAGCGGCACCGTGGTGGCAAAGTACTGCGCCTCCGTCGACTCGCCGTCCTCCCGCGATGTTTCACAACCGTTTTCCGATGTTTCACAGGTCGTGCCATATGTTTCACGGTTTGTTTCTTCTGTTTGCCGGTCGCTATCTAACGTTTCACGGTTATCGAATGTTTCACGACTATCGGACGCTTCACGCTTCTCGGGCGGAATCCACCGGGGCGTCTGGCCCAACGTCCACAGCTCATGGGGCGACAGAGTGCGGGCCGCTTCGTTCCCCGATGCCGCCTCAGCGTCGGCGGCTCCCGCGACGCCGTCGTTCGCAGCCCGGGCGCCGCCCTCGCCCTCTTCCCAATGCACGGGTTGGCTTTTGTTGGCCATGCGCTCCTCGTGGGTTTTGCCCTTGCCCAGGGCCCCCACAATCAGCAGGTCGCCGTCGGTGCCGTCCAGCTCGTCGGTCTCGTCCAGGGCCGCATCGTGCACCCAGGGCTTGTAGGGGGCCAGCTGGGGGCGCCAGTTCTCCCCCTCGATGGGATGGCCCGGCTCCTCGATGGTCACATCCTCCAGGGCCAAGCGGAGCGGATTTTCTTGCACCTGCGTTATAAGATCGTCCACGGAAGACGTCGCGTCGCGAAGCACCAGAGCAATGGCATCCATAGTTTTGTGCACCTTCCCAATTTGGAGGCTCGGGGCCTGTTTACCCCCTGTGGGCCCCATGCTACACTACGACTCAGACGGGAACAAGGGCGAACCCTCGCCCGCCGGTTCCGCGCGGAATCCGTACATTTGCACGCCTCATCGACGGAAAACTGCACGTTTGGGGCCGCTTTGCACGGATCCGTGTCAAAAATCCGTACATTTGCACGGATTTCCTACGGTCGCGAGAGGAGGAAGCGTGGGCGAGAACAGGCGTGACTGGGAGGCCCTGGCCACCGAGGCGCTCGACCTGGTGCGCAACGGGCTGCTCGTGAACCTGCGCTTCATGAGCGCGGCCTTCGCGCGGCTCACTCCCTTGCCCGTGGCCGGCGCCACGTTCGCCACCGACGGGGCGCACCTGCGCTTCGATGCCGCCTGGTGGGCCCGCACCTATGCCGACGACCCCGCCGAGGCCAGCCGCGCCTACCTGCACGTGGTGCTGCACAACGTGTTTCTGCACCTGTACCCCGGCACGACCGTGGAGCCCGACTTGTGGGACATCGCCTGCGACATGGTGGTGGAATCGGTCATCGACCAGCTTGATTTGCCCGCCACCCGCACGGCCGCGGCCGCCGCGTCGCGACCCGAGCTGGAGGCCATGGCCGAGGAAGCGGGCCTCATGACCGCCGAGCGCGTGTACGCCGCCCTGCGCGACCGCCGGGCCGCGGGCGTCCCCGCCGACGAGATCGCCCGGCTCGGTGCCCGGTTCCATGTGGACGACCACGGCCCCTGGCACGCCGCCGCCATCGCGGAAGGCCCCGCCAGCGCCCCGGCCGAGGGCGAAGCCGCCGAGGGAGCCGACGCCCCGCGCAGCGCCCCGGCCGGCGCGGCCGACACTCCCGGCACCGACATGGACATCCCCGACGAGGCCGCCGACGTTCCCTACTCCCACAAAGCCCACCGCGCCATGGACGCCGCCGACATCACCCAGAAGGAGGCGCCCGAGCATGCCGCGCGGGCCATCGGCGAGCGCTTCGCCGACACCGTGCAGCTGGACCGCTCCCGCGAGCAGTGGGAGAACGCCGCCCTGGAAATGGGCATCCAGCTGGACGCCTACGCGAAGCTGTGGGGCATCGAGGGGTCGAACCTGGCCATGAACCTGCGCAAGGTGACCCGCGAAAAGCACGACTACCGGGCGTTTCTGCGCAAGTTCTCCCGCATGGGCGAGCAGATCCGCGTGAACGACGACGAGTTCGACTACGTCTTCTACACCTACGGCCTCGCCCTCTACGGCAACCTGCCTTTGGTGGAGCCCGTGGAATTCGCCGAGGAGAAGCGCATCCGCGACTTCGTCATCGCCATCGACACGTCGGCCTCCACCAAGGACGGCCTCGTGCGGAAGTTCATCGAGCGCACCTACTCCATCCTGGCCGACGAGACGAGCTTCTTCTCGAAGATGAACGTACTCGTCATCCAGTGCGACGCTGCCGTCACCGACGTGGCCCGCATCACGAACTTGCGCGAGCTGGAAGACTACCTGACCAATCCCGTCATCAAGGGCCTCGGCGGCACCGACTTCCGCCCGGTGTTCACCTACGTGGACGAGGCCCTGGCCGCGGGCGACCTCCACGATTTGGGCGGCCTCATCTACTTCACCG
Organism: uncultured Enterorhabdus sp.; assembly: GCA_947573925.1. Classification (GTDB taxonomy): domain Bacteria; phylum Actinomycetota; class Coriobacteriia; order Coriobacteriales; family Eggerthellaceae; genus Adlercreutzia. The sequence continues at coordinate 8,245 of CANPHS010000078.1, read as the reverse complement.
ACGGCCAGGGAACCTACCCCGCCCACCGCCCCGCCTACGAGACCGCCTTCGTCTTCCTCGATTCCGACGACGCCGCCGCGAGCGCGCCCGTGCCCCCGTGGGCCATGAAAGTAGTACTGGACGACACCTTCGTACTGGAAGAGGAGCCGCTCTAACCGAGCGGCAGCCCCGCCACTATCCGCATCCGCCCGTCTCACCCCGAAGGAGCCCCTATGAACATTCGCGAAGCGAAACAGCAGATCAAGAACGCCATGGTGGCCTATTTCACCAAGGACGAGTTCGGCCACTACCTGCTGCCCCCCGAGCGGCAGCGCCCGGTGTTTCTGCTGGGCGCCCCGGGCATCGGGAAGACGGCCATCATGGAGCAGATCGCCCAGGAGCTGGAGGTGGGCTTCGTGTCCTACTCCATGACCCACCACACGCGCCAGAGCGCGCTCGGCCTGCCCTTCATCGCCACGAAGACCTACGGCGACCGCGAATACCAGGTGTCCGAGTACACCATGAGCGAGATCATCGCCTCGGTCTACGAGGCCATGGAAACCACCGGCCGTGCCGAGGGCATCCTGTTTTTGGACGAGATCAACTGCGTGTCGGAGACCCTCACCCCGGCCATGCTGCAGTTCCTCCAGTACAAGGTGTTCGGGCGCCACGCCGTGCCCGACGGCTGGATCGTGGTGACCGCGGGCAACCCGCCGGAGTACAACCGCACGGCCCACGACTTCGACATCGCCACCTGGGACCGCCTGAAGCGCATCGAGGTGGAGCCGGACTACGACGTGTGGCGCGAGTTCGCCGTGGGGGCCGGCGTGCACCCGGCGGTCATCACCTACCTCGACATCGAGCGCAGCCACTTCTACGCCGTGGAAGCCACGCCCGACGGCGCCTCCTTCGTCACGGCCCGCGGCTGGGACGACCTGTCGGCCATGATCAAGCTCTACGAGGCCCAGGGGCTCGTGGCCGACGAGCTGTTGGTGGAGCAGTACGTGCAGAATCCCGAGATCGCCAAGCGCTTCGCCATGTACTACGACCTGTTCACCAAGTACCGCAGCGACTACCAGATCGACCGCATCCTGGACGGCACCGCCGACGCGGGCCTGGCCGAGCGGGCGCGGCGGGCTCCCTTCGACGAGCGCGTGGCCGTCATGGGGCTCATCGTGGACGCCACGGTGGCCCGGGTGCGCCAGGTGGTGCTGGAAGAGAAGGCGGCGGCCTTCGCCCACGGCGTGCTGGCCGACCTAAAGGAGACGCTGGCGGCGGAAGGGGTGGCCGAGGACGCCGATGCGGCGGAGTTCATCCGCGCGGCCTCCACCGAGCTGGCCCGCACCCGCGACATCGAGCGGGCCTCAAGTTTGCTGGACGAGGAGCGCTACCGTTCCTTCGAGCGCACCATCGCGCTGTTGGACGAGGTGCTGCGCACCGGCGCCGAGCAGCCGGAAGGGGCCACCTTCAACCTGCTGCGCGACCGCTTCAACGAGCGCCTCGACGAGCTGGACGGGGCCATCGACGAGGCTGCGCGGTCCCTGGACAACGTGTTCCGCTTCGTGGAAGAGGCCCACGGCGAGGGCCAGGAGATGCTCATGCTGGTGACCGACCTGTCGGTGAACCGCGCCACCATGGCCTTCATCAACGACCACGGCTGCGACCGCTACTTCGCCCACAACCAGAACCTCCAGTTCTACGAACGCGGCGACGACCTCGCAACCCGCATCAACCGCATCGCCCTGGAAGAGGAGTAGCCACCATCCCGCGAAAATCCGTGCAAATGCACGACTTTTTGTAGGCGAAACGTGCAAAGTAGGCGAAAACGTGCGAGTTCCCAGCAAAGGAACGTACATTTGCGCGGATTTTTGCGGAGAGAGGCTAGCAGGCAGCCCCACGGGTGAGCAAATGGGTGCCCGCAAGTGCAAAAAAAGCCGCGACCCAGGAAGGGGCCGCGGCTTTGCCAGAAAAGAGAATGCTACCAGTAGAAGACGTCTGCCGCCAAAGCACACCTACAGGTACAGCACCGGCAGCGCAGCCAGGATGACGAGCAGGCGCAGCATGAAGCCGCCGACAAGCACGCCGCCCTCGCCGATGACGCTCACTATCATGGACGTGGTGGAGGTCTCAACCTTCCGCGTGATGAACACCGGGTAGCCCTCGATGGCGAAGGGCGCCACGAGGCCCAGCAGCACCAGGCCGCCCCAGAACATGGGCGCGTACTCGCCGCTCACCAGCGAGGCCACCGACGCGGCGCCCTCGGGGCTGCCCGAGCTCACGATGACCAGCATGGTGAACAGCACCACCATCTCGATGGCCGACAGGATGACGTGGCCCTTCTTGATGAGCCACATCTGCTCGAAGCGCGCCCGGTCGGTCACGAGGCCCACGAGGCTCGTGGCAGCCAGGCCCGCCGACAGGGCCGACACCACGAACAGCACCGGCAGAATGGCGTTGTTCCACAGCGGGTACGCCTGCACGACGCCCAGCAGGAAGCCCGTGTAGGCGGCTACGCAGAAGGCCGACACGATGCCCGTCCACGTGAGCCACTTCGGCACCGGGCGCCGCAGCACCTCCAGCAGGGCCGCCGCAAGGGACACCGGCATGAACACGCAGATGAAGTACACGCCGAGGGTCATCACGGAGCCCGGGTTCATTACCAGGTAGAAGAAGCGCAGCGGGTTGCGCAGGCCCGCTTCGGCGTCCAGCATGAGCATGAGCAGCCCGATGCCCAGGAAAATTGGCGCGATGATGCGGCCCGCAACGCGCATCTTCACGCTGTCGGGGTACTTCGCCTCGACGAAGGCCGCGGTCAGAAACGCCCCGGCGGAGGCACCGGCCAGAAACAGGTACCATGCGATCATAGATCCCCAAACCATCAGTCATCACCTCACGTAGTAGATTTTCGCGGCGGTCAAGTCGCCCGCCAGGGGCTGGGCGTTGGTGCGGGCGATTTCCCGGCAGATCTCGCTTTCCGGATCGTCCAGGTCGCCGAAGATGCGGGCGCCGGAGATGCAGGTGTTCACGCAGCGCGGCGGATTGCCCGGCTCCCCTTCGTACCAGCAGAAGCGGCACTTCTCAATGACGCCGGTCTCTTCAATTTGCACCCGGGCGCCGTAGGGGCAGGCGGCCATGCAGTACTTGCAGCCAATGCACTTGCCCTCGTCCACGAGCACCACGCCGGAATCGGTGGTGTAGGTGGCATGGGTGGGGCACACCGCCTCGCAGGGGGCGTCCTCGCAGTGCATGCACTGCACGGGCACCACTTCCGCATACACGTTCGGATAGGCTCCCTGCTCCACCTCGTTGAACGCAATGAACGATTCCTCGGGCGCCAGGCCGTTCACCATCTGGCAGGCCACGCGGCAGGCATAGCAGCCGACGCACTTCTTCGTGTTGATGAGCATTCCGTAACGGGTCATCAGCCTTCCACCTTCCTCACCTTAACCGCCACTTCCTGACTCATGGTGGAACCCACGGCGGGCTCCAGGTGCAGCGGCACGAAATCCATCATGTTCAGGCCGAAGCCCTGGGCCCGGGTCAAGTACGGCGACGTGGAGCCGTAATGGGTGGGCATGAACAGCACGCCGGGCTTCAGGCGCTCGGTCACCTTCACGGTCACGGTGCCCGTATGCTCGCTGGAGGACAGCTCCACGGTGTCGCCGTCGGCAATGCCGAGCTCGGCGGCGTCGGCGGCGGCCATCCAGAGGCGTTCCAAGCCGTACTCGCGGGAGATGGCGTTCAGGGCCTCCAGGTTCAGCGTCATGGTGTGGGAATGGATGCCCTGCTTGCCGCCGACGAGATAGAACTCGTCCTCGGCCGGCTCCACGAGGCGCGGCACGTAGCCGATCACGGGGTTCAGGCCCGCTTCGGCCACCTTCGCCGAGGTGAACTGGAATTTCTCCGTGGGCGTCTTGAACACGGGCGTGCCGAAGGCGAATCCGGGGTCGGCCAGCTCCACGATACCCGCCTCGCGCACCGCCTCCACCGAGGTGCCCACCGTGGCCAGCTGGGCCTCGGCCAATTCCTCCACGGTGAAGGGGAAGTACTGGCCCACGCCGCAGGCCTCGGCCAGACCGGTGAAGATCTCGTCGCAGGACTTCGTGTCGGGGTGCACGCGCTCGATGATGGGGGTGCGCAGGGCCGCGAAGTGTTTCTTGCCGCCAATGAACTCGGGCAGCTCGAAGCGCTCGAGCACCGTGCACTCGGGCAGCACGTAATGGGAGGCCAGGGCCGTTTCGCTCATCTGCACGTCGATGGCCACGACGAGCTTCGCCGCCACCACCGCCACGCGCCACATCGCCGGTTGGGCGTAGCCCTGCACGGCGTTGGAGTTGTAGAAGAACACGCCCTGCACCGTGCCGTCGTTACAGCCGTTCAGCACGGCCAGATTGGTGCCGGTGCCGGCAAGCGCCAGCGGGTACTCCTCGTCGCCCACGCGCTTGGCCGCGGGCTCGGGCACCTTCGGGAACTTCACGGGATCGAGGTCGCCGGCCTTGGGCGAGGAGGTGATGAGCGCCCCGCCCTTCTGGCCCCAGCAGCCGAGCAGCGCGTTCACGGCGCACACGGCTCGGGCTGTCTCGAAGGAGTTCTGGTAGGCGCAGCCGAAGGCGGCCCGCCAGGAGGGCTCGATGGCGCAGGCCGGCGCGGCCGCAGCCAGGGACTCGGCCAACTCCACAATGGTGTCGGCCGGCACGTCGCAGACACCCTCGGCCCATTCCGGCGTGTACTCGGCCACCTGGGCGGCGAACTCGGGGAAGCCCGTGCAGGACTGCTCCACGAACTCGTGGTCGTACAAATCGCGGGTCACCAGCACGTTCGCGATGCCCAGCAGAAGCGCGATGTCGCAGCCGGGCTTGATGGGCACCCAATCGGTGGCGAAAATGCCGGTGTTGTTCAGGCGCGGGTCCACGATGACCACGCGGGCGCCGGCGTCGGCGGCCCCGGCCAGGCTTTTCACCGACGAGGGGCGGATGCCGTCGCCATAGCTGCGGCCGATGAACACCACCATCTTCGTGTTGGCGAAGTCCACGGAGAAGTTCGTGGCGCCCGTGGCCTCCTGGATGCCGCTTTCCTTGGACAGGTTGCAGGCCGCCGCATGGGTGTACACGTTGGCCGAGCCGAGCGCGTTCATAAAGCGCTTGCTGTAGTACTTGCCCGAGGGGCGCGGGTCCTGGATGACGGCCAAAGCCTCCGGGCCCGCCTCGGCGATGATCTCCTGCACTTTGGCGCCGATCTCGGCGAAGGCGTCGTCCCAGCTGATGGGCGCGAAGCTACCGTCGTTCTGGCGCTTCATGGGCTGGGTCAAGCGCCCGTCGGAATAGGCCCACTGGGCCGCCCCGTGGCCGCGGCCGCACAGCGTCCCCTTGGAATAGGGGTGGGCCTCCATGCCCTCCACGGTCCACAGGCGTCCGCCGAGGGTGGTGGCAATGAGCCCGCACTTGCTCGAGCAGCCGTTGCACAGCGACGGCCCCTGGGCCTTGGCGCTGTCGTCGGCGGCCTCGGCCCGTTGGGCCTGCCACGCGCCGAGCGAGCAGGTGCCCACCGCGGCTAAGGCGGCAGTGGCGGCCGTTCCCTTCAGGAAGGTGCGCCGGGTCGGCTTCGACGACATGAGTGCCTCCTTTACATACATACGTGCTTCCTCCTTGTTACCGATTGCGTTCATCGAGCGATGTTGCCAACTGCTGGGCGATCTCCTCCAGAAGCCCCGCCAGCCGACGGCCGTGGGCGAGGGCCCGAAGCAACTCGTCGCGGCGCTGCGGCCCCAGGGCCTCGGCCGGGCTCGCCTCCACCGCCTCCTGGCGCTGGGCGAGGGCCTCCTGGTAGGCACCCAGCCAGTCGAAGTGGTCGGCCAACAGCGTGCGCACGGCCTCGGCGTTGCCGGCCTCGGCGTACAAGGCCGCCAGCTCGCACAGCAGAGCGGCATGGTCGGGCATGGCCGCGAAGGCATCGGGCACCGTCAGGCCCAGGCCGTCGTAGAGCGCCCGTGCATGCCAGGCGGCATCGCCCAGGTACCGGTGTCGGGCCGCGCCGAATTCCGTTCCGTCGCCCGACGCCGCGCACGCCGCCCAGGGCTTGTACAGCGATTCCACCGGCAGCACCGCGGCGGCCGCGCCGCCGGCCAGCACCTCGCGCTCGAGACGCCGGCGCACGGCGGAGTCGGGGGTTGCCAAAACGGCCAGCGCCTTGCTGTCGGCCGCCGCGGCGGCCGCGTCCCGAGCCTCCTCGTAGGCCGCCGGGGCGTCGTCGCCGAGGGTTGTCAGCAGCGCTCCGACAGTTCTCAGGTAGTACGCGGTTTTCTCCATACCGTCCCTCCTCTCGATGGGCGACATGGTAAAATGGCCCGCTCAACGCCATATCATCAGTTTCTGATGATTCTAAGAGTGACCCGCTCAATCATAATGACGTCAACGAAATTGATGAGGTCCAACAAAGAGGGGAGGCGCCGTGGAGGCAGTGGTTCCGTTCACGTCCAAAAGCTCCGCCGAGAGCCCCGGACGCCGCGCCTTCCAATGGCGGTACTTGGGCATGGCGTGCTTCTGGGCCTGCAGCATGCTCACCTTCCGCAGCTCCATCCTGCTGACGGGCGAGGCCAATTCCCCAGAATGCAACACCCTCGTGGTCATCGTGTCGTTCCTTGTGAACATGACCGTGCTGCTCAGTATTTCCGCTCTGGTGGAACGCGCTTCCTCCAGCCTGACGAAGCTGCCGGCCTGGCTGTTCTGCGCCAGCATCGTGGCGGGGCTTGTGCTGGTGCACGGCGCGGGCCACCTGTTCACGGGCACTCCTATGCTGGTCATGCTGCTGGCGGGCGCCGTACTGTGCGGCATCGGCTACGGCTACTTCTGGGGAAGCTGGGCCAGCGTGCTCGGGCGCGTGCATCCGGCGCAGTCGGCCATCTACACCCCGGCTGCGTTTCTGGCCACCACGGTCATCTTCCTCCTGGTGAGCGTGGCCGCCTCCTGGGGAGCGCTGCCGGCGCTGCTGCTCATGGTGCCGCTACCGGTCATTTCGCTGCTTTGCCTGAAGCGCTGCTGGACCGGCGGCGCCGACCGGGTACCCGTCCACGGGGGCCCGCAGCACTACCTGCGGGCGCTCACGTCCCTCGTGCCGCTCATCATCGCAGCCCTCGTGTTCTCCTGCCTGTTCGGTTTCATGTGGGAGACGGCGGTGCTCAGCGCTGGCTCGGCCACCGTGGCCCACGAGCTGCCCCTCATGCTGAACCTGGGAGCCGCTGCCCTGCTCATGGCCTTCGTGCTACTGACCCGCCGGCGCATCAGCCTGTCGCTGGCCTACCACATTCTCATTCCCATCACCATTGTGCTGTTCGCGGTCATCCCCTTCTTCTGGAACGTGCAGCCTGTGGTGCTGAACGCCGTGATGAGCGCCGTTTACGGGGTGTTCGACGTGATTATCTGGTATTTGGTTGTGTCCACGGCCTACGATTTCGCCGTGTCGGGCTTCGTGGTGGGCGGCATCGTGCGTGCCTTGGCCATTCTCACGCGGCTCGTGGGCATCGGCATCGGCTACATCGTCATGCTTGAGCCCACGGTGGCCGACGGCGCGGTGGTGGGCATCTGCATCGGCGCCGTGTACCTGCTGGTCATTCTGCTGTGGTTTCTCTGGCACAACGCCAAGCGCCGCCCCCTGTTCGCAGCCGCCGCGGAAGGAAATGCGGAAGCGACCCCGACAGCAGGGGCAGCCAGCGAGGCGGCAGCGCGGGTGACAGCACGGGAGGAAGCGGTGGCACTCGCGACAGCGGAAGCAACGGAAGCAGTATCGAGGGTAACAGCACGGGCGGAAGCAGCGGAAGCGGCTCGGATGGACCGCCGCTACGAGGTGGCAGCCCGCGACGCCGCGAGTAATGCGGGCAATGAGAGCGCCGAAGCCGCCGACGATGCGAGCGATGCCATCTTCGCACTCATTGCAGAAGACTACGGGCTCACGCGCCGCGAGGCGGAAGTGCTCCCCTACCTGGCCCGCGGCCGCTCGGCCAAGGTAATCGCCGAGGCCCTGTTCGTGTCGGAATCCACCATCCGCACCCACACCCGCCGCATCCTGGAGAAAACCTGCCTCCATTCCAAGCAGGAACTCATCGACCTCGTAGACCGCTACTAATCGCCCCGCCTTCCGCCTCTTCCGTCGGCCCCCTCCCGCCCGAGACCCGTGGGTGTCGTGAGTATGGTTCCGGTTAGAAAGAGGCGTCGCCGGGGCAGGAGCCAGAAGTTGGGGCGTAAAACAGCGAAGCGTTCAGGTGGTGGGGGGG
>CANPHS010000077.1 GCA_947573925.1 uncultured Enterorhabdus sp. | reverse complement strand
CGCCGGCGCCGCGGCCGGGGCGCCGCGCCTGCGGCCGAGGCGGCCTGCGCGGCCGATGCGGTGGCCACCCGCGCCCCCGAGCCCTCCGCCGACTTCGACGAGCCGGACGACGCCGACCTGTTCGACCACATTCCCGGCCTGGAAGAGGCCCGGAACGTGGCGAAGCTCTCGGACGCGAACATCGTCACCGTGTACGACTGCGCCGTGGAAGACTCCACCGCCTACGTCATCATGGAGTACATCGAGGGCAAGACCCTGGCCGAGGTGCTCGACGAGATCGGCGACGGCATCACCCTGGACGTGGTGGGCGCGGTGTTCGCCGCCGTGTCCCACGCCCTGGAGGTGGCCCACGGCGAGAATACCCTGCACCTCGACATCAAGCCCGAGAACGTCATCGTGAACGCCAAGGGCGTGGCCAAGGTGACCGACTTCGGCCTGGCCGCCCTCATGGACGCCACGGGCTCGGGCACCACCGGCGGCGGCACCATCGGCTACATGCCCCTGGAGCAGATGCGCCAGGAGCCGCTGGACGTGCGCACCGACGAATGGGCCCTGGCGAGCCTCACCTACGAGATGCTCTCCGGCGAGAACCCGTTCTTCGCGGCCACCCTGCGCGGGGCCGAAGAGGCCATCGAGGACGCCGAGCTGGTGCTGCCGTCGCTGTGCTGGGACGAGCTGCCCGCCGAGGCCGACGACGTCATGTTCGCCGCCCTGGACCCCGACCGGAACGAGCGCTACGAGTCCATCGCCGCCTTCTCCGAGGCCTTAACCCCCTTGCTCGGCAACGTGAAGAAGGGCAAGAAGGTGCTGGCCGACATTGTGAAGGGGAAGGAAGACGCCGTGGCGCCCCCCGAGCCGGCTGCCCCGGCCGAGCCGCTGCCGCCGGTGCTGGACCGGCTGGGCCTGCGCGGCCTCACGGTGCTCGGCCATGGCTTCGCCGCCGTGGCCGTGGGCCTCATGGCGGCCATCGCCTGCGCGAACATTCACCTGACGCCGGGCTCGGCGGCCGGGCTCTTCACCGATTCGCCCGTGGTGTTTTGGGTGGTGGTGGCGGTGTGCGCCGCTGTGGCGGCCATTCGGCCCTCCATCGGCGCGCTCGCGGGCTACGGAGCGCTCGTGGTGGCCCTCGGCGCCCATGGCGATTGGGTGCTGGCCCTGGTCGTGGCCGCGGCCACGGGCGGCTGGTGGTACCTCATCGGCCGGCGCGGCACCACCCAGGCCGTGGCGGCCCTGGCCCAGCCCCTGTGCGGCGCCTTCGGGTTCGCCGGCATCTCTCCGGTGCTGTCCGGCGTTCTCCTGCCTGTGCTGCAATCGGCCATCTCGGCGGCCTTCGCCTTCCTCGTCGCCGTCGTCATGGCCAGCTTCGGCTCCATGGACCTCATGAACTGGGACGTGGTGTTCCATTTGGAATTGGGCGGCAATCCCCAGGGGGGCTGCATGGCGCTGCTCGCCCAAAGCGGCACCTGGGTGATCGGCATCAGCTGGGTGCTGGGGGCGGTAGCCTACAGCCTGTTCTGCGTGCGCGGCACCCGCGCCTTCGACATCGCCGGCTCGGTGGCCTGCGCGGTCGTCCTCATGCTGGGAGTGTGCGCCGCCAGCCATCTGTCGGCCTTCGGCGGCTCGTGGCTGCCCGCGCCTGCCGCCCTGCTCGGGGCCCTCGTGCCCGGCATTCTCGGCATTGTGGCCGCCGTCATGGAAGCTCCCGACCGCGCCCGGTGGGCCGAGGAGGAGTGGTACGCCAAGGACGAGGCATTCGAGTAGCACCTCGCTTCAAAATAAACCCGTGCTGTGCTCTGCGGTGCCGTAGGGTTTTGCTAAGATGATGCCATCGCAAAAACGCCGTTCGCCGGTGGAGAAGAACCGCTCGCTGTCACTGCGTCAGTAAGAGGCTTTTGTGACCGCAGGTGGGCAGAACCGGCGACGCGCCCAGGGAATGCCCGCGCAAGGGGCGCGGGCGCCCTCTATCAGGAAGGCAGGTGGTCGCTCATGGCAGCTCCGGCTCCCGAACACGTCAGAAACATCGTCCTTGTGGGCCAGGACGGCGCCGGCAAGACCTCGCTGGCCGAGGCCATGCTCTTCGTTTCCGGGAAGACCCCCCGCATGGGCACCACCCATGACGGCAAGTCCTACCTTGACTACGATCCCGAGGAAATCAAGCGCAAGTTCACCATTTCCACCTCCATCGCGCCCATCCCCTACAAGGACTACAAGATCAACGTGCTGGACACCTCCGGCCATCCCGACTTCATCGGCGACACCCTGGCCACCATGCAGGCTGCGGAAATGGCCCTGTTCGTGGTGGACGCTGTGGACGGCCCCCAGGTCATGACCACGAAGCTGTGGCGCGAGGCCGAGGACATGCGCCTGTCCCGCGCGGTGTACATCAACCACATCGACCGCGAGAACGCCGACTTCGACACCGCCATGGCGCTGCTGCACGCCCGCTTCGGCGGCCGCCTCGGCGCCGTCACTATCCCCATCGGCCAGGCCGAGGACTTCCAGGGCGTCATCGACATCATCCGCATGAAGGCCCGCTACTTCGACGCCGACGGCACCTCCGAGCGCGTGGAGGACATCGACACGCTGCCGGCGAAGTACCAGGAAGAGGCCAAGAACGCCCGCGACAAGCTGTGCGACCTGGTGGCCGAGGCCGACGATGAGCTCATGATGAAGTACCTCGACGGCGAGGAGCAGCTCACTCAGGAGGAGCTGGAGAGCCTGCTCGACAAAGCCATCGCCCAGGAGCTCGTCATTCCTGTGTTCGTGGGCTCGACCATCATCATGCAGGGCGTGGAAGGCCTCATGGAGGACATCTGCACCTACTTCCCGCACCCGAAGAGCCACGGCCGCTTCCGCATGGCCGACGACGTCACCGTGCGCATCGACGAGACGAAGCCCCCCTGCGCCTTCGCCTTCAAGACCGTGTCCGACCCGTTCGTGGGGCGCCTCACGTTCCTGAAGGTCATCTCCGGGTACCTGGAGCCGGGCCTGGAGCTGGTCTGCGGCCGCACCGGCAAGAAGGAGCGCCTGGGGAAGATCCAGGTCATGATGGGCAAGGAGGCCGTGGACGTGAAGAGCGCCAAGGCCGGCGACATCGTGGTGGTGCCGAAGCTGAACGACGTGCGGGCCGGCGACACCCTGTCCTGCGAGGGCACCATCGCCATCGAGCCGCTGCCTCTGCCCGAGCCTCTGTACCCCGTGGCCATCGAGGCCGTGTCGAAGAAGGAAGAGGACAAGCTCGGCACATTCCTCGCCCGCGCCGCCGAGGCCGATCCCACCCTGCGCATCCGCCGCGACGAGGATACCCACCAGACCATCATCCACGCCATGGGCGAGGCCCAGGTGGAGATGCTGCTGAACCGCCTGAAGGAGCAGTCCGGTGTGGAGGCGAAGCTCGTGCCCGTGCGCATTCCCTACCGCGAGACCATCACGAAGTCGGCCGAGGCCCAGGGCCGTCACAAGAAGCAGACCGGCGGCGCCGGCCAGTTCGGCGACTGCTGGCTGCGCCTGGCTCCCATTCCCGGCGAGGGCTATGAGTTCGTGGACGAGATCAAGGGCGGCGCCATCCCCAACGGCCTCATCCCGGCCGTGGACAAGGGCGTGCGCGAGGCCATGGAGGAGGGCTTCTTGGCCGGCTACCCCATGGTGGACATCCGGTGCACCGTGTTCGACGGCTCCTACCATTCCGTGGACTCCAACGAGATGGCCTTCAAGACGGCCGCCCGCATCGGCTTCCGCGCCTGCTGCGAGAAGGCCGATCCCATCATCCTGGAGCCCTGGGCCACCCTGGAGGTGACCGTGGGCGAGGAGTACGCCGGCACCATCATGGGCGACATCTCCACCCGCCGCGGCCGCATCGTGGGCACCGATGCCGGGTTCGCCGCCGGCGAGACCATCATCAAGATGCGCGCCCCCTACGCCGAGGTCATCAACTACACCAAGGATCTGCGGAGCATGACCCGCGGTTCCGGCTCCTACATTCTGGAACTGGAAGGCTACGAGGCCGCTCCCCACGACGTGACCAAGAAGCTCGTGGAAGCCTACGAAGCCGCCCGCGCCGCCGGAAACTAACCGGCACGAAACAGGCCCGAAAGCCAACGGCCGCACCTCCGAGTGCGGCCGTTTTTGTGTCTTTGCATTCGGGAAGAAGGCTGCTGTCTGCTTGCGTTCTTCGCACCATTGCCCCAAGAAACGTCGAACTATTTTGGGGCTCTTGTGATAAAATGAGCGCTAGCAAACCCGGTCGGCCTGTGATTTGCATGCAAATTTCTGGGTGTTTTTTTTTTTGGGGGGGGGTGCGGGGGATGAGATATGACAAGCCGTGGCTTTCGTTGGAAGAACAGGCCGATCTGCTGGCTCAGCGCAGCCTCGAGGGGGATAGGGCCGTTGTTATTGAGCATCTGAGAGACGTTGGCTACTATCGCCTGAGTGGATATTGGCACGTTTTCAAGGACGAAGATGACTCGTTCAGGCCTGGGACAACGTTCGATCGTGTTTGGGGCCTGTATGTCTTCGACAGGCAGTTGCGGCTTACTACTCTTGACGCCATCGAACGGGTTGAAGTATTCATGCGCTCGCGATTGGCATACTATCTTGCCGATAAGACGGGCGTATTCGGCTACCTGGAAAGGCCGGCGCTTCCTCGTCTTAGTCAAGAGGAATACCTTTCCTTTCTCAAGCGGTGCATGGATTGCTATGGTCGATCAAGGGAGCCCTTCGCGGATCATTTCCGCAAAGTGTACGGGGATGAGTGCGGCATGCCGCCGTATTGGGTGATGGTCAACCTCATGGAGATGGGGCTGTTGCTCCGGCTGTACAAGGGTGCTTCCTGCGACATACGAGGTGAGATTGCGTCCGAAGTAGGCGTGACGGCAACGGTGCTCGACTCATGGCTGGTTGCTCTGAATACCGTTCGCAATATATGTGCTCATCACAGCAGGCTCTGGAATCGGCCGTTTGGCACAAGGCCGATGATTCCTCGAGCTAAAAACGATGCGCGATGGCATGAGCCCTACAAAGTGGAAAGCGACCGTATATTTGGCGTGCTCACGATATTGAGCTGCCTTTTGGAGGTGATAGCGCCAGACACATCATGGCGCTGCCGCCTGTTCGCGCAACTCGAAGGGCGAACAGAGATGGACATGCTCTCCATGGGCTTTAAGCCCGGTTGGCAGGAATGTCCATTCTGGCAACCTTGGTTGTAGAATGCCGCTTGGGCTGCAGGCCGTCAAGCGGCGATCCAGTGGGGCGGGATGCGATAGGACGAGGCTCAGGAAGCGTTTTCCTGGGCCTTTTGAATATCGGCTTTAAACTTTTACACCAGCGGATTTAAACCTTTAACTTTTGAAATGGAAGTTGGGCCGCCCCTACGCGTTGGCGGCTTCTATGGCTTACGGGGTCATCGGCGGCCCGGGCCAGAGGCAACTGCACCTTGATGGCCTCTTCCAGCAGCTCCTTGGCGTCCCGTTCGTCGCGGGTCAGTTTTGCTAGGCGCTCGGCCCTGTGTGGGAGAGGCCCCGGCGGGAGGGAGGAAACGCGCCGGGGCCAGAGAGATGATCGCGGGGGTGCTAGGCTTCCAGGTACTGGATGATCTCCTTCGCGCCGGTGACGCCCGAGGCGATGGAGAGGCCGCAGGCGGTGCCGGGGATGTCGTAGTAGGGGCGGCAGAAGGCGCTGCCCATGTTGAGGCCGCCGATGAACAGGCCATCGATGGGCTTGTTGTCGGCATCCAGCGCGGTCAGGCGGTCGTTGGTGCGGATGCCGCCGATGGTGGCCCAGTAGGCCGACTGGTACTCGAACAGGTAATAGCCCTTGCCGTCCTTGATCTCGGTGAGGAACATGGGATCCTTGCCGAAGTCGGCGTCTTCCTTGCTCTGGCAGAACTCGTTGTAGCGCTTCACGGTTTCTTCCAGGTTCGTCAGGCCGAAGGCCTCGGCGCACTCGGCGATGGTGTCGCCCTTGACGGCCCAGCCCTCGCTCACGGCGGCCTCGAACTGCTCGGGGGCGTGGCTCAGCACGGGATAGAACATCTCGCGGCCGAAGTTCCAGTCGGGCTCGCCCAGGTGCTTGTACACGCCCTCGGCCACGCAGGCGTCGTAGTACTCCCCGTCGACGAGCACGTAGTAGTTGCCGTTGTTCAGGCCCGCCTGGCCGCTGTACACCAGTGGGTCGAAGGCCATGTTCTGCTCGTTCATGAAGCGCTCGCCGGTCTCGTCCACCATGAGGCCGCCGTAAATGGCGAAGCACAGGTTCTCGTTGTTGAGGTTCCAATCGGCGTCGTACATGGCGCTGCCGTGCTTCTGGTTGGCGCCGCAGATCTCGTTGCTGATGAGCCCGTAGTAGTTCTCGCAGACCGCACCGGCCGCCTCGGCCATGCGGATGCCGTCGCCGGAGTTCGTGGGCGTGCCCATGTTGACGAGCGGCACGCCGAGGAAGCGGTCGTGGATCATCTCCTCGCTGGCACCGAAGCCGCCCGTGGCCAGAAACACCGCCTTGGTGGCGATGGACAGCACCGTGTTGTTGTCGCGGATGGCCTTCACCCCGGCGACGACCCCGTCCTCGAGCACGACCTCGGTGGCCTCGCAGTTGTAGATGAACGAGCCGCCCATGGCCTCGATGGCGCTCACGATGGGCTGGATGCGCTCTTCGCCCACTTCCACGAAGTTGTGCAGGGGCGCCCATTTCAGCGACTCGCCGTACTGCGGATCGCCGGTGTACTCCACGTAGTTGTAGAAGTGCAGGCCGCAGTCGACGAGGCTCTCGAAGGCCTCGGTGCTGTTGGACAGCAGGTTTTTCAGCAGCTTGGTGTTGGCCGAGCCGCGGGCCCATTCCACGTAGTGGTCGTACAGCGCCCGCTCGGTGGCGATGGTGATGCCGCTGGCCTTCTGGTTCGAGGTATTGCAGGCGGCCGGGCCGGACAGGTTCGCCAGGTTGGACGAGGCGCAGGAGGGGCCTTTCTCCAGCAGCAGGGGCGTCTTGCCCTCCTTGGCCAGCTTGTAGGCGGCCAGAAGGCCGCCGGCGCCGCCGCCCACGATGACGGCGTAGGCGCTCGATTCCTCCACGGGAAGGTCGGCGTAGCGCTCCTGCAGGGCCGAATCGGTTTCCGCGCCCGTGTCGCCCTGGGTGCTCGCGAGCTCGCTTTGGGCGGGCGAGCAGGCGGAAAGGGCCCCCGCCGCGGCCAGGGCGATCGACCCGGCGCCGGCCCACTTGAGCAGTCCTCGGCGAGAAATAGACGGCTGGTTTTCCATAGTCATGTCATCCTCCTCTAATGACGGCGTTCCGCACGCCGCGGCTCTGGCTCCCTTGGGCAGAGCGTTGCGGCGATAAGAGAACCATAGGGCACGTCGGGAGGGCGGAAAACCTGCCTTTGGATTGATTTATGCCAGAAATGTACTCTGCGGGCTCGTCATACCAATGGGTGTATACACGGCGATGACCAGGTATTTTGCCTCGGCTACGGGAGGAGGGCCGTTAGCGCTCGGCGCTACCCAGGCCCTTCGCGCTGAGAACGAGGGAGATGAGCTCTTGGCGGGTATGCACGCCGAGCTTCGCGTAAATGCGGGCCACGTGGGTCTTCGCCGTGCTGCGCTCGATGGAGAGGTACTCGGCGATGAACGGGGCGCTTCGTCCCTCGGCGAGCAGGCCGAGCACCTCGTGCTCCCGAGCCGTCAGCTGCGCCTCGGCGGCCAGCCGGGCGATGGTATCGGCGGCCTCCTGCTCGGAAGACGCGGCGGAGGGAGATGTCGTGGAATCCGGGGCAAGGGGCGTCGGGGCCGCCTCCTCCCGGGCCGTCGCAGGAGAAGCGTCGTCCTCGTTCCGGTTCGTGCCCTCGGCGTCGTGGGCGCCCCAGAACAGGTCGTCGAGGCTCTGCTCGTTGAGCAGGTAGAGACCGCAGAACACCAGAAGGCAGATGATGGCGGCATCGGCGAGGCTGGAGGAGAGCATCGCAGGCAGTGAGGGAACGGCCAGGCTCACCAAGTAGATGAGGGCCGCGGGGCCCGTGAGCAGCAGGTAGACGCCACCCATGATGGTGGAGAACGGGACTTCGGCGTAGGTGGCCAGATCGAGCGCGACGACGATGATGCCCGTCCACACGATAATGCCCAGGGCGGTTTCCACGAACGCCACCGCTTCGGCGCCGAAGCCGCCGGACAGGCGCATGGCGCACACGACGGCGGAAATGAGCTCGAGGCAGCGGATGAGGGATATATGGCTCGTGTCGTCGTGGGCGATGGCGCTCAGCCACAACAGGGCCAGGGCAGCGAGATAGGCTCCCCCGGTGAGCCCGGGCCCCAGGGGCGCGGCGTTGGCCGAGGCGAGGTGGGCCACGAAGGCCAGCACGATGAGGCCCGCGGCCGGTCGACCGCGCAGGATGATCTGCCGGCGAACGTGCACCGAGGGGGCGCCCCGGCCCTCCCTTGTCCCCGGGCCGAGGTCGAGGCGGGAGGCTGCCAGGGCGACGGCGAGGGCCATGCACACCGATGCGGCGAACAGGGCTGTCGGGGCGTCGAGGGGAAGGGCGGACCCGGCAAAGATACCTCCCACGGTGGCCGTGACGAACACCTTCCGCATGGTGGCATTGGAGAGGGAGAGGAGCGATTTGTAGACGAAGATCTCGAGGAACGTGCCCGCGATGGCCGTAACGCCGCTCCCCACCGGGGCCCAGGCGGGCACCGCCACGGCGAGGAAGGCGCCGATGAAGATGCCGATGAGGCTCAGGTAGGCCAGATGCTTCGCGGTGAACGACGCCACGAGACGCGGGCCGGACGCTATGACGAAGACGCTGGCCACAACGACGAAGAGGGAATGGGGCGAGCGCCCTCCGTCGATGTCGGCATAGAAGCGGAAGAACCACAGGCTGAGCAAGGTGGTGCCGATGGCGCAGAGGAGGGCGGCTGCGAAAAGTTGCAGCGCCGTTTTCCGGGAATCGTTTACTGCGAGATTTCCAACCATAATCTGCCTTCGGGGATAAACGAGGTGCGGTCCGTGCGTACCGCTGTCGCCGTATGGTACCACAGGATACTTTGCCGGTGGTTCGTTGCTCTCTTTTGGGTGGCGTGCACCGGCCCTGTCGCTTTGCAACAAAGGCCCGTTCCGGGGCTATTTTCCAGAAAATTTCCATGGCTGCTAAAAATTTTTCTTGACTCGGGCTTTTCGCCGTAGTATTTTAGCGAATTGCAACTTTTTTGCAGATTTGCGATGGACGTGAAGGAGGAACAGCCTCGTGGCTCAAGGAAAAAAATCCGCTCCCACCAGCCTTTACAGGGATCGCCGAAGCTTCGCGAAGATTCCGGACGTGATGGACGTCCCGAACCTGATCGCTATCCAGACGGAAAGCTTCGATTGGTTCAAGAATGAAGGCTTGGCTCAGGCCTTCGCCGACGTGTGCCCCATTGAGAACAATACGGGCGACATGTGTGTCGAGTTCGGCAAGCATGAGTTCGGCGAGCCCAAGTACACGGTGGACGAATGCAAGGAGAAGGACGTCACCTATCAGGCGCCGCTCTTCGTTGAGATTCGCTTCATCAACCGTGAGACCGGCGAAATCAAGGAGCAGGAGGTGTTCATGGGCGACTTCCCGCTCATGACCCCGCGCGGCACCTTCATCATCAACGGCACCGAGCGCGTCGTCGTGTCCCAGCTGGTCCGCTCGCCCGGCGTCTACTTTGCCGCCGAGCGCGACAAGACCTCCGACAAGACCATCTACTCCGCCAAGGTCATCCCCTCTCGCGGCGCCTGGCTCGAGTTCGAGACCGACAAGCGCGACCTGCTGTCCGTCCGCATCGACCGCAAGCGCAAGCAGCCGGCCACGCTGCTGGTGCGCGCCCTCGGCCTGGCCGAGACCCGCGAGGAGATCATCGAGCTGCTCGGCGACTCCGAGATGGTCCTGCGCACGCTCGATCGCGACCCCGCCACCACCAAGGAGGAGTCGCTCATCGAGCTGTACAAGCGCTTCCGTCCTGGCGAGCCGCCGACGATCGACAGCGCCCGCACGCTGCTCGAGGGCCTGTTCTTCAACCCGCAGCGCTACGACCTGGCCAAGGTCGGCCGCTACAAGATCGACAAGAAGCTGGGCTTCGACCCCGAGGAGAACGACTCCTCCACGCTCACCGATGACGACATCGTGGCCACCATGCGCTACATCATCGCCCTGCATGAGGGCGAGGAGGGCTACGCCACCGACGACATCGACCACTTCGGCAACCGCCGCATCCGCTCGGTCGGCGAGCTGATCCAGAACCAGTTCCGCATCGGCCTGTCGCGCATGGAGCGCGTCATGCGCGAGCGCATGTCCATGCAGGAGCCCGACGAGATCACGCCGCAGTCCCTCGTGAACATCCGCCCCATCGTGGCCGCCATCAAGGAGTTCTTCGGAAGCTCCCAGCTGTCCCAGTTCATGGACCAGTCGAACCCCGCCGCCGGCATCACCCACAAGCGCCGTCTGTCGGCCCTCGGCCCGGGCGGTCTGTCCCGTGAGCGCGCCGGCTTCGAGGTGCGCGACGTGCATACCTCCCACTACGGCCGCATGTGCCCCATCGAGACGCCTGAAGGCCCGAACATCGGCCTCATCG
>CANPHS010000076.1 GCA_947573925.1 uncultured Enterorhabdus sp. | reverse complement strand
AGATGGACAAGCTGGGCATGAACGTCATCCCCTGCGACCTGCGCGACGCCTACCCCTTCGGCGGCGGCCTGCACTGCTCCACCGCCGACGTCTACCGCGAGGGCGAGTGCCTCGACTACTTCCCGAACCGCGTCGAGGATCCCACCCTCGTGCGCCCCGAGATGTGGAAGTAAGCACGACGTTTACCACTGGTTCTCAAATTCTGCGAAACGCAGCTTGAGAGCAAAGCCCGTCAGGCGGCTGAGGGCAGCTGCCTGACGGATATCTAGAAAGAAAGGGGACAGGTTTCAACGCAGCATGCGGCGACCTGTCCCCTTTTTTCGTATCGGATACAGGGCATCTCCGATACGAGCGGGGCACCGGACGGGCATCCGGCGTCTCAATTCATATTCCAATCACCTCAGAGGGAAAGAAAAAGGAGGGATTATGGCACAGGAAAACACCAACGCCACCGAGGGCTACCAGATGAAACTGGGCTGGGGCGTCATTGCCATGCTTATCTCTGCCACCGGCATGGGCCTCGTGCCCCTGTTCAGCCGTTGGGCCACGCGAACCAACATGTTCGACGCCACCCAGGGCCTGAACGCCGGTGACTCCATCGGCGCTCTCATGGCCTGCGGCCGCATGGGCATGGGCGTGCTGTTCTTCGTCATCCTGATGGTCGTCACCCACAAGGTGAAGACCTTCAAGGAGCTGAAGCTGACCCCGGCCATCGCGCTCGGCGGTCTCATGATCGGCATGTCGCTGGCCTGCTACGTGACGTCCACGCTGCTGACCACCGTCGCCAATGCCGTTATGTTCATCTACACGGGTCCCGTTATCTGCGTGTTGGCTGCGCGCATCTTCCGCAAGGAGCCAATGAGCGGGTTGCAGTGGATCTGCCTGGCCGTGGTGTTCATCGGCATGATGTTCGGCGAGGGCCTGCTCGGCTTCGGCGTTGCCGGCCAGCCGTTCGGCATCGACTTCAACCTCGTGCCGGCCACGGAGGAGTTCCCGCAGAAGGGCATCGGCGACGCCTTCGGTCTCGCCTCCGGCCTGTTCTACGGCCTCTCGATGTTCTTCAACGGCTACCGCAAGGACGCCGACACCACCGCCCGTGGCGTGTGGAACTTCATCTTCGCCGTGCTGGGCGCTGCCGTCATCACCATCATCCTGAACGCCCTGGGCTCCAACCCGGGCATGGAGAACTGGGCCCTGAACGTGCACTTCACCGCCTTCAACTGGATCGGTGCCGTGCTGCTGTGGATCATCTGCGGTCCCATCGCCCTGGGCTTTTTGCTGGTGGCCGGCCGCAACCTGCCGGCTGCTGACTACGGCACCATCGCCTACTGGGAGGTGCCCGTGGCCCTGTTCGTGGGTCTGGTCGTCTACGGCGAGGCCCTCACCATCAACACGATGCTGGGCGTGATCCTCATCGTCGCTGGCGGCGCCATCCCGTCCGTCAAGGGCATGGTGGCCGGCCGCAAGCAGAAGCAGCAGGAAGAGATTGCCGAGAACCTCACCGCTCGCATCGCCGAGCAGGAGGACATCGAGGGTCTGTAAGTTCCGCGACAGCAATGACTACCGTATAGGAAGAGGCTTCTTATGAAGATGACTAAGAACCTGACGCACATCGCTGCCGAGGTGGAGTTCGAGCCCGCGATGACCGCCGACGAGTTGCAGGCCGTGTTCGCCCAGAATGGCGTCCAGGGCTTCGCCGCCGAGCTCGACATCGCCGAGCGCACCGAGGAGCATGTGCAGATGGTGTCGCTGGAGAGCTTCCTCGCCTTCGCGAAGGCGTCCGGGCTTTCCGCCGTCACCTACGACGTGACCTATTTCCCCCATGCCGACGACACCGAGGTGGAGTACCAGCTCAAGCAGCTGGCCCGCGACCTCGAGATCAGCGTGGAAGTGATCCGCGACGTGTGCGCCGACGAGATCGCCGAGTACATCAAGCTCGATGCCGAGCGCGATGCCTCGCTTCCGGTGCACAGCATCGTGGAGTGCTACACCGGCGGCACCGCCTTCGCGTGGTACGGCATGAACCCGTATCCGCGCCTGAAGCGCGTGGTGCTGTCGAAGCTGGCCAAGGGCGGCAAGAAGGCCGAGAAGGCGTTCGTGCTGCGCGCCAGCAAGGCTCAGGTCGACTACCTGGGCGACTACTAGGATCTAACCGAGGGGCCGTGCGGCTTTGGTTGCGCGGCCCCTCGGGGCTTTACGGGCGACGCACGGCCCGAACGGTGCGAATCGTGTTGGCTGGCACAGGAACGAAGTCCCCTCGCGGGACGTGCCGGCTTACACCAGGAAAGGAGGTCCGCGTATCTGTGAATCACGGATGCCGGGCCTTCACTGTTTCTAAAGGGGGTGTTTCCCAATGCGGAAAACACAAAGCAAAAAGGGGTTCGGAAAGGATCTAGGTGATTTCCATGGCGTCTAGTGATACAGCGGTGACGATGCACTCTGCGGAGGACGAGCACGCGACACTGCGACGGGTGGCGGTCTCCTCCTTCCTTGGGAACTTCATCGAGTGGTTCGACTACGCTTCCTACTCGTACTTCGCGACGGTCATCGCGCTCGTGCTGATGCCTCCGGGAGACCCGACCGTGGCCCTGCTGGAGACCTTCGGCGTGTTCGCCCTGTCGTTCCTCATGCGTCCCGTGGGCGCCTTCTTCTGGGGCCACATGGGCGACAAGAAGGGCCGCAAGTGGGCCCTGGCCACGTCCATCCTCATGATGTCGGCCGCCACCTTCGTCATCGGCCTTCTGCCGACCTACGAGGCCGTGGGCATCCTGGCTCCCGTGCTGCTGCTCTGCCTGCGCATGGTGCAGTCCTTCTCCGCCTCCGGCGAGTACGCCGGCGCCGCCACGTTTTTGGCCGAGTACGCCCCGGCCAACCACCGCGGCCTGTACTGCTCGCTCGTGCCCGCTTCCACGGCCACGGGCCTGCTGGTGGGCTCCACTTTGGCCACGCTCATGTTCGTGAACTTCGGCCATGACTCGGCCTTCGTGACCGAGTGGGGCTGGCGCATCCCGTTTTTGCTGGCCGGTCCGCTGGGCCTCATCACGCACTACATCCGTACGCGCGTGTCCGACTCCCCGGTGTACCAGGAGATGCAGGAGAAGCTGGAGGCCAAGGGCGAGTCCGACGACAAGCCCATCAAGCTGCTGCTGACGAAGTACCTGCGCCCGCTCATCATCAGCTTCGGCGCCTGCATGCTGAACGCCGTGGGCTTCTACGCCGTGCTCACCTACCTGCCGAACTACCTGCAGGACACCGTGGGCTACGACGCGGGCGCCTCGTCGCTCATCACTACCATCTGCCTGGTGGCCTACATCGCGTTCATCTTCTTCTCCGGCAAGATCTCCGATCACTTCGGCCGTAAGAAGATGCTCATCATCGCGTCGGTGGGCTTCGTGGTGTTCACGGTGCCGGCCTTCTACCTGCTGAACACCGAGAACTTCGCGGTCATCCTGATTGCCGAGCTGTTCATGTGCCTGTTGCTCACCATCAACGACGGCACGCTGTCGAGCTACCTGTCCGAGACGTTCCCGACCGAGGTTCGCTACTCCGGGTTTGCGCTGAGCTTCAACTTCGCCAACGCCATCTTCGGCGGCTCGGCGTCGTTCATCTCCATCGCGCTCATCCAGGCCACGGGCAACCCCATCGCGCCGGCTTGGTACATGGTGGTCATCTCTGTTGTGGCGCTCATCGCCATGTGCATGACCCACGACAACTCGAAGAAGAAGCTGACCGAAATTCAGTAGGGGATCGGCTGAGCCTTTTTCGCGAGGCGTCCGAGCGGTTGGGGAGGGCCGCTCGGACGCCTTTTCGTTATGCGCGTGAACAATAAGCTATTGACTAAGAGTTTAGTTCATGCTTTCGAGAAAATAAGTTCTATCAGGGCTTACAATCGTGGTGCATTTCTGTTAAAGTCGCAAAAACGCCAACTAATTGAAACGAGACTGCTATGACCAAACCATTGGCCAAACCAAAGTCCCTCAAAGCACAAATTACGCGCACCTCGTTGGTGCTGGCCGCCGCGGCGCTTTTGCGCGAGCGCGGCCCGGAGGCCGTTACCTATCGCAAGGTGGCGGAATGGGCCGGGGCCGCGTCTTCCTCGGTGGGCTATTACTTCGACTCGGTGACCGACCTGCTGTACGAGGCCGGTTGCTACAACATCGAGCTGTGGATTGCCCGGGCCGAGAAGGTGGCCCAGACCGCCGACGCCATGGCGCCCGAGCAGTGCCGCGAGGATGTGGTGGGCCTGCTGCTGGAGGCTTGCCTGCCCGACAACACCGTGTCCATGGCGGCCCATTACGCCCAGCTCATCGCCGCTTCCGAGGCGCCGGTGGTAACCGAGGCATACCGCAAGGGCCGCGAGGCGCTGGATGCGGCGGTGAATCGCATTCTCGTGCGCGCCGGCGTGCCGTTGAAGCCGTCGGTGGTGGGCGCGTTGGTGGACGGGGGAGCAGTGAAGGCCATTTCCGAAGGCTACGAGGTGCGCGACATTGTGCGGGAGCTGCTGGACTCGGCCATCAACGGCTAAGATATTGCTGAAAGGCAAGCCATAGAGAGCTAAGATCAAAGGGTGTCGCGAGGCGCCCTTTTTCGTGCCGGGAATGCCGGTGCTGCGAAGAAAAGGCCAGGTTACATACCAGGTAGTGACAGTGTGTCGAATATTTTTTCAAAATTTGACTAAAAATATCGGTAAAAGGGGTTTTGTGCACGTGCAAAAAATGGTATAACTGGATTGCTTCAAAAACGAAGCGATCATGCTACTAGAGAGAGATAGGAGCACAAGTATGGCAAAGATCGTCAGCTCTTGGAACGACTGGGATCCGCTGAAGCGCGTCATCGTCGGCCGCTGCGACAACTCCGTCATCCCGCCGGAGGAGCCCGCCACCTCCGAGAAGGTGCCCGTTGATTCCGAGATGCGCGGCATGTGGGGCCTCCGTCCCCTCGAGACCGTCGAGCGCGGCAACGAGTGCCTCGAGAACCTCGTGAAGATCCTCGAGGACCGCGGCGTCGTCGTCGACCGCCCGACCCCGCTGCAGTGGAACCAGGCCATCGGCACCCCGGACTTCCGCAACGACTCCATGATGACCTGCATGCCCCCGCGCGACATCCTGCTGACCGTGGGCAACGAGATCATGGCCGCTGCTAACAGCTTCCGTTGCCGTTACTTCGAGTACCTGGCCTACTGGCCCCTCATGGAGGAGTACTTCGAGCAGGACCCCGACTTCAAGTGGACCCAGGCCCCCCGCCCGCGCCTGACCGACCGCTCCTACAAGCACAACTACTACGATGAGAAGATCTCCCTGGAGGAGCGCCTCGAGCGCACCGCCGCCAAGGACTTCGTGACCACCGAGGTCGAGCCGATGTGGGACGCCGCCGACGTGATGCGCATGGGCAAGGACCTGTTCATCCAGCACGGCCTGACCACCAACCGCGCCGCCATGGACTGGTTCCAGCGCTACTACCCCGAGTTCCGCGTGCACGCCGTGAACTTCCCGGGCGACCCCTACCCGATCCACATCGACGCGACCTTCGTGCCGCTGCGCCCCGGCCTGATCATCAACAACCCGCACCGCCCGCTGCCCGAGCCGCAGCGCGCCATCTTCGAGGCCAACGACTGGCAGATCGTCGAGGCCGCCGACCCGGCCCACACCGAGCCGCCGGCGCTGTGCTACTCCTCCGTGTGGCTGTCCATGAACTGCCTGGTCCTCGACCCGAAGACCGTCATCGTGGAGGCCTCCGAGGTGCACCAGCAGGAGCAGATGGACAAGCTGGGCATGAACGTCATCCCCTGCGACCTGCGCGACGCCTACCCCTTCGGCGGCGGCCTGCACTGCTCCACCGCCGACGTCTACCGCGAGGGCGAGTGCCTCGACTACTTCCCGAACCGCGTCGAGGATCCCACCCTCGTGCGCCCCGAGATGTGGAAGTAAATTCTTTCGCACCGCACACGCAGAGCGTTTGCAGAAGGAACCCGCTTCGGCGGGTTCCTTTTTTTGTGGCGGGAGGGCAATCCGAAAAATTGTGCGCGTGATTAATTGTCAAATCCCACGTGCCCAAAAGGCCAGGTGTGGTAAGGTGTAAAGCTAAGTCAGGGCATTATTGAAAGGAGAAGCCATGACCGCTATTTATCTGACACCCGAAGGGGCGGGTGATTCCCATGAGTAGTGCAACTCCGGTGAAAAGCACCACCTACGCTGAAGCGACCGAAGCAGAGAAGCATGCCGTCCTGCGCAAGGTGACGGGGTCTTCCTTCCTCGGTAACTTCATCGAATGGTTCGACTACGCGAGCTATTCCTACCTGGCCACGGTCATCGCGCTCGTGTTCTTCCCCGCGGAGGACCGCTTCGTCGGCACTATGATGACTTTCGGCGTGTTCGCGCTGTCGTTCCTCGTGCGCCCCATCGGCGCGTTTTTCTGGGGCTCCATGGGCGACAAGAAGGGCCGCAAGTGGGCTCTGTCGGTGTCTATCCTCATGATGAGCGGTGCCACCTTCCTCATCGGCTGCTTGCCCGGCTACGCCATGATCGGCGTGGGTGCGCCGCTGCTGCTTCTGCTGCTGCGCATGGTGCAGTCGTTCTCGGCTGCCGGCGAGTACGCCGGCGCGGCCACCTTCATCGCGGAGTACGCTCCCCATAACCACCGCGGCTTCTACTGCTCCATGGTGCCGGCCTCCACGGCTACGGGCCTGCTGGTGGGTTCGCTTCTGGCCACGTTCATGTTCAACGTGTGGGGTGCCGATTCGGCCTTCGTGGTAGATTGGGGCTGGCGCATTCCGTTCTGGCTGGCGCTGCCGCTCGGCTACATCACCCACTACATCCGTACCCATCTGGAAGACTCTCCGGTGTACACCGCCATGCAGGAGCATATGCAGGAAGTGGGCGAGACGGTGGAGCATCCCATTCGCACCCTGTTCCGCAAGCATCTGCGCGTGCTGCTCATTTCCTTCGGCGCCTGCATGCTGAACGCCGTGGGCTTCTACGCTGTGCTCACCTACCTGCCGAACTACCTGGAGACCACCTTGAACTACCCGGCTGGCGATGCCTCCACCATCACCACCATCGTGCTCATCGTCTACATCGGCTTTATCTTCCTGTCCGGTCGCATTTCCGACAAGATCGGCCGCAAGAAGATGCTCATCGCCGCCAGCGTGGGCTTCATCGTGTTCACCGTGCCGGCCTTCATGCTGCTGGGCACCATGAACTTCTGGATCATCCTGCTGGTGGAGCTGTTCATGTGCCTGCTGCTCACCATCAACGACGGCACGCTGGCGTCCTACCTGAACGAGACGTTCCCCACCGATGTGCGCTTCTCGGGCTTTGCCCTCAGCTTCAACCTGGCCAACGCCATCTTCGGCGGATCGGCGTCGTTCATCTCCTTCTGGCTGATCGACATGACGGGCAGCGCCATTGCCCCGGCCTGGTACATGGTGGCCATTTCCGTCATCGCGCTTATCGCCATGCTCATGACCCACGATCACTCCGGCAAGAAGCTGGAGGACGTGGAGTAGGACGGAATCCGATACGCGCAAGGCGCGGTCCGGCACGCGTTTTGGGATATCTAAACGGGGAAGCCTCTGCAAAGGGGCTTCCTTTTTTGTTACGGTTCGCAATGTAAGAAACCCCGTTGCGCTGAGAGGGCATCGCAACGGGGTTCTCACCTCAGAGTTCCTACGGTAGGGCCTGCCGTAGGAGCAGGGTCGGGCGGTTGACGCCCGGGGGTTAGCGGATGACGATGGGCCAATCGCTCATGGCAAACCTCCTTGGGTTCTGGCGTTTTCGTTAATCCAACTATACGTCGATTCCTTATTATTATCAATATCTAAATAAATGATAATAAGTTTGGTAAATTTCGATAGTAAAAAATGCAATAAGAAATATTTAACAAAGCAATATTTGATGATAACGCTATTGAAAAATGATAGGATAGGCGTGCTGGTGGGGTTGCCGACAGAGGAGGGGAAGCGATGGCGAGCGCACATTTGGCCGTGGACGATTTGGTTGCGTTCATGAGCCTTCCCATTTTCTACGAGTTGCGCACGGCGGTGGACGTGGGCATTCTGCTGTTCGACGACTTAGACCGCTTCGATCTTCCGGCGGGCTATTCCAAAGAGGACATCTGGCGCATTCTCATTGCCATTCGCAAACAGGCCGCCGTGTTCATTCCCGAAGACCCGGAACGGGCGGCCGACATGTGGATGGTGACCACGAGTTCGCTGTCGTTCAACTCTGAAATGTTGGAGGTGCGCACGAAGGTAGAGTCGTCGTTGGAGCGGTCGCTGCGGGAGATGCAGGGGTCGCCCTTTGTGACGCGGTTCATCGAACGCACCTTGGCCTGCGGCTTGGCCGACGAGGGCATTGCCATGCCCGAGGAGCGCATCCACGAGCTGTTCTCGGGGGCGGCTCCGGCTTCGTCGGTGGATCAGCTGGTGGCGAACTACTTCCGGCTTTCGAACCGCTGCGACAGCTTCGCCCGGCGCGAGGTAACCCACGGGCTCATCGAGAGCCTGTACTACGACCTCATCGAGGGCGTGGACGTGGAGGAGTTGCCCGAACGGGTGCTGGCTCCCTTGGATCCGCGGCTGCCCCCGCCGGAATCCCAGGTGCTCATGGACCTGGTGTGCCAGCGGGCCCGGGAGGGCGGCGACGACATGCGCTTCGGCCCCGTGCTGCGCATCATCAACATCAGCTGGTTCTTCCGCTATTTCAACGTGCTGCCGCGCCTGAATGTGCTGGTGGGGCTGCTGCTGCGCAACATCCTGGCCCTGAAATGGGGCTTTCCCGTGCTTAGTTGGCTTCCGGACGGCATCGATCCTGCGGCGAGGGACGCCCCCGTGGATGCGGCGCGTTCCGAGGCGGTGTTCGAGCACTGGTCCACCGACTACGGCTTCGGCTTCGACTTCACGCCCTATTTCGAGCTGAACGTGCGCCTGTACCTGCGGGAATTGGAGCGGCTGTCGGTGTCGATCACCTATCTGGAGCAGCTCAACGAGCAGATCGAGCACATCTTCGAATCGCACATCAACCCGCGGCAGAAGTCCATTCTGGCGTCGCTGTGCCGCGAGCCCGGGGCCATTCTGCGCATCGCGCCGCACCAGCGGGCCTTCCGCATCGCCTACGGCACGGCCCGGGCCGACTTCCTCGGCCTGGAGAGGGAAGGTTACCTGGTGCGCGAGCAGGAGGGGCGGGCCTTCGCGTTCCGGGCCCATCCGGAATTGCAGGAGAAGGTCGTCCAGCTGGGGGCCGCCGTGGTCGATTCGGCGGAAGCGACCCTGGGCGGGGCGAGTGCGGTGGTATCCTGAGAGGGAAACCATGCGGGATGTTGCGTTTGGGAGCCTGATGGGCGAGCGTCCCCGATGGGAAGCGTGGGAAAGGAAGCGGCCATGATCAACGAGAAGATGTACGGGCTGGGCGACGAGCCGAGCGCCATTCGCGAGCTGTTCGCCTACGGGCTGGCGCGGAAGGCGGAGATCGGCGCGGAGAACGTGTTCGATTTCAGCATCGGGAACCCCTCGGTGCCTGCTCCGGCCTTGGTGGGCGACACCATGCGCGAGCTGCTGGCTATGGACCCCGTGGCCCTGCACGCCTACTCGCCGGCCGCGGGCCTGCCCGAGGTGCGCGAGGCTATCGCCGCATCGCTGCGCGAGCGCTACGGGGTGGGGGCCACGGCCGGCCACGTGTACATGACCGCGGGCGCAGCGGCGGCGTTGGCGGCCTCCATCGCCGCGGTGACCGAGCCGGGCGATGAGGTGGTGGTGATTTCCCCGTACTTCCCCGAGTACCGCACCTGGATCGAGGCCGCGCACTGCACCATCGTGGAGGTACCGGCGGCGGTACCCTCGTTCCAGCCCGACATCGAGGCCCTGCGGGCGACCATCGGGCCGCGCACGAGCGCCGTCATCATCAACACGCCGAACAACCCCGTGGGCGCGGTGTACACGTGCGCGAGCCTGGAGGCCCTGGCCGCGCTTCTGCGCGAGAAGGAGGCGGAGCTCGGGCGACCGTTGTACCTGATCAGCGACGAGCCCTACCGCGAGATCACCTACGGGGCGCAGGTGCCCTGGGTGCCGAGCATCTACGACCGCACCATCGTGTGCTACTCCTACTCCAAGGCGCTCTCGCTGCCTGGCGAGCGCATCGGGTGGGTGTACGTGTCCGACAGTGCCCCCGACGGCGATAAGGTGGCCGTGGCCATCGCCGGCGCGGGCCGGGCGCTCGGCTACGTGTGCGCCCCGGTGCTGCTGCAGCGCGTGGCGGCCCGCTGTGTGAACGAGCCGTCGGACGTGGCCGCCTACGCCGAGAACCGCTCGCTGCTCACGGAGGGCCTGGCGGCGCTGGGCTACGAGTATGTGGAACCGGACGGTGCCTTCTACCTGTGGGTGCGGGCCCTGGAGGAGGACGCCGAGGCCTTCTCGGAGCGGGCCAAGCAGTTCGAGCTCTTGATCGTGCCCTCGGACAGCTTCGGCGTGGGCGGCTGGGTGCGGCTTTCCTACTGCATCGCCCGCGACACCATCGAGCGCTCCATGCCCGCCTTCGCGGCTTTGAAGGAGAGCTACGAGGAGTAGGGACTGTTGCGCGGTCGCACAAATGGGGGGTAGCCCGGGGGAGCACCCGCATGTGGGCCGCACAACAAAGGGGTTGGGGGGGGGGGGGGGGGGTGGGGGG
>CANPHS010000075.1 GCA_947573925.1 uncultured Enterorhabdus sp. | reverse complement strand
AGCGCTGGGCGATGATGAGGGCCTGGGCGATGGCGTTGTCGTCGGCGCGCTTGTCGTTGAGCTGGCGCTCCAGATCGGCGATGATGGCGTCCTTCTGGGCCAGCTGCGCGTCGTACTCGGCGGTGTCCACGGAAGCGGCCACGGTCTCGGCGATGGCCACGGTCTGGGAAGCCGGGGCGTCGAAGCCGCTGAAACGATCCTCTTCCAGCTGCGCCTGCAAATGCGCGATGGTGTCGTTCAGGATGTCGATCTCATCGGCCACATGCTCGAGGAACACGTCCACTTCGTCGACGTCGTAGCCCTTGCGATCGATGGAGAAGCTCTGGTTGTGGATGTCGGAAGCGGTGATAGCCATAAACGTTACCCTAGCCCTTCTTCGTTGCCATTGTTATCTGTATGCCGGTCGTCTGACTAGAAGAGCATTACCAGCAAACGTACCCCGAATTGTAATACAAGCAAGGCGATGATGGGAGTTACGTCCACCATTCCTCCAAGGGGCGGAATCAATTTCCTGAACAAGTTCAGGTACGGGTCGCACAGTTTCCCGAGGGCCCGGTAGATATCGCCGATAATGCCGCTCTGCGTATTCGGCAGCCACGACATCATCACATAGATGAAGATGATCATGGAATACGCGTCAGCTAAACGGACGAGGATGTAGGTTAGCATGGGGAAGCTCCTTCATGGAACGGCGCCGCAGCGGCGTTGCCGTGTCGTTTCGGGACCCGGGGCCTAGATGAGGCCCTGGCTGCGCAGGTACGAGCGCTCGCCTTCGGACAGCTCGTTTACGCGGGTGAGCGCGAACACCTTGTTGCCCACGCATTCCACATTGGCGTCCAGGGCGCTGGCCACGCCGAAGGAGAAATCCAGGATGCGCTTGGCCAGGGCGTCGGGGGTGCCCGTGAGGCACAGCACCACGGCGTTGCCCAGCTTCAGCGCGGTGGATACCGCCTCAGCGTCGTTGTAGGCCAAAGGCTTCACCACTTTCAGCGTGCGCGAGGGGGTTGTGCGGGACGAGGAGGTGCCGGTGCCCGCGAAACTGCTCCGCGCCGGGGCGCGATCTTCGGCCGGGGCCGGCGTGCTGGGCTCGAAGAGCGAGTTCAGGCCCTCGGAACGCGCCTGGTGCGCCGCCGAGGCGGCAGCCGAGGCGGCGGCGGTGCCCTCGGGGGTCATCTGCGGAGGCAGCGAGGAGTCCACCATGGTGCGGAAGGAGCTGGAGCCGCTCGCCCGGCGCGAGGGCGCCGGGGCGTCGTCGTCGGGCAGCGAGGGCACCTGGGTGCGGGCGCGGACGTCGTCGATGGAAACGAGGCGGGGCATGCTGGAGCGGCCCGCGCTCCGCATGCCGGGCTCGCGAGTGGTCACCGAATCGTAGCGGTCGTAGGAGGAACGGGACGAGGTGCGCGTGTAGCTCTCGTCGTAGCCGTACTCGCCGTAGCCCTCGTCGTCGAATTCCTCGTAGTCGTCGTAGAACTCCTCCTGGTCGTCCTTGCGACCGAAGCCCAGGCGCGACTTGATATCGCCGAACATGCGCTTGCCGTCGTTCAGATCCATGGGACCTCCTGCTTCATTTCACAGCGGCCGCGTTGCCGCCCTCTTGCTCGTCTAAGGTCGCGGGCGCCGAGGCCCGCCTACAGACCATCCACCATCATAACAGGTTCGGCGCTATTCCTGGTAAGAATCGCTAAAGATAGCACGACCGACGCGCACAATGGTGGCACCGCAGGCAATGGCGGCAGGCCAATCGTCGCTCATGCCCATGGAAAGCTCGGTGAAGGCAGCGGCCTTATCGGGGGGCAGCTGGGCGCGAATGGCCTCGGCCAGGGCCGCCAAACCGCGGAACGCGTCCGTGGCCGCGGCAGGATCGCCCTGGGGCGCCATGGTCATGAGGCCGCGCACCCGCACGTGGGGCAATGCCGCGCAGGCGGCCACCAGCGCCGGGGCCTCGTCGGGAGTCGCGCCGCTCTTCGACGCCTCGCCGGACACGTTCACCTCGACGAGCACGTCCTGCACCTTGCCCAGCTCGGCGGCCACCCGGTCGATCTTCTCGGCGTGACGTTGCTGGTACAGGGAATGAATGAGATGGGCGTGGGCCACGATGTCGGGAATGCGGCGCGACTGGATGTTGCCGATGAAGTGCCAGCGCGCCTCGGGGAAGGCCGGGGCCTTGGCCACCAGCGAGTCGGGGCGGTTCTCGCCGAAGTCGCGGGCGCCAGCCTCGTAGGCGGCGGCCACAGCCTCGGGCCCCACGGTCTTCGACACGGCCACGAGGCGCACCGCCTCAGGGGCACGGCCGCAGGCCTCGCAGGCGGCAGCCACCTCGTCGGCCACCAGGCGGTAGCGGGTGTTCGCTTCCATGAATATCACGCTCCTTTGAAGGCCAGGGCACCATGGCGGCCGCATACGCCGCCACTGGCCCGGTAGGAAAAGTACCGGTCGGGATGGCACTGGGTGCACACGCCGACCGCCGCGATGCGCTCGGGAGCCACGCCGGCCCGGGCCAAGTCAACCCGAAGGGCCGCCTCCATGGATACGTGGCGGCCGT
Source organism: uncultured Enterorhabdus sp. (assembly GCA_947573925.1). Lineage (GTDB taxonomy): Bacteria > Actinomycetota > Coriobacteriia > Coriobacteriales > Eggerthellaceae > Adlercreutzia. The sequence continues at coordinate 8,139 of CANPHS010000075.1, read as the reverse complement.
CGGCGGTCACGCACTCGGATCCGAACTCGTCGCGAAACCGCGCCGCCACCTCGTCGCCCACCTCGAAGCAGCAGGGGCCGATATGGGGGCCGATGTACACGTTCACCTCATCGGGCGCCACCCCGTCGGCTTCCGCCAAGCGGTGCACCGCCGCCCCGCCGATGCCGCCTGCGCACCCGCGCCATCCGCCATGGGCCACGGCGAAGGAGCCGGCGGGAGATACGGCGATAATCGGCGTGCAGTCGGCGAAGCAGAGCAGGGCCAGCACGCCGGGCACGGTGACGAGGGCCCCGTCAGCCCCGGCCCTCCCCTGGGCGCGGGCCGCCTCGAGAGCGGCGGCGCCCGCTTCGCGCACGGTCACGAAGTCGGTGCCGTGCACCTGGTTGAGCGCGAGCACTGCCTCGGGAACGGCGCCGAGGGCCCGGGCGGCACGGGCGCGGTTCTCGGCCACGGCGGCGGCATCGTCGCCCACGTGGTCGCCTACATTCAGCGAGCCGTAGGCACCCTGGCTCACGCCGCCTTCCCGGCCCGTAAAGGCGACGCGCACGCCCGAGGTTCGGGCGAGCGCGTCGTCGGTGAGCACCGGCACGGTGCCCAAGATTGCTTGTTGAAGCCGCGGCAGCGGCAGAGGCGTCAGCGCCATGGAACTGAGCCGGCCCCCTAGCGCGAGCGCTTCAGGAAGTCGGGGATGTAGTCCTCGTCGGCGAAGCGGTTCACCGGTGCCGGGGCACTGAAGGTGACCGGGGCCTGTTGCATGGGCTGGGCCGCCGGGGCCTCGGTGGAGGCAAACAGGTCCTTGCGGGAGAAGTCCATGGAGGACTGGGCGGCGCCCACCTTGAAGCCGGTGGCGATGACCGTGATGCGCACGGCGTCGCGCAGCTCCTCGTCGATGATCTGGCCGTAGATGATGTTGGCGTTCTCGTCGGCGCAGGCCTCCACGGTGCGGGCCGCCTCGGACACCTCGGTGAGGGTGAGGTCGGGGCCGCCGGCGATGGAGAACAGCACGCGGGACGCGCCGGCAATGGAGGATTCCAGCAGGCTGGAGGACGTGGCCTGCTGGGCGGCGTCGAGCGCACGGTTCTCGCCCGTGGCCACGCCGATGCCCATCATGGCGGTGCCGGCGTCCTTCATGACCGTGCGGATGTCGGCGAAGTCCAAGTTGATGAGGCCGGGAATGGTGATGAGATCGGTGACGCCCTGGATGCCCTGGCGCAGGGTATCGTCGCAGATGCGGAAGGCGTCGATCATGGACGTCTTCTTGTCCACGATTTCCAGCAGGCGGTCGTTGGGGATCACAATGAGGGTGTCCACCTTCTGGGACAGAAGATCGATGCCCTGGTCGGCCTGGTTGCGACGCAGACGGCCTTCGAAGGAGAAGGGCTTGGTGACGACGCCCACGGTAAGGGCGCCGATTTCCTCGCGGGCGATTTCGGCCACGATGGGGGCCGCGCCCGTGCCGGTGCCGCCGCCCTCGCCGGCGGTGACGAACACCATGTCGGCCTGGGCCAGCGCCTCGCGGATTTCCGCGCGGCTCTCCTCGGCGGCCTGGCAGCCCACTTCGGGGTTCGCGCCGGCGCCGAGACCGCGGGTCAGTTCCTCGCCAATGTGGATAGTCTTGTCGGCATCGGACATGAGAAGGGCCTGCCGGTCGGTGTTCACCGCGATGAATTCCACACCGCGCACACCAGCCTCCACCATGCGGTTCACCGCATTGGTGCCGCCGCCGCCCACGCCGACGACCTTGATGACCGCCAGATGCTCTCCGCCAGGGATATTCGCCATTGTTGCCTCCACACTAGCTGCGTTTCATTGCTGCGTTTGAATCGTTCTTCGCGCACCCGTTCGGGCACGCCCCGTCATGCTGCCTTACGTTCGGCATTTATGTGGGGATATTGTACACGATGAAAAGCCCATTGCAACGCTTCCCGCGGCTAAAGGATTCCCCACGTCCACGAATACGACAGAACAGGGACGTTGGGACGCCATGCCGGGCACGCTGTCCCGCTATACGGCGCGCCAGGTGGGGCGGTCGGGGACGCGGACGTTGATGTAGGCGACTTTGCCCTGGTTCTTGTCCATGATCTCCAGGCAGATGCGCTCCTTGTCGCGGATGTCGTCGGCGGTGCCGAAGGCGATTTGGATGCCGTTGTCCAGCGTGAGCAGGGTGGACTGGGCGTCGGTGGCCGACACGGTCTTCACCTGGTCGGCCAGGGCCGTGGAAAGGCCGTCCAGAATTTTCAGGGCGTTGTTCACGTTCTCGTCGGTGCAGTAGGTGCCCACCTCGGGGGTGAGGCCGAAGGGCACGTCCTTGATGTGCAGCACCTTGCCGGCGTCCTCGTAGATCTGCGGGCTGATGGACTGGCCCAGCTCGGAATCTTGGTCGGGAATCTCCATGAGCCACATGCCGTCGGAGGCGATGGCCCAGTGTTGGGTGGTTTTGGCGTTGTCGGCCACCACGTCCACCACGGCGGCGATCTCGCGCTCGGTGACGACGATCTCCAGCGTGTTGGGGAAATGGCGCTGCACCGACACGTCGGCCACCCACGAGTCGCGCACCACGCTGTCGGCGATGGCGCCCGCGTCCACATTCAGCAGGGTGGTGCCCTGGGGCACGGCGGCCAGCACGGCCATCTCATCGCCGGTCAGGTGGTCGGCGCCGGTCACCTCCACCTTCTCGATGGTGAAAGCCGACGAGAAGTACAGCCCCGCATAGGTGACGCCGAGCACCGCGGCGGCGATGAGCACGCCCATCACGATGCGAAAGGGCGCCGAGCGCTTGGGCTTCGCGATGCCGTCGCGGCGGCTCGGCGATCGACGGGCGCCGCGGTCCATGTCCCCCAGGCGCACCGACGTAACATTGCCGCGGGCCGTAGGCGTGCGCGGCACCGGGGCCGAAGCCGGGCGGCCGGCCACTCGGCGCCCCCCTACCACGCGCGGGGCGGGGCGGGCGGCGCCGCGCGAGGGCGCGGGCACGGCGCGGCGGGCGGCACTGCGGTTGTAACGCGGGTTGTTGGAGCCGGACCTAGCCATGGCGCTCCCGGGAAACCGGAGCAGTCGGAGCGGCGGCCGGGGCCGCGACAGCCGCGGAGACGCCGCGGGCGCCCGTCGCCGCTGGGGCGGCGGTCATGCCAGCAGTCGGCACTGCTGCCGCAACCGGCACCACGGCCGCACCCGGCGCCGCGTGGGCCGGCTCCCGCGGGACGTCCTCGCGAAAGCCGACGAGGCGCACCTCGGGCACCAGGTTGATGCCGAAGGTGGCGGCCACACAGCGGCGCACATGGTCCATGAGGGCGCGCACGTCGGCGGCCGTGGCCTGGCCCGCGTTCACGATGAAGTTGCCGTGCACGTCGGACACGCGGGCGCCCCCGATCTGCGTGCCCTTCAGGCCGAGCTCTTCCACAAGGCGGCCCACCGAGGCACCCTCGGGGTTCTTGAACACGCTGCCGCAAGTGGGCAGCGACAGGGGTTGGGTCTGCTGGCGCCGGGCCAGGTTCTCCTCCATCTTGTCGCGCACCTTGAAGGGGTCGGCCGCCTCGGCCAGAAGCTCGCATTCCAAAATGGCCTCATCGGGGGCGAAGGAGCTGACCCGATAGCCCCAGGAAAGTTCGGAGGCGCGTCGGCGCACCAGGCCGCATCCGGGCCGGTAGGTGGTCACGCTGGCCACGCGCTCGCCGATCCACTCGTCCCGGGAGCCGGCGTTCATGCGCAGGGCCCCGCCCACGGTGCCCGGGGTGCCCACGGCGAACTCGAAGCCGCCCAGGTTGCGGCGGAACGCGTCCTGCACCACCGAGGACAGGGTGGCCCCGGCCCCCACCATGAAGCGGCCGTTCTCGAAGCGGGAGCTGCGGAAATCGCGGCCCAGGGCCACGACCACGCCGGCGAAGCCCTCGTCGGCCACGAGCACGTTGGAGCCGCGGCCCACCATGACCCAGGGCACCCCCTCGGCGGCGCACACGTCGATGAGCCCCGTGAGGGCCCCGATGGAATTCGCCCGCACGAAGAACCGCGCCGGACCCCCGATGCGGTAGGTGGTGTGGCGGCTCATGGGCTCGTTGGGGTAGACGTCGCCGTCGAAGCGATCGTCCACCAGAAGCGATTGGAGCGGCGAGGCGTGACGGGCCATGGCGTACCCTAACGGCCCAGCTCGTCCACGAGCTGCGGGGCCACAGCGGTCACGTCGCCGGCGCCCATGGTGATGATGAGGTCGCCGGGCTCGGCCACCTCCACCATGGCGGGCACCACGTCGATACGGCGCGGCACGTAACGGGCGTTCGGATGGCCGTGCTCCACAATGGGGCCGAGGAACGTCTTGCCCGTGATGCCGGGCACCGGGGCCTCGCCGGCCGAGAACACGTCCATGAAGGTGACCGTGTCGGCCCCGTCGAAGGCGGCGCCGAACTCGTCGTGCATGACATCGGTGAACAGGGCGGCGCGAGAATAGCGGTGCGGCTGGAAGAGCACGTGGATGCGCTTGAAATCCAGGGCGCGGGCCGCGGCGATGGTGGCGGCGATTTCCGTGGGATGGTGGGCGTAGTCGTCCACCACGGTGACGCCGGCCGCCTCGCCGGCCACGTCGAACCGACGGCGCACGCCGGCGAACTCGGTCAGCTTCTCGGCGGCGTCTTCCACATCGAGCCCGAGGGCTGCGATGAGGGTGAGCACCGCGGCGCCGTTGGCCACGTTGTGCAGGCCCGGGTTCTGCTTGATGGCGCTGGCCACGGTGCGCCCGTCGGGCAGCCGCAGGGTGAAGCGGGTGCCCACGCCGGCCACCTCCCACACGGTGATGCGGGCGTCGCAGCCCTCGGAAAAGCCGTAGGTGGTCACCGGGCGCCCCGTGGAGCGGGCCACCTCCACCAGCTTCTCGTCGTCGCCGCACACCACAACGGGGCCGCCCTCGCGCACCCCTTCCAAAAACATGCGGAACTGGGCGTAAATCTCGTCCAGGCCCTCGTAGTGGTCCAGATGGTCGGCCTCGATGTTGGTGACGATGGCCGCCGCCGGGGAAAGGTAGGTGAACGACTTGTCGGACTCGTCGGCTTCCACCACGTAATAGGCGCCGGTGCCAGAATGGGCGTTGGTGCCGTAGGCGCGCACGATGCCGCCGATGAGGAAGGTGGGGTCGCACCCCATGGCATCCAACGTGCTGGCCAGCATGGACGAGGTGGTAGTTTTGCCGTGGGTGCCCGCCACGGCCAGGGTGTCCAGGTTGCGGCCCAGATGGGCGAGCATCTGGGCGCGGTGGCAGATTTCCAGGCCGCGGCGGCGGGCCTCGATGAGCTCGGGATTGTTCTCCAGAATGGCCGTGGACACCACCACGAGCGGATCGCCCTCGGGGATGTTGGCCGCATCCTGGCCGATGGCCACGGCCACCCCGGCATCGCGCAGCTGCTTGGTGTAGCGGCTCTCCTTCAAATCGGAGCCCGACACCGTCAGGCCCTGGTCGTGGGCCACCCGCGCGATGCCGCTCATGCCGACGCCGCCGACGCCGATGAAGTGAACCTTGTCCATGCTCATAGCCAACCGCCTTACACCCGTCTCGTGTTCAAACTTCGCTATTGTACAGCACCGGCGGGGGCGTTGGCTGCCGCTTCCACGACATCTGCCAACATGGCGGCCGCCTCGGTGGTTTTCTGCGCCCGGGCGGCGGCGGTCTGGGCCTCGCGCACGGCCCCGTCGTCGATGAGCGCCGCCACGGCCCGGGCGAACTTTTCACCTTCCAACTCGGCGTCGGGCACCATGAAGGCGCAGCCGGCCTCTACGTAGGCCCGGGCGTTGGTGGTCTGGTGGTCTTCGGTGGCGTAGGGGTAGGGCACGAGCACCGCCGGAATGGCCCGGGCGGAAATTTCCGCAAGGGACGTGGCCCCGGCCCGCGACACGATGGCGTCGGCGGCGGCCATAGTCTCCCCCATGCGGTCCTGGTAGCCCAGAAGATGCCAGCGGGCCTCCTCGGCCGGGGTGAGGGCCAGAGCCTCGCGCACCGATTCCAGCTCCTTGGGCCCGGTGATGTGCACCACGTGCAGGTGCGGCCGGGACAGGAGGTCGTCCTTCATGGCCACGAGGGCCTGGTTGATGTGGCGGGCCCCCAAGGAACCGCCGAAGACGAGCAGCATGAAGTCGTCGTCGGACAGCCCGAACAGCGCCCGGCCCTGGGCGCGGTCGGCCTCGATGACCGACCGCCGCACCGGGTTGCCCGTCAGGTGCACCGGGGCGGTGCCCGTAAGGCCGGAGGCGGAATGGTCGTAGGTGAGGCACACGGCGGCGGCCTTCTTCGCCAGGTACTTGTTGGCCATGCCGGCCACGGAGTTCTGCTCGTGAAGCACCACGGGCACGCCGGTCTTCTCGGCCGCGCGGGCCACGGGAATGGACACGTAGCCGCCGAAGCCCACCACCACGTCGGGGCGGATGTCGCGGAACCACCGCTTGGCCTTGGCCGTGGAGGCGGCGATTTTCGCCACGCCCTTGGGCAGCGAGGCCGGGTGGGCCCGATCGAAACCGGAGGCCTCGAAGGCGGTGAAGGGCACCCCGGCCGCGGGCACGAGCCGCGCCTCCACGCCGTTCGGGGTGCCGGCGAAGCGCACGTCCCAGCCGCGGGCGGTCAGCTCCTCGGCCAGGGCGAGGGCCGGATTGATATGGCCGGCGGTACCGCCGCCGGAAAGCACTGCCAACATGGCTTACCTCCTGGAAGATCGGGAACGGGAGCGAGCCGTCTCGCCGGAGCGGGCGGAGCCGCCGGAGCGGGCGCGGCCGGAGCGCGACGAGACCGAAGCCGCCCCGCGGCCGGGGCGCGAGGGCCGGGTGCCCCCGTCGCGGGAACGGCCGCCTTCCCCGTCGCGGCCGCGCTCCTGCTTCACGAGGCGCAGATCGGCCCGGCGCTGCTCGTAGATGCTCGGGGCGGGGTCGGCCTTCGACACCGACAGCACGAGCCCCACCAAAATGAACGATGCCAGCATGGACGTGCCGCCCGAGGATATGAAGGGCAGGGGCTTGCCCGTGGTGGGGAACACCCCGATGACGCAGGCGATGTTCAGAAACGCCTGGAACACGAGCATGACCGTGCAGCCGCCGGCTATCATGGAGCCGATCTCGTCGGGCGCCCCTTCCGCAATGGAGAGCCCCGCGAACAGCACCCCGAAGAACAGCACGATGACGGCCATGGCGCCCAGAAGCCCCAGCTCCTCGCCGATGACGGCGAAGATGAAGTCGCTCTCGGAGGCGAACAGGTACTGGAACTTCTCGTGGGAGTTGCCGAGGCCCACCCCGAACAGGCCGCCTTCCGACAGGGCGTAGAAGGCGCGGATGATGTTGTAGCCGGTGCCGTAGCCGTCCTGGCCGTCGTTCCACGGGTTCAAAAACACCATGCGGTCGGCGCGGTAGCCGGTGCCGAACACGGCGATGAGGCCGCCCACGAAGGCCGCCCCCAAAAGCGCCCCGATGGCCTTCCGGCTCACGCCGCCCATCCACAGCACCGCCAGAATGCCCACGAAGCAGATGGCCGTGGTGCCCAGGTCGGACTGGGTGCGGTACATGAAGCCCACCGGCGCCGCGATGAACAGCAGCACGCGGATCATGGAGGCGCGGAAATCCACCGCGCCGCTCTGGTAGTCGACGAGCAGGCGCACGGCCACGAGCAAGAAGGCGATCTTGCAGAATTCCGAGGGCTGCATTTCCGAGCCGCCGATGCGCAGCCAGCGCTGGGCCCCGTAGTGGTCCACGCCGGCGAAGGCCACGGCGAGGATGAACGCCACTGCCACGGCCCACACCACCCACACGGTGGGCCCCACCCACACATGGTAGGGCACCACCTTCCACAGCACCAGGGCGATGACAGTGCCCACAACGGCATAGACGACCTGGCTGCGGAAGAACGTCTCGGGCGGCGCCCCGTTCTCCAGGGCCTTCACCATGGAGGCGGAGAACACCATGACGAGCCCGATGAGCACCAGGGCCAGCACGCACAACAGCAGGAGAACGCGAGGCCCCTGACTAGAGGGGCCCGCGGAAGATGCGCTTTGTCGAAGGCCGCGGGTCACGGGCGCTCCCACGCCCGGGCGGCGCGATCGGCCACGAGGGCCTTGAACACGCGCCCGCGCTCCTCGAAGCAGGAGAACTCGTCGAAGGAGGCGCAGGCCGGCGAGAGCA
>CANPHS010000074.1 GCA_947573925.1 uncultured Enterorhabdus sp. | reverse complement strand
ATCAGCTTGATGCCGTGCTCGTTGGCGAAGGCCTTCAGCCGCGCCCGCTCGAACAGGTTCACGGCCGCCGGGGGCATCTCGGGGGCCTTGGCCTCCATCTCCTCGCGCAGGGCGGCCACGGCGTCCACGGTGGCCGCGGCGGCCAGCTTGCGGTACCACAGCACCCGGGCGTCGGCATCGGGGATGTACTCCTCGGGCAAATAGGCGTGGCCGGGGATGTTCACCGTGATGTCCGACAGGGCCGGGGGCAGCTCACCCGTGGCCTCGCCACGTTCCCGCGTGTCGTTCACGGCCTGGTTCAGCATCTGGGCGAACAAATCGAAGCCCACGGCCGACATGTTGCCCGACTGCTCGGCCCCCAGCATGCTGCCCGCGCCGCGGATTTCCAAGTCCCGCATGGCGATGCGCATGCCGCTGCCCAAGTCCTGGTGCTCGTTGATGGCGGTGAGCCGCGCGGCGGCCTCCTCGGTCAGAGGCACGTTCTCGGGGAACATGAAGTAGGCGTAGGCCTGGGCCGACGAGCGGCCCACGCGGCCCTTCAGCTGGTACATCTGAGCCAGGCCCAAGCGCTGGGCGTCCTCGATGATGAGGGTGTTGGTGTGCGGGTTGTCGATGCCGCTCTCGATGATGGTGGTGGCCACGAGCACATCCAGCTCGCCGGCGGCGAACTCCTCCATCACCCGTTCCAGCTCCTCCTTGGTCATCTGCCCGTGGGCCACGCCCACCCGGGCCTCGCCGGCGGCGGCGTGCACGCGGTCCACGGCCTCGTCGATGGAGCGCACCCGGTTGCTCACGTAGTACACCTGGCCGCCCCGGGCCAGCTCGTAGCGGATGGCGGCGGAAACCACATCCGGGTCCCACTCCCCCACGTGCACCTCCACCGGACGCCGCTCGTCGGGGGGCGTCAGGATGAGCGACATGTCGCGCACCCCCGACAGCGACATCTGCATGGTGCGCGGAATGGGCGTGGCCGACAGCGTGAGCACGTCGATGGACTCGCGCAGGTTCTTCAGCTGCTCCTTGTGCTGCACGCCGAAGCGCTGCTCCTCGTCGATGATGACGAGCCCCAGATCGTGGGGGTTCACGTCGCGGGAGAGCAGCCGGTGGGTGCCCACGAGCACCTGCACCTCGCCCGTGGCGAAGCCCTCCAGGGCGGCGGCCTGCTGCTCGGGGGTGCGGAAGCGCGAGAGCACCTCCACCTTCACGCCGAAGGGCTCGAAGCGGTCGCGGAAGGAGGTGTAGTGCTGCTGGGCCAGAATGGTGGTGGGGCACAGCACCATCACCTGCTTGCCGTCCTGGGTGGCCTTGAAGGCGGCCCGCAGGGCCACCTCCGTCTTGCCGAAGCCCACGTCCCCGCAGATGAGACGGTCCATGGGCCGGGCCGACTGCATGTCGGCCTTCACGTCGGCGATGGCCGCCAGTTGGTCGCGGGTCTCCTGGTAGGGGAAGGCCTCCTCCATCTCGCGCTGCCAGGGGGTGTCCGGCGAGAAGCGGAAGCCCTGGGTGGCGGCGCGGCGGGCGTACACGTCCACCAGGTCGAAGGCGAGCTTCTTGGTGGCCTTCCGCGCCTTGGCGAGCGCCCGGGACCAGTCGCTCGTGTTCAGGCGCGTGAGCCGCGGGCTTGCCCCCTCGGGGCCCACGTAGCGGGTCACGCGGTCCAGCTGCTCCACGGGCACGAACAGCTTGTCGCCCTCGGCGTACTCCAGCTGCAGGTAGTCGCGCTCGGTGCCGTCCACCTCGCGGCGCACCAGATCGCGGAAAAACGCGATGCCGTGGGCGGCGTGCACCACGTAGTCGCCCGGCTTGAAGGGGAAGGTGACCTCGGTGACGTCCACGGACACCCGGGCCGCCCGGCTCGCCGCCCGCGACCCCTGGGTGTCGGCCGCGCTCACGAGCGCCAGATGGGCCTTCGGGATAATCATGCCCAAGGGAATGTCCACGTCCACGATGTTCACCACCTCGCGCCGCAGCCGGCGCTTGGCCTGGGCAGGGCTGTCGGCCTCGGCGCTTTGGGACTCGTCAAGCGTCGGCCGGGCGGAACATCCCGTGCTCGGGCAGTCCTCGCTTTCGGAAAAAGAGGGGTCGGAATTGTACCCCTCTTTTTCCGAGTCTGCGGAATCTGCGCGCGGGACGCTCCGCCCGACCGCCGCCGCACGATTACCGTTGTCGAGGTTCTCCGGCTGCACGATCTGGATAGGTATTCCGTGGTCCACCATGGCGTGGCGCATGGTTTCGCGGGCCCGGTAGTTCGGGGCGGAGAACACCACGGTGTAGCGGTCGGCACACAGGCCCTTCAGCTTCCCGAAGATCTTGTCGGGCACCCCGGCCACGTCCACGCGCTTCACGGGCAGCTCCTCGTCGATGTCGCCGCCCACCCGCATGATGGACACGTAGGTGGCCCGCACCGAGCCGCCGAAATCCAGGGCCGCCGGACTCGCGTACAGGCCCGCCAGCGCGATGTTCGTGCCCCGGGCGCGGTCGGCGAGGTCCTCGGCGGCGTGGGCCGCGTCGTCGAAGAGCGACCGCGGCTCGATGAGGGCGGCCAGCGTGCCGGCGCCGGCGTAGGCCCCCAGGCACACCGGCTCCTTGTACAGATAGGGCAAAATCACGTCGGCCCCCTCGAAGCGCAGGCCCCCTTCCAGCTTCTCCAGCACGTCGCGCAGGGCCGGGTTCGTGAGCGCCGGCTTCGCGAGGGCCCGCCGCGCATCGGCCAGCGCCCGGGGCGAGGTGGGGAACTCCGACACCGGGTACACCTCCACGGAGGGCAGCGAGGCGATGGTCTGGCCCGTGGCGGGCACGATGCGGCGGATCTCGTCCAGCTCGTCGCCGAAGAAGTCGAGCCGCACCGGGAAGTCCAGGTTGCCGGGGAACACGTCCAGGGTGCCGCCGCGCTGCGCGAAGGTGCCCGGGCCGTCCAGCTCGCCGGTGTTCGCGTAGCCGGCCGCCTCCAGGGCCCGGGGCAGGTCGTCGAGCGCCTCCACGCCGGGCAGACCCATGGCGTCCAACTCCTCGCCGACCGCAAGGGCGAGCGGCCGGGCCGCCATGGCCTGCGGCGGGGCCATAAGCCGCAAAAGCGCCCGGGCGCTCGCCACCACCACGACGGGCCGGGCCGTCTGCAGGGCCCAGGCCGCCTCCATGCGCCGAGCGATCACCCGGGCGTCGGGCATCTTCGGCGCGAAGGGCGCGTCGGTGCGCTCGGGGAAGCGCAGCACCCGCTCCTCCCCCAGAAAGGCCGCCACCTGCCGCGCGAAGGTGGCCGCGGCATCCTCGCCGGCCACCACCACGAGCGTGGCCTGGGACGCGGCGGCGAACCGCGCCGCCACCAGGAAGGGCCGCGCCGAGGCCGCCACGCCCAAGGTGGCGTCGGCGCCGGCATCCAACTTCCCCCAGAACGCGTCCAGGCAGCCGGATTTCTCCAAGGTGAAGGCAAGCGAGTCGATGAGCACGGTCGTCTCTTTTCATTCGGTGGCAAACGGCAAAAGCCGCCCGAAAAGGCGGCAGATGTTTGGTACAGTTTAGCGCAACGGCAACGACGAGCGCTCAACGGCGCGAAAACAATAAGGAGCAGCCATGGCACGGGAATCTCTGGCGAGCAAGCGCGAGCGGGCGCAGGCCATCGAGGAGCGCATGTTCGCCCACTACGGGCCGGGGAAGGCGTCGCTGGACTACACCACCCCCTTCGAGCTGACCGTGGCCGTGGTGCTGTCGGCCCAGTGCACCGACGCCGCCGTGAACAAGACCACGCCGGCACTCTTCGCCGCCTACCCCACGCCGGCCGCCCTGGCCCAAGCCGACCCCGAGGCCGTGGCCGCCATCATCCACTCCCTGGGGTTCTTCCGCTCTAAGGCGAAGAACCTCGTGGCCCTGGCCCAGACGGTGATGGCCGACTTCGGCGGCGAGATCCCCGCCGACGTGGACGCGCTGCAGAAGCTGCCCGGCGTGGGTCGGAAGACCGCCAACTGCGTCATGTGCGAAGCTTTCAAGGACCCCCAGGGCATCGCCGTGGACACCCATGTGTTCCGCATCGCCCACCGCCTGAAGCTGGCGGGCCCCTCGGCCGACACGCCCCAGAAGGTGGAGGACATTTTGCTGAAGGTGTACCCGCGGCCGCAGTGGCTGTTCATCAACCACCAGTGGGTGCACTTCGGCCGCGAGTTCTGCCGCGCCCGCAACCCCCGCTGCGCCGACTGCATCGTGGGGGACCTGTGCCCCACCCGGGGCCTGTGGAGTTAGGCCGTCTTCCTCACCAGCGGGAAGCCCCGGCGGCAAAGCTCGGCGGCCACGGTTTCCACCAACAGGGGCAGCGCCGCCTCGCAGGCCGGGGTGAGGCCCACGGCGAATTCCGACGGCGAGGAGTTTTCCACCTGCATGCCGAGGCAGAAGCCCTCGGCCTCGTACCCCATGAGGGCGGCGGCGTCGAAGAGGTCCACGAGCTTCAGATCGTGCAGGGACGCCTCGGGGCCGGAATGGCGGGCCATGGCGTCGGGCTCGAAGCGGTAGACGGTGCCCGGGGCATCGCCCGTGCCGTCCACGGCGTCCACGGTGAGGATAACATCGCACTTCTCCACCCAGGGCAGCATATCCAGGGACATGCAGCCCACGTCGAACAGGTGCACGTTCGCGGGCACGTCGTAGGCGGCGGTCAGGGCGTCGTAGGCCGCCGGCGCCACGCCGTCGTCCAGCATGAGGCGGTTCCCCACGAAGAACACCGCCGCGGTACGGGAGGGGTCGGCGGACGCGGTCGTCCCGGTCCCCGAAGCCTCAGCGACCGTCCCCTCCGCGGTGACCCCGTCGCACACCGCGCTCATTGGGTGCCCCCGGCGCTCGCGGCCGCGGCCTCGGCGGCGGCGTCCACCACCGGGCGCCATTCCAGGTTGTACCAGGTGGCGAGCGCCACCACGACGACGGCCACCACGACCGACGCCACGGCCCACACCCGCTGGCGGCGCAGGTAGCGCTCGCGGCTCTCCCCCATGGCCTCGGCCCGGTGCGCCGCCAAGGGTTGGGACACGATGGCGAACACCACCGTGGCCCCCACGAGCGCCGCCACCATGACCACGGCCAGCACCACCGCCAGAGGCGTGGGTTCCCGCACCGCTTCGTAGATGACGTTGTCGGCGAACAGCCACGCCACGAAGAACAGAAACGCCGCCCAGATGCCGTGGGCCGGCCCCCACACCGGGGCCAGAAACAGCGCCCCCAGGTTCACCCGGGGCAAGCCAGCGAGAAACTTCTCCTCTTCCGCGATCTGCTCGTCCGTCAACGCCACCGCGCACTCCTCCCGCGTCTCTTCCGCATTCGTTCCGCATTCGTTCCGCACCACTCTACCGCAGCTGTCGGAAATCCGTGCAAAGTGACGCCTCGCTGGCCTGAATCTGCACGCTGGCGGCCGCTTTGTACGTTTCGACGGCAAAAGGGCGTACATTTGCACGGATTCCCGACGGGCACTGGCCGGAGCCGGGCCCGGCGAGGGATAGGCCCGGACGCGGGGCGACGCTGCGGGACGGGGCTGCGGGGCTAGCCCACGAGCTTGGAGGACTCCACCTGTTCCACGTACCATTCCATGAACTTGGCCAGGGGCTTGCGCAGCACGAGGCCCAACAAGGCAGCGGGGATGAGGAACAGGGCGAGCTGGCCCATCTGGGTCCAGAAATCGCCGCCCCAGCCGCCCATCATGGCGGCGCGCATGGCATTCACCACATGGGTGGCCGGCAGCCACGGGCTCAGCTGCTGGATAAAGTCGGGCAGAAGCTGCAGGGGGAACGAGCCGCCGCAGCCGGTCACCTGCACGATGAGCAGCAGCACGGCGATGGCCTTCCCCAAATTCGCGAAGGAGAACACGAGCGCGTAGATGAGGAACGTGAACACGAGCCCCGCGAGCCAGAAGCACAGGAAGAACTCCACCGGGGAGGTGACCTGCACCTGCAGGAAGAACATGTTGCCCGCGGCCATGAGGGTGGACTGGGCCAGGGAGATGAGGGCCATGACCCCGAAGCGGCCGCAGAACAGCTGGCGCGGCTTCACGTTCTGAAGCTTCGCGTCGCGCACCTCCCGGCGCGACACCGTGGGCTTCACCACCACCAGAATGAGCAGCGAGCCGATGAACAGGGCCAACGTGGTGTACAGGGGCGCCATGGCGCTGCCGAAGTTCTCCACGGGGAACACCGCGATGCGGTCGATGCCCACAGGCGCCGCGATGGCCCGGGAGAGCACCGACACGTCGGCGGCCAGCACGTCGGACAGGGCGTGGCGGTCGCCCGAGGCCAGGGCCGCGTCTATCTTGTCGGCCATGGCGGACAGTTCATCGGACACCGTCTTCAACTTGGCCGCGGCCTCGTCGATCTTCTCGGCCGTGTCGCCCATGACCTGGCCGGCGGAATCGGCCGAGCCGGACAGCTCGTCGCCGATGTCGCCCAGGGTGCCGGACAGCGATCCGGCCCGGGAGGCCATATCCGCCGCGTCGCCCACGAGCTTCTCCAGGCCCGGCTTCACGTTGGCCTCGTAGTCGTCGCGGATGGTCTTGATGGCCGCCTTCGCCTCGGCGGCCCGGGCGTCGGCGTCGGCGCGGTCCTGGGCGATGGAGGCGTCCCCCGCCTCCAGCTTGTCGGCGGCCGAGCGCAGGCTCTTGGCCATGGCGTCCCACAGATCGGCCGTGGCCCGCATCTGCTTGGCCAGGGCCTGCGCCCCGGGACGGGACTGCTCGGGCAGCGATGCGGCCACCTCCTCCAGGGTGGAGGCCAGCGCCCGGTAGCGCTCGCCGTGCTTGGCCACGGCATCGGCCTGGGCCCGCAGGTCAGCCGTGGTGGCGTCCACGTCGGCCGAGGCGGTGTCGAAGAGCTTGTCCATCTTCTCCACCACGGTATCGAACCCCTCCGCCGAGTCCTTCAGGGCCGCGGTGAGCCCCCGGCCCGCGTCCTTCAGCGAGGCGGTGGTGGCCGGCACGGCGCCGGCGTTCTCGGTGGCCGCCTGCAGGGTGCCGTCGGCGGCCGCGACGGCCTTGCCGGTCAGCGCGGCGGAATCGGCGGCCAGGCTCTCGCAGGCCCGGGCCAGCGACCCGTACAGGTTCAGCACGCCGGTCGCCTCCTCCACCGAGGCGGCCATGTCGCGCACATGGCCGGCCAGAAGCGCGATGCGGCCGTCCCAGTCGCTGTCGTCGGCGTAGGAGGACAGCGCCTCGGCCAGCGACAGCGACACCTCCGAGAGCGTTTCGGCGAACACGGCGTTCACCTGGTAGGACACCGAATCGGCCCCCTTGTCGGTAATCTTGGGGGCAATGGCGCTCTTCTTCTCGTTGGCGTAGTACACGATGTCGGCGTGCTCCATGTCCTTGGCGTAGAAGGTGAGCATGTCGCGGCTGAAATCCTTCGGAATGACCACGGCGGCGTAGTAGCGGCCCGCCCGGGCGCCGTCCACGGCGTCGGCCTCGTCGGTGAACACCCAGTCGATCTGGTCGTTGGCCCGCAGGGCGCTGACCACCTGGTCGCCCACGTTCACCCGCAGGGGCACCAAGTCGCTCTGGTAGCCCTCGTCGGTGTTGGCCACGGCCACGGTGAGGTTGCCCGTGTTGTCGAACACGCTCCAGCAGGCGATGATGTTGTACCAGGCGAAGATGGAGGGCATGACCACGAGCCCCACGGTGATGATGATGCTCATGACGTTGGCGAACAGGCGCCGCACGTCGGCCCGGCACAGGCGGAAGACGTTACCCATGGTCGTACCACCTCGCTGCCGCCGGATCGACCGGGTCGGGGCCCTCGCCCGCCGCGGCCGCCTGCACCGTGCGCGTGGCCTCGGCCAGCTTGATGAGGTGCGCGTCGGACATGGCCCCCAGCTTCAGCTGCCGCTCGAAGCTGTAGCGCAGGCTCTCCACCACCACGAGCGCCACGAAAATGACCACGAGCCACAAAAGCGCCCCGGTGAGCACCCACACCTTCTCGGCCGGCGTGAGCGCGAACACCACGGCCAGGGCCACGGGCACCACCACGCCGAGCACCACCGCCCCCCGCATGAGCCGGGGGTACCAGCGCGAGAAGCGCTCGTAGCGACGCTCCAGCTCGGCGCCGTAGGACCCCTTGTCCGACAGCGCCCGCATAATCTGCGAGAGCCGGTAGGGCCGCATGGGCACTTCCACGTTCTCGCCGTTGAACAGGCCGCCCTCGCGCACCTGCCGGGCCACCATGCGGTTCACGTTCGCCATGAGGGGCCGCACGAGCAGCCCGAAGGCCATGCCTGTCAGGAAGAACAGTCCCAGCACAGCCAAGGCCGCCTCGTACTGGGTGCCGTAGAAGCCGCAGATGGCCTCGCGCATGGCGCCGATGCCGTAGGTGAAGGGGAACAAGGGGTAGATGGCCTGGAAGAAGCCGGAGGTCATCTCGATGGGATACAGGCCCGTGGCCCCGGGGATCTGGGCGAACACGAGCACGATGCAGATGCCCTTGCCGATGTGCTGGAGCACCACCGACAGCGAGAAGATGATGCTGAGGTAGGCCAGGGACGCCACGGCCGCGGCCACGAACAGGGCCGGCATGCTGGCCGCCTGCACGCCGATGGCCACCACCCCCGCGCAGCAGATGAGCGCCTGGGCCACGGCCAGCACGACCAAAAACAGGAACCGGCCCCAGTAGCGCTGGCCCAGGGTGAGGTTGGGAATGCCCTCGTCGTCCACTTCCTGGCGCAGGATGACCACGAGCATGAAGGCGCCGATCCAGAAGGTGAGGTTCATGAACAGGGGCGCCATGGCGCTCCCGTAGGCGTTCAGGGGGTACAGCTGCTCGGTGACCACCTCGGTGGGCGAGGCCATGAACGAGGCGATCTTGCCCGCGTCCAGCGAGCTGTTCAGCAGCTTGCCGAGCACGCCGGACTGGCCGAACACGAGCACGTCGTCGTGCACGCGGTTCAGCTCCTTCTCAACGCCGGCGAACAGGCCGTCGGTCTGGGCGATGGTGTCCTTGGCCGTGGCCAGGGTGGCGTCCAGCTGGTCGATGATGAGCGAGGTCTGATCCACTAGGAGCGCCTGGGTGTCCAGGGCGCCGGTGAGGGCCGAGGCCGTGGAGGCCAGGGTGCCCAGGGCCTCGTTCAGCGAGGGGATGGTCTCGCCGAACAGGGTGGTGGAATAGTCGGAAGCCGCGCCGGTGGCGTTCTGCACGGCGCCGTCGAGGGCGACGGCGGCGTCGGACACCTGATCGGTGGCGGTCACCGTGCGGTCGTTCACGCCCTTCAACGTGTCCAGGGTGCTCTGGGCCGCCCGGGCCCGCTCCTCGGCGGAGGCCGCGGCGTCTTCCAAACCCTTGCGGGCCGGGCTGTCGGCGGGCAGCTCGGCGGCCAGGGCCCGCAGGGAGGCCGCCATGGCCACACCTTCGTTCACCGCCGCCTGGCCCTGGGACAGGGCCGCCTGGATGGAGCCCTGGGCCTGGCCCGTGGTGCGGTTCAGGGCCCCGGCCGCCGCAGCCGCCTTGGCCGCCGAGGCGTTGATGGCCGCCAGGCTCGTGTTCATGGCCGGCATGGTGAGGGCCGAGAACTGCGCGAGCGACGTCTGCATGACGGTGCTCTGCTCGGCCACGGAGGACAGACCGTCCTGGGCCGTGTGGATGCCGCTCTTCGCCTTCGCCAGGGCCTCGCGGGCCTCGCGCGACTTCGCCTGGGCCGCGTCGGTTCCCTCGTCCAACTTCCCCAGGGAGGCGCGCACGTCGCCCAGGGTGGCCAGGGCGGCGGAAATCTTCTCCGAGGCCACCGACCGCGTCTCGGTCAGGCTCTCCTTCGACGCCCCCAAAGCCTCGTCGATGGTCTTCACGGCCACGTCGGTCACCGTGGACACGAAGGTGGAGTTGATGGTCTCGTCCAGCGTGGAGGCGCCCGTATCGGTGATCTTGGGAGATACCGGCCCCGCCTTCTCGTTCACGTAGTACTGCAGCTGGGGCTGCTTGAAATCGCCCGTGGTGAGGGTGAGCAAATCGGCGGTGAAGCTCTCGGGAATGACGAAGGCGGCGTAGGCGGTGCCGGAATGCACCGACTCCATGGCGCTGTCGTAATCGGTGAACTCCCATTTCAACTGCGTGTTCTCGTGCAGCTGGTCCACAATTTTGTCGCCGACGTTCAACGAGCCGGTCAAATCCGACGAGCCGCCCGCGTCCTGGTTCACCACGCAGACCGTCAGGTTGCCGGTGTTGTCGTAGGGGTTCCAGAAGCCGATGACGTTGTACCAGGTGTACACCGAGGGCAGCACCATGAGCGCCACGATGACCACCAGGGCCGGCGGCGTTTTCAGCAAGCGCAGCAGATCGCGCTTCAGTATCTTCAGCACATTCCGCACGGATGCGGTTCCTTTCCGCGAAATCGGGGCGAAAAACAGTATCGCCCATCATAACGCAACCCTCACCTTCGCGCTCACCCTTGTTGACGGATTGGAAACAAGAGTCAACTTTGGAGCTCTCCCACTAGGCGGGAACACGGGACTGCCCGGGCGCGGATGCAGGACAAGGGCGCCGTGCTCAAACAATCCTCGCTTGGTGGAACAGGACATTCAGTCCTGTTCCAGTCGCTGCGGAACTCCGCGCGGACCCTCGCCCCGCACCCGCGCCCTACTCAACCACGGTTGAGCATAGAGGAGACGCGGGGTGCCTTGACCGAGCGAGTTCCGCAGCGAACGGAAGTGCCCAGTGGGCACTTCCGCCGAGCGAGGACTGT
>CANPHS010000073.1 GCA_947573925.1 uncultured Enterorhabdus sp. | reverse complement strand
GGCGTCGGTCTCGATGGCCGGGCACAGCTCGTCGTTGGAGTCGAAGTCGTAGTTCCAGCTGAAGAAGTCGGCGAACTCGAAGCTCAGATAGTCGCAGATCTTCTCGCAGCCCGCGGGCACGATGGGGTGCATGAGCAGGCAGGCCACGCGCAGCAGGTAGAACGAGTCCACGAGCACCTGGCGGCGCAACGCGGCGTCGCCGGACTCCTCGGCCCGCTTGATACCGTCGGCCCACCACTTGTTCGACCAGCGGATGAACTCGTCGACGAGCGACATCACCCGGTGCAGCTCCACCCGGTGCATGCGCTCCTCGTAGTCGAGCAGGGTCTCGAAGGCCCGGGTGCGCACCTCGCTCGTCACCCGGCCCAGGGGCATGCAGCCGTCGAAGTTCTTGGCGGCCTCGTAGAAGCAGCTGCGGGCGAGCCGGTTGAATACGTTGGTGAGCAGCGCCCCCTCCTTCAGCACCGGGTCGGCGTAGCGCGGGTCCTCCCGCTTGGCCTCGTCGGGGTCGAAGGGCTTCGGCGAGAAGCCGACGGAGCGCTCCCCCAGGCCCAAGGCCAGGAAATGGGCCCGTAGCTGCTCGGGGGTGTAGTGCTCCAGCAGCTGCTCGCCCGTCGGCGGCTTCACCGCGCCGGACGAGGAGGCCTTCTTCTTGCCGAAGAGCATGTGGTGGTTGGCCACGAGCGTGGTCTGACGCAGCCGCGAGTCGCCGCCGTCGTCGAAGAGGCCGCCCTCCCCCAGCGCCTCCCACAGCGCCGGCTGGGCCACGCCGTAGAAGTACAGGTTGTCCTGGCCGATGAACTGGTAGACCTGGGCGTCCTCGGAGCACCAGAAGTCGCGCCAGCTGCCCCGGGGCAGCCCGCGGGCGTCGTTGGCGGCGATGGTGAACGAGATGGGCGCCCACAGCGACTCGGGCCAGCACCACACGGTGAGGCCCCGAACGTCGTCGATGACCGGGGCGGCCACGCCCCACTCGATGTTGCCCGTGATGCGGAAGGGCACGAGGGTCTTCGACGTGCGGAAGCGGATGCCGGCGCGGGCCAGCACGTCGCGGGCGGCGTCGCGGGCGGCGATGTCGGCAAACTCGATCTCGAAGGACTGCTTGCCCTTCTCCGCCTCGCGGAAGGTGTGGGGCGGCAGCGAGTCGGCCAGGGCGCGGTACTCCTCTTCGTGCTCGTTCTTCACGAAGATGACCGGCGGGGCCAGAAACTCGTCCACGGCCTTCACCACCACGGGGCGCACCTCGTCGTCGGTGCGCAGGCGGTCGGCCAACCCGGCGAGGAAGCCGGCGAAGTCGGGCAGGTCGAAGTACCAGTTCTCCACGGGGCGCATCTCGGGCACGGTGCCGGTCAGGGTGGACACCGGCTTGATGAGGTCCACGGGCGCGTACTGGTGGCCCAGATCGCACTCGTCGGCGTAGGCGTGCTCGGACTTGCAGCCCTGGACGGGGCAGTGCCCCTGCACCTGGCGGCCGTTCAGGAACGTGCCGGCCTCGGTGTCGTAGAACTGGAGCGTGGAATCGAGGCGCAAGTGCCCCGTCTCGTGCAGCCGGCCGATGAACTGGTTCGTGATCATCTGGTGCACGTCGCCGGCATGCCCGATGCCGCTGCCGTCGTAGATGTCCAGGCTCACCTGGAAGGCCTCAAGCGTCGCCTTCTGGCGCTCGTGGTTGGCCAGCACGTAGTCGGCGATGGAGCCCGTGAACTCGCCCGCCTCCACCAGCTTGCGGTAACCCTCGTTGATGGGGCTGCCGAAGCAGTCGGTGCCCGACACGAAGCGCACGTTCTCGGCGCCGATGCGGTCGCGCAAAAAGCGGGCGAAGGCGTCGGCGGGCACGAAGACGCCGCCGATGTGGCCGAAGTGCAGGGGCTTGTTGCCGTAGGGCATGCCCGCCGTCACCACGGCGCGGGTGGGCCAACTGATGCGGGGTCTGCTATTCAAGTCCGACACGATCCTCCAACTCCTTCAACGCACGGCTCGTCGTATCTTCATCGGTGGAGCCCATGATATCGAGCAGACGGGACAAATCGCTCGTGCTCGACTGCAAGTACACGGTATCTGCGTGAGAGACGCCGGCCAGGGAGGCCGCCTTGTCCACGGCCATCTCCAAGGTGCCGATCTCATCGGCCAGGCCGTTTTCCACGGCGTCGATGCCGGTGAAGGTGAGGCCCGTGGCCAGGGAGCGCACCGTGGCCTCGTCCATGCCGCGGCCCTCGGCCACCGTGCGGATGAACACGTCGTTGATCTGGTCCACCTGGGCCTGGTACCACGCCCGCTCCTCCTCGGTGAGGGGGCGGCTGCCGTCGCCGGAGTCCTTGGCGTCGGCCGAGGTGATGTTGTCCACGGAAATGCCCAGCTTCTCGTAGAGGCCCGACAGGTCGGTCACCGACATGATGACGCCGATGGAGCCCACGGCCGAAGTTTCCCCGGTGTAGATGTAGTCGGCCTGGGACGAGATCATGTAGGCGGCGCTCGCGTCCAGCGAGGCGCAGGACACCACCACCGGTTTGGAGAAATCACGCACGTAGCGGCTCATCTCCTCGCCGGCCGTGGCCACCCCGCCCCCGGAGTTCACCCGCAGCACCACGGCCTTGATGTGCGGGTTCTGCTCGGCGGCGTCCAGCTGGGCCTTCAGGCCCTCGGGGCTCGAAGTGCTGCCGTCGTACTGGATGGTGCCGTTGATGTTGATGATGCCCACGGTGTCGCCGGTGACCGTGTCGGCCCAGGAAGACGAGCCGGAGCCCAAGGTCATGGGGGCCGTCATCACCGCGGTGCACGAGCCGATGGAGGCGATACCCAGCACGAAGAAGGCGAGCACGCCCACCAGGGCCACGATCCACCCGCGGCGCTTCGGGGGCGCCGCCGGGGTCACGTAGGCGCCCTGGGGCTGGGCGGCGTAGGCGGCCCGGGGCTGCGGGGCCCCGTAGCCGTAGGGGTTGGGGGCCGGCTGCGGCTGCGGCTGAGCCGCCGGTTGTGGTTGCACCTGCGGCTGAGCCGCGGGCTGGCCCTGGGGCGTCCCGGGCGCCGGGGGCTGGGACGAGCCCGTCCCCCAGGCGCTGTTCTGCCACTGATTCTGATCGGTCATGGAAGACTCCCGTGCTTTCTACAGCTCGAAGTTGTCGTCGGAGCGGCCCGACTGGGTCTGGGCCTTCTTCGCCGTGCGGATGAGGAACTCCTGGTTGGAGTTCGTCTGCTTGAGCGACTTGATGAGCATGTCCATGGCCCGCTCCGTGGAATTGGTGTTCGACAGGATGCGCCGCACGGCCCAGATGAGCGGGGCCTCCTGGGGCTCCAGCAGCAGTTCTTCCTTGCGGGTGCCCGAGGAGATGGGGTCGATGGCCGGGAAGATGCGCCGGTCGGCCAGGGCCCGATCCAGCTTCAGCTCCATGTTGCCGGTGCCCTTGAACTCCTCGAAGATCACCTCGTCCATCTTCGACCCGGTCTCGATGAGGGCCGAGGCCAAAATGGTGAGGCTGCCGCCGTTCTCGATGTTGCGGGCGGCGCCGAGGAAGCGCTTGGGCGGGTACAGCGCCGTGGAATCGACGCCGCCGGACAGGATGCGGCCGCTGGCGGGCTGGGCCAGGTTGTAGGCGCGGGCCAATCGCGTGATGGAATCCAGCAGGATCACCACGTCCTTCCCCTGCTCGACGAGGCGCTTCGCTCGCTCGATGACGAGCTCGGCCACCTGGATGTGGTTCTCCGAGGGCATGTCGAAGGTGGAGGACACCACCTCGCCGCGGATGGAGCGCTCCATGTCCGTGGCCTCCTCGGGGCGTTCGTCGATGCCGAGGTACATGAGGTGCACCTCGGGATTGTTCGCCGTAATGGCCGCGGCGATGTCCTTGAGCACCGTGGTCTTGCCGGCCTTGGGCGGCGACACGATGAGGCCGCGCTGGCCCTTGCCGATGGGGGCCGTCAGATCGATGACCCGGGCCGTGGTGGTGGACTTGCCGTGCTCCATCCACAGGCGCTCGTCGGGGAAGATGGGGGTGAGCTCGGCGAACTTCGGCCGCAGGGCCATGAGCTCCGGGGACGCGCCGTTCACGGCGGTCACCTTCTGCAGGGCCGCGAACTTGTCGTTGGGGCGGGCCGGGCGCGTGATGCCCGAGACCATGTCGCCCTTGCGCAGGCCGTTCTTGCGAATGGTGGCGAGCCCCACGTAGATGTCGTTTTCGCCGGGCAGGTAGCCGGACGTGCGCAAAAAGCCGTAGCCGTCGCCCATGATGTCGAGCACGCCGGTGATCTCGGTGAAGCCCTCGGCCTTGCAGGTGGCCTCGTAGACGGCGTCCACCAGCTCGGCCTTCTTGAGACCGGCGGCGTCCAGCGCCAGCTCGGCGGCGCGGGCCCGCAAATCGGCCACCTTCAGTTCGGCCAGCTCCTCCTTGGTGACGGAGGGCTGGGGCTCCCGGTTGCGGTTCTCGTGGCGGTTGCGCTGGCGGTTGTTGCGGTCGTCGCGGCCGTGGTTGTTCTTCTTGCCCTGGTTGTTCTGGCCCTGGTTCTGGTTCTTGGCCTTGCCGTTCTGGCCCTGGCCCTGATTGCCCTCGGGGCGCTCGCCGCGGCCGTGGCGGCGCACCACCGCCGGCCGGCCGCCCTTCTTGGCGGCGCCGTCGGCGGCCTTGTCGCCCTTCTCGGCATCGGCCTTGTCCGCGGCACCCTCGGCCGCGGCATCGGCCTTCTCGGTCTTGCCCGCAGCGTCGCCCTTCTCGTCCTTCTCGGCGGACGCGGCATCGTCCGGAGCGTCGGCGCCCGCGGCCGCGGCGGTCTTGCGGGGACGGCCGCGCTTCGGCTTGGGAGCCTCCTCGGCGCCCTCGGCCGGCGCGGGCGCAGCAGCCTCGGGTTCGGCGGCCGCGGCCTTCGTGGTACGGCGGCGCACGGGCTTCTTCGCCGGCTTCTCGTCCTCGGCGGGAGCGGCCTTCTCGGCAGTCCCTTCGGCGCCCTCTTCCGCCGCCTTCTTGCGCGGGCGGCCGCGGCGGGGCTTCGGCGCCTCCTCGGCGGCGGCTTCGGTCATCTGCTTCTCTTCGGCCTCACTCATGCGTTCTGAACCTTCTCCCAGTCCTTAAGGAACGACTCGAGGCCGCGGTCGGTCAGCGGGTGCTGCACGCACTTCTTCAAAATGCCGAAGGGCACCGTGGCGATGTCGGCGCCCATGAGCGCCGCCTGGGTCACGTGGTTGGCGCTGCGGATGGACGCGGCGATGATCTCGATCTTCTCGCCGTTCACCGTGTCGGCGGTGAAGTCGTAGTTGCCGATGGCGGTGACGACGTCCTCCAGCTGGGCGAGGCCGTCCTCGGAGATGTCGTCGAAGCGGCCCACGAACGGCGAGATGTAGCGCGCGCCGGCGCGGGCGGCCAGGATGGCCTGGGGCACCGTGAAGCACAGGGTCATGTTCACGGGAATGCCCTCGTCGGCCAGCTGGCGGGTGGCGGCCAGGCCCTCCACCATGGTGGGGATCTTCACGACCACGTTGGGGGCGATCTTCGCCAGCTCGCGGCCGTCGCGCACGATCTCATCGCGGGTCATGGCCACGGACTCGGCGGACACGGGGCAGTCGGGCCCCACGATGTCGCAGATGCGCTTGATGTGGTTGTGGAAGTCGTCCAGCTTGCCGCCGATGCGGGCGTACAGCGTGGGGTTGGTGGTCACACCGGCCAGGGCGCCCCAGCTGGCGGCCTCCTCGATCTCGGCGAGGTCGGCCGTGTCCAGAAAGAACTTCACGTTCATCCTCCTTCTTGAGGTTTACAGGCAAAAGGGATTGGCGTCCAAATCGAGCGCTCTGCGCACCGGGACCCTCGACCGCGGGAGCATTGAGGGTGGGAATGCGGAAATGAAAAGAGGAAATGGCGCTTCTTCGCGCTTGAAGTTTTTGAACGGCACCATAGTACCGCAAGTGCGGGCCGCGCACAAGAAAAACGCGGAACGACGGCGCACTGTCCGGGGGCGCGGGGCGGAGGGGCCTTTCGCGGCCGACTTCGCGCTGTCCGGGGGCCCGGGGTGGAGGAGTCGGCGTCGCCCGCTGAGCGCTCGTCCCTTTCCGAACGCGGCAAAAGAAGCAGAGCAGAGGAGATGACGCACATCGGTCGGTACGGTCCCCGCATCGCTGCTGCTGAAGTGGAATCTGCTTCTTAACAGCCGCGTTCTCCAAGGGGCGCTCAGACGTCCGCGCAAGGTCCCTCCGCCCCGCGCCCCCTACTCTTTTCCCGCCGCTATTCCTCATTACGGTAGTCGAGGTATTCCAGGAAGCGGCGGGTGGCCAGGGGCAGACGACCGGTGCTGCGGTAGGCGACGCCGATGGTACGGAAGACCGGCTGGGACAGGGGCAGCGTGGCCACGTTGTCGTCGATGCCGCGCAGCATGAGCCGCGAGAGCACGCTCACCCCCATGCCGTACTGCACCATGGACAGGATGGCCCTATCGTCCCAGGAGGTGAAGCGCGGGTTCGACCGCACGCCCCATCGGCCGAGGAATTCCGACAGCTCGTCGTCGGACTCCGACGAGGGTGATAGCCACGGCAGCTCCTCGAAGCGCTCCACGGGGAACACCTCCGCCCCGGCCAGCTCGTGGTCGCGGGGCAGCACGGCCAGAAACTCGTCCTCTTCCAGAGGACGCACCACGAAATGCCCGTCGGTGCGCAGGGGCAGCTTCACGAAGCCGCAGTCCACGGCCCCCTCCTCGATCCACCGCTCGATCTCGGTGTAGTCGCTCACGCGCAGCTTGTAGTCGATGCCTGGGTAGTCCTCGTTGAAGCGCTTGATGATGCGGGGCAGCCAGTGGGTGGCCACGCTGGGGAACACGCCGATGCGGATGAGGCCGGTCTCCAGGCCGCGCACCTCGTCCACCGTGGCCTCCAGGGAGCGGAAGCTCTCGCAGAGGGTGCGGGCCGCGGGCAGGAGCCGGGCCCCGTCGCCGGTGAGGGCCACGCCCCGCCGGCTGCGCTCGAATAGCGCCACGCCCCAGTCCCGCTCCAGGTCGGAGATCATGTGGCTCACGCCCGACTGGGAGTAGGCCAGGGCCTCGGCGGCCCTCGTGAAGCTGCCCGCGTCGGCCACCTCCACAAAGGCCTGGTATTTCTGGATGTTGGCGTCCACGGCCGCCCCACTTTCCCCGCTGGTTTCTGACATGAGAATATCTCATGAATACCATGCAATAGTTTCGCTTTTCAAGGGGTTTGTCAAGGGCCATAATGCACGTGCACAAGAAAGAAGAGGGAGCGGCGCCCAGCGCCGCCAACCCGCCGCCGCAAACGTGAAAGGGGCACCGGCCATGGCCGCGAAGATCGCATCGGTTCGCTATTTGCTGTACTTCATCGCCGCCACTATGCTGTTCGGCTCGTCGGGCATCGTGGCCAGCGCCCTGCCCCTGTCCTCCTTCGAGGTCTGCTTCATGCGCCTGCTGGTGGGGGCCGTGGCCATGGGACTCATCTTCGCCGCCACCCGCTCGACGCTGCCCCGGGGCGTGCCCGCGCGGCAGTACCTGTTCGTGGCCCTCTCCGGCGCCTGCCTGGGGCTCACCATGATCCTCATCTTCGCCGCCTACCGCCTCGTGGGCGTGGGCCTCGGCGCCGTCCTGGCCGCAACGGCCCCGGTCATCACCATGGCGCTCTCGCCCCTCCTGTTCAAGGAGCGCCTGCGCCCCCTCGTGATCTTCGGGTTCGCCGTGGTGGTGGGCGGCCTTTTGCTCTTGAACCTGTCCGCCTTCGGGGGAACCCTGTCGGTGCCAGGCGTGCTGTGCGGCCTGGGGGCCGCCGTGGGCACCGCGGGCATGGTGGTGTTCAACAAGCTGGCCCGCGACATCTGCGGCGTTCCCTGCACCACCATCCAGCTGGCCTGCGCCCTGCTCGTGGCCGTGATCGCGGCCGCCGCCGGCGAGGGCTTCTCCTTCATCGCGACGATCCCCGCCGCTTCCTGGCCCCTCGTCATCGCCTTCGGGGCCGTGTTCACCGCGCTCGCCTACTTCCTGTACTACCGGGCCATCGACCAGCTGCCCATGCAGACCGTGTCGGTGTGCGCCTACACCGAGCCGCTCACGGCCGTGGTTATGGGGGCGCTCGTGCTCGGCGAGGTGATGGCGCCGGAGCAGCTGCTCGGCGCGGTGTGCATCATCGGCGGGGCGCTTCTGGGCGAGCTGCACGTGAAGGTGCCGGCCCGCCAGCGCCGCAGCGCCCGCCGCACCTACATCCGCTGCATCCGCTTCGCTCGCCGCCACAGCCTGAAGCGAGCAGCCTAACGGAGCCCTCCGGGGGCGCGGGGCGGAGGGGGTCATCGTCGCCCACTGATCGCTATTCCCCTTCCAAACGCGGCAAGAGAAATAGCGAAGATGACGCACATAAGTCGGTACTATCCCCGCATCGCTGGTGCTGAAGTGGAAGCTATTTCTTTGGAGCCGCGTTCTTCAGGGGGCGATCAGAGGTCGTCGCCGACCCCCTCCGCCCCGCGCCCCCTACTCTTCCAACATAGAGCGGTAGAAGCAGGTGCGCTCGCCGGTGTGGCAGGCGGGGCCAGCGGGGTGCACGAGGGCGAGCAGGGTGTCGGCGTCGCAATCGTAGCGCAAGTCCACCAACTTCTGGGTGTTTCCGCTCGTGGCGCCCTTGTGCCACAGCTCTTGGCGGCTGCGGCTCCAGAACACCGTCTCGCCGCGCTCCAGCGTGAGGACCAGCGACTCGGCGCTCATCCACGCCATCATGAGCACCTCTTTGGTGTCGGCGTCCTGCACGATGCAGGGAACGAGCCCCGCCTCGTTGTACTTCAATTCCGGAATGGCCATGATTGCTCCTAGAGACGCACGGGAATGCCCTGGCTGCGCATATGTTCCTTCACCTGCCGCACGGTCAGCTCGCCGAAGTGGAAGACGCTGGCGGCGAGCACGGCGTCGGCCTCGCCCTCGATGATGCCCTCGGCGAAGTGCTCCAGCTTGCCCACGCCGCCGCTCGCGATGACGGGGATGTCCACGGCCCGGGCCACGGTGCGGGTGAGGTGGCAGTCGAAGCCGTCGCGGCTGCCGTCGCGGTCCATGGATGTGAGCAGGATCTCCCCGGCCCCGCGCCGGGCCGCCTCGCGGGCCCACTCCACGGCATCGATCCCGGTGTTCTTGCGGCCGCCGGCCACATACACCTCCCACTTGTTGGGGTTGCCGGGCACGGCCTTCGCGTCGATGGCGCACAGGATGGCCTGGGTGCCGAAGGCCCGGGCCGCCTCGGTGATGAGCGCGGGATTGGCCACGGCGGCCGAGTTCACCGACACCTTGTCGGCCCCGGCGGCGATCATCTTCCGAATATCGGCCACGCTGCGGAAACCGCCGCCCACGCAGTAGGGCAGGTGCAGCTCGGCCGAGGCATGGCTCGCCAGCTCCACCGTGGTGGCCCGGTCATCGCTCGTGGCCGTGATGTCGAGGAAGATCACCTCGTCGGCCTTCTGCTCGTCGTAGGCCCGCGCGAGCTCGATGGGGTCGCCGGCATCCCGCAGGCCCACGAAGTTCACGCCCTTCACCACACGCCCGTCCTTCACGTCCAGGCACGGAATCACTCTCTTTGTCAGCACGTGTCCACCTGTCCGCTGGCGAACCAGGCGGTATTGTGATTCGCTCAGACAGTCCTCGCTTTGTGGAACAGTCCACTGGACTGTTCCAGTCGCTGCGGAACTCGCTCGGTCACAACGCCCCCTGTTTCGTCAGCTACCTTTCCTTTGCTTATCTCGGGATGGGCAAGGGTTCTTCCCGTCCGTTCGCGAACTGCGTCTCCTTGCTCGCCTACCCTTCCAGATCCTCCAGGGTCAGGGGCTTTTCCTCTTCTTCCAACTCGTCGGACCAACGGAAGGTGCCGTTGCAGGCGGCCACGCCGTCGGCCACGGCCAGCATGCCCTCGTAGATGGCCCGGCCCGCGATGACGCCTTCCACCTTGTCGGCGATCTCGGACAGCGACAGGATGTCGCGCACCGAGGAGATGCCGCCGGACACGATCACCGGGTTGCGGAAGGCGCGGGCCACTTCGGCGTAGGCGCCGTTGTCCACGCCGGTCTGCATGCCGTCGCGGGCGATGTCGGTGTACACGATGTGCTCGTAGCCGAGGTCGGCCATGGAAGCGGCCAGGTCGGTGGCCGTCACGCCGGAGCCCTCGGTCCAGCCCGCCACGGCGGCTTCGCCGGCCTTGGCGTCGATGCCGGCCACGAGCGCGTCGGGGCCGAACTTCTCAATGGCGGCCTGGGCGAAGTCGGGGTCGCGCACGAGGGCCGTGCCCAGAATGACCCGGGTGGCGCCGGCGTCCAGCAGGCGGTCGGCCACCTCCAGGCTGCGCACGCCGCCGCCCACCTCCACCGAAAGCTTCGTGCGGGCCAGAATGCGGCGCACCATCTCGATGTTGTCGGGGTTGCCGGACTTCGCGCCGTTCAAGTCCACCACGTGCAGCCACGTGGCCCCGTCCTCTTCGAAGCGCTGGGCCTGGGCGGCCGGGTCGTCGTGGTACACGGTGACGGCGGCATAGTCGCCCTTGGCCAGGCGCACGGCGCGGCCGTCCAGAATGTCGATGGCGGGCAAAAGATACATGGCTTCTCCTTCGGCTGCTGGGACGCCCTACCGGGTAAGCTGTCCCACATTCCTCGCGCAAGGTGGGACAGCGTACCCGGGAGGGCGGCCCGATGGGCGGGGCTCTTGCGCCCCGTTCGGGTTCGAGACGTTCTCCAGGGGAGCGGCTGCGCCCGCGGCGGG
>CANPHS010000072.1 GCA_947573925.1 uncultured Enterorhabdus sp. | reverse complement strand
TTCAGGGTGACGGCACCGAAACCCGCTGTTCTTGGTCGTTGTTTCTTCTTTTTGGCTTGTAATGATCGTTCTTCCAGGCAAAATCCCGGAGAACCGTTCATTTCAAGCCAAAAATCGCCTCGGCATCCCGAGTTTTGCCGAAACGGACAGCGAAATCCCGGAAAAACGACCATTCCAAGCCAAAAGAGGGGGGCGAATTCTTTTAGCGCCGCTAACCCAGCGCGAAGACAGGCTTCGCATCCGCACGGCCGAAGAATCTGGAAGGACAGATCTGGGTCCACGCCGCAGCAAGTCCCGTCTGCCCCTGGTACCGCCCAGCCGCCGCCGGAAAAGTCTCCCTGCGCCCCTTCCGCAGCCGGGGGCTCTTCTTGCCGCCCCCGCAACCTGAGAAACTTCCGCAGTGCGTTATTCCGAAGGGCGGTGCCTATCTCCCGGCTGCCCGTCTGCCGCCGGTGCGACTTCCAGGGAGCCCGCGCCAGCCAGCCATTCCCGGCGGTGGTACTTCCCCAAAGACCATCCCGTCTGGAACAGGAGTCGATTCTGGGCCGGGAATTTCTTGCTCTGGGGACGCACGCGGCGCCCGAGGCGGCGCCCCGCCTCCACGGCCACGCGGGCCATGTGGCCTGCGTCGGCCAGCTGGGGCTTCGTCACCGTGATCACCTTGTAGCCGTCGGCCTCCAGGGCGAGCCGCTTCGAGGCATCTCGGCCGATCTGACGCTCCGTCAGATCGGCATTCGAATCGTACTCGATGGCGAGACGCCCCTCCAGCGAGCACAGATCCGGGACGAGGCTCTCGCGGCCGGCGATGGCCCGCGCCTTGCGGCTGGGTCTCAAGCGCCGGTTCGCCTGCAAGTTCTCCAACTGGTAGCCGCCGCAGCGGTAGGGCAATCCCAGCACCATCCGGAGAAAGGACTCCGGAGGCGACGCGGCCCCATCGGTCACCGATGCGAGCGCTCGCCGGGCCGCTTTCGCCCCTCGCAACCCCGCATTGCGCCTCAGGTAGGCCTCGATGCGGCGCTTCGTAGTCAGCGGCATACGGGTTGCCAGACCGTTGGAACGCGCCGGATCGATGATGAAAGTGCCGCACAGGGCATCGCCCACTTTCACCAATTCGTGAAACGGGAGATCGTGGGCCAATTGCACGAAGCACAGCTCGGGGCACGACGCGTACACCCCGTTGCCGATGCGGTAAAACGGCTTGTCGGCATAGGCGAAAACGGAAACGTGCGTTATCGCCCGCGGATGCGGATCGCGATGCTGGGAGGAAACGATCACATGGTAGGGCTCGGGGATTTGCGGGTAGGCCCGCGCCAAGTACGCCACGGATTGCGCCGTGGGATCGCAGTTCCTGAGCGCCTTGGCCGATACGGCGCATGTCGATTTCGGCCGACCGGGCGCCGACAGCCAAAAGGACAGGGACGATATGCCGTAAAGGAAGATTCTCATGGCCGCACAGTGTAGCGCACCCTCCGGAAAACCCGCGCACGCCCCCGCGGATTCACCAATGCTCCTCTGCGCAAAGCACGTGGCTCATTAATAAGAGCACGGCAAAAACACAGTGAGCGGGAACGCTGAATACCGCAGATCCCAAGCAACGAGAGGGAGCGAGGCATGCCTCCCTGACTCGAACGAGGAAAGAGATCGTATCCATCCCGAACGGGGTGACAGCGTGACACGCCAGTTGTTCAGAACTGCAATCGACCACCTTGGACCCCGCCAACTCGGGTCTGAAGCAAGACTTCGCACCCCCCAGCAATTGCGCACGAGAGACGAGGGGCTTCAAATGGCTTGAAAATCACGTTTTCTCCGGGATTTTCGGTTCAGAGCAGCAATAGTGAAGGTCGATCGACGATTTTTGGCTTGGGATGAACGGTTTTCCGGGATTGTGCCTGGAAAAGTGTGATTCTTAAGCCAAAAACGCCTTCTCTATCAGAAAAGGAAGGGGCTTTTCAAGCGAGTGCCCGGAAAAGCGTTCATTCTAAGCCAAGAGAGCGCTCGGATCCGTGGCCCTCCCGTCCCGCCTGCATCCACGCGCACGCGCAAAAGAACCACAACCGGCGGCCCTTTTCACTTCGGACTCTCCTTAGGTTGCCACTCTACCCAGCTTGTCACTCTCCCTAGTCTGAAGCTCTGTCTGTCCTGAACCCCCCTCGCCCGAAACGCCCCGGCTTGCGAACTCGATCTGGGGAAATGGCTGGGAGGCGCCGCTATGCGAGAAGCGGGCCGCGCCATCGGCTGCGGCCCGCTTCGTCACGGGAAGGAGAAGTGTGCCGCCCGACCCGCGAGGCTCGGGCGGCAGAGGGAGGGCGCGGCCTACGCCACCAACTCGGCAGCCCTAGGCGGCCAACCCGGCGACCTTACGCGGCCAGCTCGGCGGCCTGGGCGGCGTGGGCCTCGGCCACGGCGTCGGCCCTCTGCTGGCCGCGCACCACGAAGCTGATGGTGAACCAGCCGGCGAGCGCCCCACCGAAGGCGCATACGAGGCCCTTCAGGAACATCATGCCGGTGACCGTGGCGCCGGCCGCGGGCAGCACGAGGGACAGAAGGGCGCCGGCGCCGGTCATGAACACGCAGGCCAGGGCGCCCACGGCGATGATGGACACGGCGTAGGAGCCGGAGGTGAGAGCGAAGGTGCCCGCGCCGCGCCCGGGCAGCGAGAACACGTTCTTGCGCAGGTCCATGCGGGTGAGCGGCACCACGCAGGCGAACAGCAGCATGCCCAGCAGCAGGCCGGTGAACGCCAGGTCGTGCACGATCTCGGCCATGCCGAACATGGCATCGGGGGTGGCGGCGTGCAGGCCGGCGAAGATGGCGCCGTTGATGATGCCATTCACCACGCCGTAGCCGATGAGGCACTTGTTCAGCGCGTAGGACTTGAAGGACTTGGTCTTGGGGGTCTTGGAGGATTTCGCCATGGGGCTGGCTCCTTTCTGTTCCTCGTTTTCGCGTCGTACCGTCTTGGGGTGTCGAGCATTATAGGAACCGGTGTTCTCTTTCCGCGGATGAACCATTTCCGTTGCTACGGAAAACGTTTCACAATCGGAAAGGATGCAATCTTCCTACAATGAGCGCCGCCGGATTTCGGAGGGAGCTGACGAGACTACCCTCTATGCCGTGCGTAACATCCACTTCCATGATCTAAGGAGGAAAACAATGGCGAAGAACGCAACGACGCATCCCGAAGGGGGTGTGGAGAAGTTCCTGGTGCTGCCCATTATCGTGTTGATTTTGGCGCAGATGGGAACCTCGGGCGACAACGGCGCCCTCGGCTTGGCCAATCAGCAGCTGGTCGACGTCCTGGGGGCCACGACCCCGGACATCCAGCTGGCGAACATGGTGTACTCGCTCATGGCCGGCGCCTTCATGGTGGCCGGAGGCCTCGTGGGCACCATCATCGGTTGGCGCACGAACTTCCGCCTGGGCGCAGCGCTCTGCGCCGCGGGCGAGCTGGTCATGGCGCTGTCGCCGAACATGACCATCTTCATTTGGGGCGGCCGCATTCTCGTCGGCTTCGGCGCCAGCTTCATGATCCCCTCGGTGCTGGGCCTCATCCCCTTCATCTACCATGGCAAGAACCGCGTGCTGGCCTTCGGCTGCATCGGCGCCGCCTCGGGACTGTCGGCCTTCCTGCCGCTGATCCTCGGCATCGTCATGCAGTTCGGCGGCTTCCGCGTCACCTTCGGCGTGCTGGCCGCGTACTTCGCCGTGGTGCTTCTGCTCTCCTTCAAGCTGCCGGCCATCGAGAAGCCCGCTGAGAAGCTGAAGTTCGACGGGCTCGGCACCGGCATCGCCGCCGTGGGCCTGTTCCTGTTCCTCGTCGGCCTCTCCCGCATCTCCGCCTGGGGCCTCATCGAGCCCTTCGCCGAGTGCCCCTTCACCATCTTCGGCATCTCCCCGGCCCTGCCCATGGCCGCCCTCGGCCTCATCCTGCTCGTCATCCTCGTGCCTGTGGAGAAGCGCGTCGAGCAGAAGAACGGCATCGCTTTGCTCCCCCAGTCCTTCCTGAAGACCCCCCAGGTGCGTGCCGGCCTCGTGGCCAGCGCCATCACCTTCTTCTTCATGGGCGTCCAGGCCATCCTGCTGTCCCCCTACCTGCAGCTCGTGGCCGGCTGGTCGCCGGTGCTCATGGGCGTCATGGCGCTCGCCGTGGGCATCCCCACCTTCATCTTCGCTTTCGGCATCCCGAAGGTGGCCCCCAATGCCAACCCGCGCCGCGTCATCCAGATCGGCTACATCGTGATGGCCGCCGCCTTCATCCCCATGGCCTTCTCCCTGCACGGCTCTGAGGTCAACGGCCTCATGTGGGTGGGCCTGGCCATCGCCGGCGCCGGCGCCGGTATCGTGAGCGCCCAGGCCTCCAACATCGTGGCCTTGGCCGTGAACGAGCGCGACGCCTCCCAGTCCGGCGGCATCCAGACCACCATGCGCAACGTGGGCCAGGCCATCGGCGTGGCCGCCATCGGCGCGGTGCTCCTGTTCGGCATCACCGCCAACATCAACAACGCCATGGCCGAAAGCCCCGTCATCACCCCCGAGGTGCAGCAGGCCGTCGCCGAGCGCAACATCACGCTCATGGGCGACGCCCAGTTCGAGCAGACCATCGCCGACATCCCCATGGACGACGCCCAGCGCACCGAGCTCGTGCAGCTGAACTCCGACGCCCGCATCCAGTCCACCATCACCTCCTACGTGGTGTCCGCCGTGCTCATCCTGCTCGGCCTGTTCTCCACCCGCTGGATCACCATCTTCAAGAAGGAAGAGGACGGGCGTGAAGTTGAGAACGTGGAAGAGACGGCCGGCGAGCAGCCCTTCGAGCCCGTGGTCGACCGCGAGATGTAGGAAGGAAGCAACTATGAAACGGCTTTTCACCAACGCCACCTTCGTCACCATGGTCGACGACATCGACACCGCCGAGGCCCTGCTCGTGGACGACGACGGCCGCATCGCCTACGTCGGCGACGCGGAGGAGGCGCGCCGGCGCGCCGACGGCGCCGAGGAAGTGGACCTGCAGGGCGCCTGCGTGCTGCCGGGTCTCATCGACCCCCACAGCCACTTCACCGGCTCGCTGCAGTACCTGCTGTACGCCGACCTGTCCGAGTGCACCTCCTTCGCCGAGATCACCGAGACTCTGAAGAAGTTCGCCGAGGAGCGAAAGATCGGCCCCGACGGCGTCATCATGGGCAACGGCTACGACCAGAACAACCTCATCGAGCAGCGCCACCCCGACAAGTCGGTGCTCAACGCCGTGTCCACCGAGGTGCCCGTGCTCATCACCCACGTGTCCAACCACATGGGCGTGGCCAACGACTGCCTGCTGAAGCTGGCGGGCATCACGCCCACCACCCCCGACCCCGACGGCGGACGCTACGGCCGCATGAACGGCACGGGCGACTTGGACGGCTACGCCGAGGAGCCGGCGGCCATGAACCCCTTCTACGCCGTGACCACCCCCCGGCTCGGTCTGGACTTCGCCGCCATGGTGCCCGACATGCAGCGCATCTACCTGGAGCACGGCGTGACCACCTGCCAGGACGGCGCCACGGCCCCGGACATGGCGAAGGTGCTGGTGGGCCTGGCGAAGGCGGGTCTGCTGAAGATGGACATCGTCGCCTACCCCATGTGGGGCTCCGACGTGATAGCCACCCTCGCCGACAACGCCGAGTTCGACAGCCAGCAGTACCACAACCACTTCCGCTTCGGCGGCCTGAAGATGTTCCTGGACGGCTCGCCCCAGGGCCTCACGGCCTGGATGACCGAGCCCTACGTGGAGGGCCCCGACGGCGAGAAGGACTGGGTGGCCTACAGCACCATGACCGACGAGGACGCCACCGCCTTCGCGAAGATGGCCATCGACTCGAACCACCAGCTTCTGTGCCACTGCAACGGCGACGCCGCGGCCGACCAGCTGCTGCGCGTCTACGAGGCGGCCCGGGACGCGTCGGACAACCCTGACGCGGCCTCCCTGCGCCCGGTGATGATCCACGCCCAGACGGCCCGGACCGACCAGTACGAGAAGATGGCCGAAATCGGCATGATCCCCTCCATCTTCTCCTCCCACGTGTGGTACTGGGGCGACGCCCACCTGCGCAACCTCGGCCCCGTGCGCGGCGGCCGCGTGAGCGCCTGCGGCGACGCCGAGCGGGCGGGACTCCCCTTCACCTTGCACACCGACACCCCGGTGCTGCGCCCGAACCTGCTGGAGGCCGCCTGGTGCGCCGTGAACCGCATCACCAAGAACGGCGTGCAGCTCGACGAGGACCAGAAGGTGACCCCGTATGAGGCCATGCGCGCCATCACCTACAACGGAGCCTACCAGTACGGCGAGGAGGCCGAGAAGGGCACCCTGGAGGCCGGCAAGCTGGCCGACCTCGTGGTGCTCGACCGCAATCCTTTGGCCGTGGACCCGCGCGAGATCCGCGACATCTGCGTGCTGGCCACGGTGAAGGAGGGCGACACCCTCTACGAGCGCCCCGCGAAGTAGCGCCCGGCCGCCTCGCGGCTCCGCCTGAACTTGCGGGACACCGCAATGGGACACCCTACCTGGTAGGGTGTCCCATTTTTTTGCACGGTGCCGGCCCTTCCGCCGGCCATGGGGTCCCTTCCCCCTCGGGTCTGGGACACCATGCCGGGCACGGTGTCCCACCACGGCCGAGGCGCGGGCGTTATTCGGGGAAGCAGGTGAAGAAGCCGTCGTCGTTGACAAGGTCGGAGGTGTCGGCGTAGTCGGCCACGAGGCGCTTGAACCGCTGGGTGAGCGGCATGAGGTCGCCCTTGTCCTCGGGGCGCACGGTGAGCACGGCGGCCATGGTGCAGCCGGCCGCCTCCATCTGGGGGCCGCCGTCCAGCCCGTAGATGCGGATGGCCGTGGCCGCGGCGCCGGGGCCGCACCACACGAGCACGAGGGTGCGGTGGCGCACTGCCGACAGCGTCCAGGCGAGCCACTGGAACCGCTCGAAGTCCATGGACAGGAGGCCGTCGGCGGCCAGGGCGCCGTACAGGGCCCGGAACAGCCCGTCGGGGGTGGGCTCGCAGGCGAGATCCTGGCGCTCCCAGGGCACCGGGGACGGGCGGCTGCCGAACCACAGGGGCACCGAGGCGATGATGTGGTCGATGTCGGAGCGGCTCACCGCCGGCGAGATGGTCACGCTGGGGAAGTCCACGTCCAGAGGCTCGAAGGCCACGAGGAAGTCGAAGCGCTCGCGGAGGGACTGCCGCGGATTCGCGCAGGCGGCGAGCACCTCGTTCTCCGTCAGCACGTCGGTCACCGACAGACGGCTCGACAGCCGCTCGATGCGGTGCGCCCCCCACAGGGCCAAATCGATGCCGCAGTTCACCACGAGGCCCACCCGGTAGCACCGCGCCGCGCCGCTGTCCTCCAAATAATCCAGCAGCACGAGCAGAAGCCGGGCGTAGTCGGGGCTGAACAGGTCGGCGGCCACAAGCGAGGGCACGCAGCACAGCACCGAGGACAAGAGCGCCGCGCCGTCCATGGCCTCGTACTTCACCGCCAGCTCGTTGGGGTTGGGGGCCAGAAGCTCGCAGGAGCGCCGGGCCAGGCCGCTCTCCAGCAGAATGGCCAGGGGCTTCTCCATACTTTCGGGCACCGGCCGCCCGAAGGCGTCCTCCAAGGCCCGGGCGATGTCGTCCACGATGGCCCGGGCCGCGTCCCCCGGCTCGTAGGCCTCCATGGCAGAGAGGCTCCACTGCCAGGTGCAGCAGTTCGCCATGTCCCGCAGAAGCCCCATCTCCGCCTCGCTCACGGTGATGGAGAAGTGGCGCTCCAGCCGCCGGCGCAGGTAGGAGAAGAACTGGCCGGCCGGCGCGTCGTCGCGCCAGTGCTCCAGGCCGTGGCCGAGCCGGATGCGGATGACCATGATGCACAGGTACACGCCGAACTGCCACTGGGCGTTGCTGGAGAACTCGAAGCCCAGGTCGCGCTCCATCTCGTGGATGCAGCGCTCGAGGAACTGCCGGTCGTAGGGGTCCATGTTCCCGAGCAGCGCGGGCACGATGCGCCGGCGCACCGCGTGGGAGGGGAAGGAGAAGAGCATGGACATGACGAAGCCGCGGATGGTCCATTCCGGCCCCGTGACGGCGATGGCGCGGCCCGGGGCCAGAGACAGGCCGCTGACGGCGAGCACCCCCTGCCACCAGCGCAGATCCGCCTGGATCTGCTGCTTGTTGCGGAACAGGCGCCGGGCGAGGCTGTCGACGGTGTGGGGGCCGGCGTGGCAGGTGAGCGCGATCATCTCCTGGACGAGGCGCTCGTAGCGCGGGTGCATCTCGGTCTCGCTCTCGCCGAGCAGGCGGATGAGGCGGTCCTCCTCGCCGGGGGCCACGACGAGCCTAAGGCCCGCGCCCCGCTGACGCCCCACGCGCGTGGCCAGGCCCTCCCGCTCCAGCAGGGCGTTGATGGCCTTCGCGTCGGTGCGCACGGTGCGGTCCGAGCACCCGAGCTCTTGGGCGTAGTCGGTGGACGTCTTGTAGTCGGAGGCGTCCAGGAGCGCCCGCAGAAGCGCCCCCTGTCGGCTGTTCATGGCACCTCCCTCCGGCCGCGGTCGATGAGCCTTCCGCTCAGGGAACCAGTGTATCCCCCGCGCGGCCGCCGAGGGCGACAATCCCGTGGCAAGATGGCAACAGTTGGAAGAGATTCCCCGGGACAGGGCGCCCTTCCGCACCGCTTGGGGGAAAATCTGAGTGAAACGACAAGATATAGCGCCGGCGGCACGGGCCGCCGCAATCGGTTGAGAGGTTCACCATGGCGACAATGGCAATGACCGCTGATCGCACCGACCAGCGGCCCGCAGCGGTTCCGACGGCGAGCTACGTGCCCCTGGCGGTGCTCGCCCTGGCCCAGATCGGCACCTCCAGCGACAGCGCGGCCATGAACCTGGCCACGGCGAGCCTCGTGGGGTCCCTGGGGGCCACCCTCGACGACATCCAGGTGGCCACCACCCTGTTCTCCCTCATCGCCGGCGCCTTCATGATCGCCGGCGGCCTCGTGGGCGTCACCATCGGGCTGCGCCGCGCCCTGCGGGTGGGGCTCGCCATGGCCCTCGCGGGTGAGGCAGTGGCGGCCCTGGCCGGCTCCATCGCCGTGTTCACCTGGGGCGGCCGCGTCATCATGGGGCTGGGGGCCTGCCTTATCACCCCCTCGGTCCTGGGGCTCGTGGCGGCGCTGTACCAAGGGCGCCAGCGGGCCATCGCCTTCGGCACCATCGCCGGCGCGGCGGCCCTGTCCACCCTGTCGCCTTTGGTCCTCGGCGTCGTCATGGACTCGGCGGGCTTCCGCCTCACCTTCGCCATCATGGCCGCCTGGTTCGCCCTCGTGCTGCTGGCGACCTTCCTCGTGCCGTCGCTGCCCGCGGCGAGCAAGTCCACCCGCTTCGACGTGGCCGGCACCGTGGTGGCGGCCCTCGGTTTGGGGCTCATGCTCCTGGGCGTGTCGCACCTGTCGAACTGGGGCATCGTGACCCCCCAGAAGCTGTGCCCCTTCTCCATCTTCGGACTGGCCCCCACCCTGCCGCTCATTATCGTGGGCGTGGCGCTGCTCGTCATGCTCGTGCCCACCGAGCGGCGGGCCCAGCGCCACGGCAATCCCCTCATCCCCACGGCCTTCGCCGCCTCCCCCGGCATGCGGGCCGGCCTGGCCGCGGTGTTCGTGCCCTTCTTCTACCTGGGGGCCGTGGGCATCCTGGCCACCCCCTACCTGCAGCTGGTCTGCGGGTTCTCGGCCCTGCAGACGGGGCTTCTGTCCATCCTGTCCGGCGTGCCCATGTTCCTTCTGGCCACGTTTTTACCGAAGCTCGCGCCGCACCTGTCCTCGCGGCTCATCATCCGCGTGGGCTTCGCCGCCATCGCCGCCGCCTGCGCCCTCATGGCCCTCGGCGTGGGCGCCCACGGGGTGGGCGCGGCCCTGTTCGCCGGCATGGCCCTGGGCGGCTTCGGCGTGGGCGCGGTGAACTCCCAGGCCAACAACGCCGTGGCCTGCGCCGTGAGCCGGAAGGAGGCCGAGCAGTCCGGCGGCATCCAGGGCGCGGCCCGCAGCATCGGCCTTGCCCTGGGCACGGCCTTGGCGGGCACGTTCCTGCTTCTGGCCATGGCCGGCGGGTTCACCGCCAACGCCACGGCCGCCGGCATCGACCAGGACCTCATGGCCGCCGCCACCGACGAGGCCTCCACCCTCATGGCCGACGACGCCTTCGAGGCCATGGCCGGTGACTGGGGCGCCTCGGGCGAGGCGGCCGCCCAGCTCACCGCGGCCAAGAGCGCGGCCCAGGCCCAGGCCATGCGCATGGCCTTCACCTCCCTGGGCGTCATCGTGCTCGTGAGCCTCGTGGCCACCCGCAACCTCGTGGAAACCTCGGCCCCCCGCACAAAGAGAAGGGACCCGAGTCGGGTCCCTTCCGCGTAACCGCTATGGGGTGCGGCGCCTAGGCGAGCTCGTCGGCCGAGAAGGCATCGCGGCCGAGGTGCACTTCCTTGCCCTCCTTGATGAGCTGGCGGTACTCGGCGGTGGCGGTGAACACCACGTCGGACGAGGAGTTCAGGCCCGTCTCGCAGGAGTCCTGGATGACGCCGATGATGAAGCCGATACCCACCACCTGCATGGCGATGTCGTTGGTGATGCCGAACAGGGCGCAGCACATGGGGATGAGTAGCAGCGACCCGCCGGCCACGCCGGAGGCGCCGCAGGCGGACACGGCG
>CANPHS010000071.1 GCA_947573925.1 uncultured Enterorhabdus sp. | reverse complement strand
GTGCCGAGGCTCATCGCCGTCGCGGCCCGGTCGTGGAGCCGCTGGAAGTGGATGTGCCCGACCCCGCCGCCGACCGCACGGCCGAGCGGTTGGCACTGGAAGCGGCGCTGGCGACGCTGCCCGCTGACGAGCGGGAGGTGTTGGAGCTGCGTTACGGCCAGGGGCTGGCGGTGGGCGAGATCGCCGAGGTGACGGAGCGATCGCGTTTTGCGGTGCGACGGCTGGAACGGAAGGCGCTTGCGGCGCTCAGACTGGAATGGGAAGGGTGAGACAGGATGCGTGAAAACTTGAAAGGGCGACTTGCCCGGCACTACCGCGAGCCCATTCCCGCCGAAGCACGGGCCGGAAAGTCGGCGGCGCTCGTTCGCATCGCGCAAGAGGCGCGAGCCCTTGCGGGGGTCGGCCCCCAGGCGACGGAGGCGCGGGACGCGAAAGCGTGCGAGACGGCATTCTTGCAGGCCATGTCGGGCGCGGCGTCCCTGCGGGAAGCGGCTGGTGCGGTGTTCCCGCGGGAAGCGTCGCTATCGGCCGAGACCGGGCCCGCCCCCTCGTTCCCGCGGTTCGTGCTAGGGCAGTTGCGGTTCGTGAGTCCGTGGGCGTGGGTCGCCCAGCTAGCCCTTATCGCCCTGGTGGTGGCCTCGGCCGCTGCGCTGCCCAGCGAGCGTTCGGCTGTGCTGGTCGCCGTGGCAGCAGCGGTGCTCACGGTGTTGGTGGGTGTGCCCGACGGGCTGCGCAGCTGCGAGCGCGGGGTGGCCGAGCTGGAATACGCCTGCCGCTTCGACTGTCGCCAGGTGCTCGCTGCCCGGTGTGCGCTGCTGGGGTTGTCGGACGTGGCGGTGCTCACGGCGGCAATCGTCGCCATTCCCGCGCTGACCGGGGCCGATCCGTTCCGCGTGTTCCTGTACGCCTGCACGCCGTTCTTCGCCCTGTGCGCCGGCGTGTTCTGGATCGCGGGCCATGGGCGCCGCTCCCTCACGGCCCGCTGCATGACCCTCGGCGCGGTTGTGATTCTGACGGCCTGGGGGGTGTGGGCAGCGGCCCCCGGCCTGTACGCCGGCATGTCGGTGGCGGCGTGGTCGCCGCTCGCATCTGTCGCTTTTCTTGCAGCGGTGCACGAGGGCCGCTGCCTCTTCCGCGCCGTGGGAAGCGGGCTGGACGCCGTGCCCGCGCTGAACTGACCCTCTCTGCCAACGAAAGGATGCAACCTATGGAACTTACCTTAGATCGGCTGTCGAAGCAATTTGGCAGCCATATCGCCGTGGACCGGCTGAGTGCCACGTTCCAGCCCGGCGTCTACGGGCTGCTTGGCGCGAACGGAGCGGGGAAGACCACGCTCATGCGCATGATCTGCGATGTGCTGCGTCCGACGTCGGGCTCGGTGTTGTGGAACGGGCGGCCCATCGAGCGCCTCGGTGCCGACTATCGCGGCCTTTTGGGCTATCTACCCCAGGACTTCGGCTACTACCCCGATTTCACGGCCCTCGACTTCATGGGCTACCTGGCGGCGCTCAAGGGCATCGACAGCCGCCGCGCCCGGCGCCGCTGCCTGGAACTGCTCGACCTGGTGGGCTTGCGCGACGTGGCGAAGCAGAAGGTGCGCACCTTCTCGGGCGGCATGAAGCAGCGGCTCGGCATTGCCCAGGCGGTGCTGAACGAGCCGTCGGTGCTGGTGCTCGACGAGCCCACCGCCGGCCTGGACCCGAAGGAGCGCGTGCGATTCCGCAACCTCATCGCGTCCTTCGCCCAGGACAAGATCGTCATCCTCTCCACCCATATCGTGCCCGACATCGAGTACATCGCCGACCAGATTCTCGTCATGCGGGCCGGCTCCATCGTGTGCCGCGGCACCGTGGAGGACATCGTGCAGTACGGGCGCGGCGCGGTGTGGGAATGCGCGGTGACGCCGCGCGAGGCCGACGAGCTGGCGGCGCGGTTTACCGCGGGGAACCTTCACTACGGCACCGACGGCATGGCCGTAGTGCGCGTAGTGGCCGAGCGGCGCCCGCATCCCCGGGCGGTGCCGGTGGAGCCCACGCTGGAGGACGTGTACCTGTACCTGTTCCAAGAATCGTCGGGCGAGGGGACGTTGTCGTCGGGCGATGGGGCGCCGTCTCGCTCGGGAAAGAAAGGAGGCCGTCGTGGCTAGCCTGGTGATATTCGAGCTGAAGAAGATGCTGGGGCGCCGGGTGACCCAAGTGTCTCTGGGGGTGCTGTTCGCCCTGTCGCTGCTGTTCATGGGCTTGAACGTGGTTCAGCAGGCGGCGGTGAACCCCGCGGGTGACCCGTCCATGCTGTCGGGCACCGCCGCCATCGCCCAGCAACGCGCCGATGCCGAGCAGTGTGCCGGTCCCATCACTGACGAGGCGGTGGCGGCCGTCGTGGGCGAGTTCCAAACCTTCCTCGACGAAGAGGGCGAGGTGAAGGCGCCTTACGATGACCCCGCCACACCCGAGGGCGAGCAGTTCCGCGCCTGGTACCACACCCATTACCAGTATCTGAACCTGGTGCTCGGTCCTTGGATGCAGGGCTACGAGACGCCCGACGTGGTGGCCGTGCGGGTGAAT
Source organism: uncultured Enterorhabdus sp. (assembly GCA_947573925.1). Lineage (GTDB taxonomy): Bacteria > Actinomycetota > Coriobacteriia > Coriobacteriales > Eggerthellaceae > Adlercreutzia. Next base: position 8,200 of record CANPHS010000071.1, on the reverse strand, counting down.
ACGGCCGAGCCGCTGGACGTGTACGGGCAGGCAGCAGCGAAGCTGGCGGCCACGCTGGCCGACCCCGACGGGCGGCTTACCTACACGCCGACCGAGCAGGCCTTTTGGCTGATCCGCTACGACGAGGTGCCCAAGCCCGTGGAGTACGGCTACGCCGGCGGTTGGGACGACGTGCTCGACTGCCTGGGCTTCTTGCTGTTCGCCATGATGGCTGTGGTGCTGGCCTGCGCCCCCGTGTTCACCGGCGAGTACCAGCAGCGCACCGATGCCGTGGTGCTGGCCACGCGCTGCGGGAAGACGAAGCTGCCCTGGGCGAAGGTGGTAGCCGCTGTGCTGCTCGCCACGGCGGCCTACGGCCTGTTCGCCCTGGCGATCGTCGGGGTGCCGCTCGTGTTCTTCGGGGCCGACGGCGGAGCGCTTCCCGTGCAGATTCGCAGCCTCACGGGCGCATGGGGGCTGACGGTGGCCCAGGCCGTGGCCGTGGGCGTGGGCCTCGGCTATGCGGCCCTGCTCGCGCTGTTGGCCGTCACGCTGCTGCTGTCGGCGCGGCTGCGCTCGTCCATGGCCATCTTTGCCATCGGCATCGCCGTGCTGGTGGCGCCGCTGCTCGTGCCCTCCATTCAGAACAACGTGGCGAACCACCTGCTGTACCTGCTGCCGTACTTCGCCCTGGACGCCTCCACGCTGCTCGGTCCCGTATCCTACGCGGCGGGCCCGCTCGTGCTCGACTACCACGCGACGCTCTTCACCGTGTACGCCGCGGCATTTCTCATCTGCGCTCCCCTCGCCGCCCGCACCTTCGCCCACCACCAAGTAGCCTAGGGCGCTGCGTTATTGCGCTCCGTAGGTGCGCCTGTGCTCGTTACGTTTGTGCGTCTGGCTCCGTCTCGCCTGTGCCCCAAATCGTCGATGTGACGGAACATACCGACGATTTGGGGCATAGATGGCATCGGAAAGAGCGCTGTCTACGCCGTCATTGCCTCAAAAAGTCGATGTGACTGAGCGCATCGTGCATTTCGGGCAGCAAACCCGGATTCAAGGGGTGGTGCTGGAGGATTTCTGTCCCAAAATGCCGATGTGACGGGTCGCATCGTACATTTCAGGCAGAAGTGAAGCCGGGCATGAAAAAGACCCCCGGTAGGAGGTCTTGGAGGTTGTGGCGGAGGCGGTAGGATTTGCGCGTCTTCGCTTCGCGAATCCGCGAGGCCTCGGGCTTACGCCCTCGACCGAGAACAGCCCACTGGGCTGTTCTCCCCTCGCGGGTTCAAATCCTACCACTCGGGCAGGAACGGATGGGGCCATGAAAAAGACCCCCGGTAGGGGGTCTTGGCAATTCTGGCGGAGGCGGTAGGATTTGAACCCACGGTACCTTTCGGCACGACAGTTTTCAAGACTGCTTCCTTAAGCCACTCGGACACGCCTCCGCGAAAAGCATGCGCGACCGGAACGGCCGCAAGCAGGGGTAAGGATACCATAACTCGCCGACCTTCGCAGAGGCTTGCGAGAAAAGGCTCGGCTGCGTTCTCTTCGTGGGGGTGCCTCGGTCGCGCGGGCAGCCGGGTGCCTTCCTTCTATAATTCCCCCTATGAACGAACATCGCACACCGGAACAACAGGCGGAGCTGGACGCGGCCTTCATGGCCCTGGCCGTGGAAGAGGCGCGGGCGGCGGCCGATGCGGGCGAGGTGCCCATCGGCGCTGTGGTGGTGCACGAGCCCATGGATCGAGCCACGCGGCGCCCCTTGGCCGAGCCCCGGGTGATCGCCCGGGCCCACAACCGGCGCGAGACCGACCGCGACCCGGCGGGCCATGCGGAATTCCTCGCCATGAAGGAGGCGGCCCGGGCGCTGGACGCGTGGCGGCTGGCCGACTGCACGGTGTACGTCACACTGGAGCCGTGCCTTATGTGCGCGGGCCTCATGCATCAGGCGCGGGTGGCCCGCTGCGTGTACGGGGCACCCGACCAGAAGGCTGGGGCGCTGGGCACGCTGTATCGCATTCACGAGGACGGGCGGCTCAACCATCAGTTCGAGGTGACACCGGGTGTGGCAGAAGGGGAGTGCGTGGGTCTGTTGCGCGACTTCTTCGCCGCCCGACGGGCCCGGCGTTCCCGCGTCATAGCGGAATGCGAAGGCCCGCGCACCGGGGCCGTGCCGGGTGCAACTTCCCAGAAGGACGGCGCTTCCGGCAATGCGACGGTTCGCGCCGATGACACGGCCGGCAATGGGGCTGGCGACGCGGCCGGCGACGCGGCCGATGACGCAGCCAGCGACGTGACAACGGTCGCCGGCCCGCTGAACGAGTAACGAGAAAGGGCGAAACCCCATGGCGAGTAACGTTTCCGAAGTTGACATGCTGGCGGCGGCCCGTGAGGCCCAGTGGTCGGCGGTCGCGTTCATGGGCTCCGGCACGGTGAAGGTGGTGTCGCCGGCGAAGGTGAACCTGCTGCTGTCCATTGGCGAGCGGCGCCCCGACGGCTACCACGAGGTGGACACCATCATGCATGCCCTGGCCCTGCACGACACCGTGTACCTGCGGGTGGAGGCGGCTATGGCCGACGACGTGGCTCGGGCGGCCGAAGCCGTGGCAGCGGGGCGCCCGGACGCGGCCGTGGGCGGTCCGGCCGACAACCTGGCGGTGACTATCGACTTGGCCGACCGCACCGGCTTCGACCTGGCCGTTCCCGCTGTCGACAACCTGGCCTTCAAGGCGGTCGACGCCCTGGCCCGGGCCGTGGGACGTACCGAGCCTGAGTCCGTTCAGCTGCGCATCGAGAAGCATATTCCGGCCCAGGGGGGCCTGGGCGGCGGCTCGTCCAACGCTGCGGCGGTGCTTGTGGGTCTCGCAAGTCAATGGGGCCTCGGGCTGAACGACGAGCCCGTGCAGGCCACGGCCCGTTCCCTCGGTGCCGATGTGGCTTTCTTCCTGCAGGGCGGCTGCGCCCAGTTGGGCGGCGCGGGCGAGGCGCTCCAGCGCACCCTGACCCCGTCGCGCAAGGCCGTGGTGCTCGTGAAGCCCGCTGGCGGTGTTTCCACGGCCGAGGCCTACCGCCGTTTCGACGACGATCCGGCGCCCGTGCCCCCCGCCGTGCTGGCGCAGGCCCAAGCGGCCGCTGCGGCTGATGAGGTGCCCCTGGCGAACAACCTCGCCTCGGCGGCCGAGGCGCTGTGCCCCGAGCTCGTCGCCGTGCGTCAGTGGCTTGCGGCTGAAGCAGGGACCGATGCCGTACTGTTGGCCGGCAGCGGCGCCACCACCTTCGCCGTGGTCGACAGCTTCGCCGAGGCCAGTCGCGTTGCCACAGCCGCCCTCGCCCGAGGCTGGTGGGCCCGACCCACCACGTTCAGCGGCTTGCGCGCCGCCGTGGTTCCCGGGAGGTAGCCATGGGACTCATCGCTCGCCTTTCCCGTGTGGTGCCCCTTGTCATCGTGCTGGCCCTGGCTGCGGGCATCATCTACCTGGTGGTCACCTACCGCCATTCGCCGGCCCGCGCCAAAGAGGTGCTCATTCAAGCCTTCACCTGGCTCTGCGGCATCCTCAGCGCGTTCTTCGCCCTGGCCTCGGTGTACGCCTTCTTCGACAACGCCCCGGCCGTGCTCGACCTCACCCTCAGCTTCCTGGCCGTCACGCTGGTCGGTCTCGGCATCACGCGCCTCGCCAACCGCCGTTTCCTGAAGCACAACCCCAGCTACCGCAAGAAGCGCCTGGCCGCCACCACGAAGCGCCGCCCGCCCTGGCAGCGCTAGGAATGTTTCGTAATTCCGCTGCTGAACTGGCCGAGTTCTTTTATACAATAATAGATATTTGTATGGACTTCGTTACCGATTTGTGTATGATGGGTTGACTAAACGGGACGTCATGGCGCGGTGTGAAGAGGTGCATGTTGCCAACTGCAAAGGAACAACGGTTCACGATTCTGTCGGTGGTGCTGTCCGTTGCGCTCGTAATGTCCGGGGTGCCTGCGGGCGTCGCCCATGCAGATGAGCCGGCCGGCGAGGGTGCGCCTTCTCAGCAGGAGCCATCCCAGCAGGAACCGTCCGAGCAGGAGCCGGCGGTTCCGATCAGCATTGCCGGAGCCGCTGTTTCGGGTGTCGATAAGGCTTACGGTCAAACAGGCAAGTCCATCAAGCCCGTCCCCACGGTAGTGCTCGACGGGAAAGAACTCAAGGCGGAAACTGACTATCGTGTCACCTACAAGAACAACGTCAAGCGAGGCACTGCCACAATGACCATCGAGGGCGTTGGTGACTACACGGGCAAGGTAACGAAGAAATTCAAGATTCAGTACCGCATTAAATATGTGCTGAATGGAGGAAAGAATAGTAAGAAGAACCCGGCCAGTTATGCGGGTAAAGCGAAGAACGGCGTAACAGCGAAGCTCGCCAAGCCCAAGCGAGAGGGCTACAAATTTGTTGGGTGGTTCACCGACAAGAAGTACACCAAGAAGGTGACGGAGATCGCGGGCAAGGGCGACAAAACCTACTACGCCAAGTGGAAGAAGTCGACGTACGCCATCAAGTATAAGGGGCTGGGTTCCACGGGCAGCAATGCCAAGGCCAACCCGGCCACCTATACCAAATCGAGTAAGACGATCAAGCTGAAGAGTCCCGTGCGTGCTGGCCGTTACCGCTTTGCTGGCTGGTATTCCGACAAAAAGTTCAAGAACCGCGTGAAAACGATTCCCCGGGGCAGCACCGGTGATATCACGCTCTACGCCAAATGGGTCAAGAGCAAAGATTTCACGACCGGTGACAAGAAAGTCGATCGTGAGGTTAAGAAGCTCGCAAAGAAATACAAGACATTGAAGAGCGCTTTCAACTGGGTGAAGAACCATCGCCACAAGAATTTCTCCAAGCGCGTGTATCCGGTGGGAAGCACGAATTGGGGCCTCAAGGAGGCGAAACGCTTCTTTTTCTCCGACCAGCGCGATTGCTATGGTTTTGCAGCGGCGTTCTATTACCTGGCGTTGTACCACGGCTATGATGCCAAGCTGGTCTCGGGCAAGGTTCCGCGACGCAGTGGCGGTCTTGCTTCCCACGGGTGGGTCGAAATCAAGATCAAGGGCACGACTTATGTGTTCGATCCTGATTTGCAACGACAATATCCCAGCCATAAGTTCTATAGGGTCACCTACGCCAAAGCGCCGTTGCGCTACCACAAGAAGTAGGTCTTCAGCAGCGCAAATGCGGCGCCCATTGCGAGAATAATAACGATGGGCTGTCGAGATAGGTAGCAGGAATCAAACAGCAAGCGAGGTAACAGTGGAGTATTTGGAGAAAATCAGCGAGTATGCCCGGCACATTCCCGACCGCAAGGCCGTGGTGACCGATAATGGCGTCGAGATGACCTACGGGCAGCTGCAGGCCGCCTCTGAGGCCATTGCGTCGTTTATCGAGGAGCTATCTACGAAGAAGGGTCTCGATCCCCATGTGCCCATTCCTGTGTATGGGCACAAGAATCCTCTCATGATCGCCACGTTCGTGGGATGCTTGAAGAGCGGTCACCCCTACGTGCCTATCGATCAACACTCGGTGCCCCTGGAGCGTGCTGTAGGCATTATCGGCCAGATTGGCACCACCATTGTCTTCGATCTGTCGAGCGAAGACGAGCAGTCCGGCGCATCCGCCCTGCAGGCTGCCGTGGATAGCTCTGACGTGACGTTTGTCGACTACACTGCCGTAGCCGATCTGGCGTGCAACGAGGAGCACCGCTCCAGCAACCCCGAGCATTGGGTGACCGGCGAGGATCTAGCCTACATTCTGTTCACCTCCGGCTCCACGGGAACGCCGAAGGGTGTGCAGGTTACCTCCGACTGCTTCGACAATTTCTGCCGCTGGGCCCTTACGCTGGGCTCTGATGCGGCTCCGCGCGATGGGGCTATCTATCTCAACCAGGCCCCCTTCTCCTTCGACCTGTCAGTGTACGAGCTGGCTCAGTCGCTCGCGGCTGGCGGCACCTTGTTCTGCCTGACGAAGGCTTCGCAGGATGATGCCCGCCTAATGCTCGAATCTCTGGGAGCCTCCCACGCCACCATCTGGGTATCTACGCCCTCTTTCGCCGAACTCTGTCTGGCGAACCCCGAGTTCAACAGCGATCTGCTGCCCTGCTGCAAGGTATTTCTCTTCTGCGGTGAGGCGCTGCGCAATACGACGGCGGCCCGCCTGCAGGAGCGTTTCCCCGAGGGGGTCATCGTGAACTCCTACGGGCCCACCGAATCCACCGTGGCCGTGACTGCCACGGTCGTCTCGCCTGCCATGGCCGCGGCCGCCGAGCCTCTGCACTGCGGCGTCCCTCGCTCGGGCACGCGTATCGTCATCGCACGTGACGAGGAGGGTTTGGCGGAGGCTCCCGTCGGCGAGTTGGGCGAGATCGTCATCGTGGGCGACACGGTGGCCAAGGGCTATTTCGGTCGCGATGACCTGACGAGCAAGGTCTTCTCCGAGACCGAGCTCAACGGCAAGGCCGTGCGTGCATATCGTACCGGCGATGAGGGCTTTCTCGATGAAGAGGGCAATCTCCACTGCCGCGGTCGCATCGATTTGCAGGTGAAGTTGAACGGCTTCCGCATTGAGCTGGGCGAAATCGAGCAGAATCTCGTCGAATTCCCCGATGTGAAGGAGGCGGCCGTTGTCATGGTCACGAAGGAAAACGGCGCGGCCCACCTCGAAGCCCATGTGGTCTCGGCCGGCGAACGCACCGAATCCGACTTTCGCGAAGGCCTGGCGCTGAAGAACCGGCTGAAGGAGATACTACCCCACTATATGATTCCCAAGAAAGTCGTGTTCCACGATGCATTGCCCATGACGCCGAACGGCAAGCTCGACCGCAAGGCGCTCGCCAACAAAGGCTAACAGCTTTCAAATAGCGAAAAAGATGCGAGAAAGACACAGGAGGTAACGAGTATGGCGGAATCGGTTGAAGCGAAAATGCTCGACTTGATCGAGGAGATCTGCGACGACGAGGTGATTCGCGAAGAGCGCGACATCGACTTGTTCGAGGCCGGTCTGCTCGATTCGATGGCGGCCATTGAGCTGTTAGTGGCCATCGAGACCGAGTTCGGCGTGGTGATCGCCCCTACGGCGGTGGAACGCGAGGAGATGAACTCGGTGAACAAGATCATCCACCAGGTGCAGATTCGCGTCTAGAAGCACCGATACCGCGCGAGGCCGTTGCGGATGGGCGATGGCCAACCGCACGACGAATTGCTCGTGCGTGTGACAAGAACGACCTATCAACGAAAAGTAAGGAGATACCCATGATTGCACAGTGCAGTTCCTGGAAGAAGCTCACCGCAGTGTTCGCCCTGGCGGCCCTGGTGCTGAGTTTGACCGCGGTTTCGGCCGAGACCGCCTACGCCGCCGACAAAGGGACGGTGACCAGCTATACCGCCACGACGAGCAAGGCGAAGTTTGCGACGGCCAAGATGGGCAAGACGGCGGGCAAAGCCTCTAAGAAGGCCCCGGCGGTTACTCAGGTGAAGATGAAGTTGAAGGGTGCGAAGGGTTCCGTCAAGTACACTGTGTGCACCAGTGGCAAGTGGTCCAAGGCGGCTAAGGATGGCAAGGTCGCCGGCAAGAAGGGCAAGGCGACCCAGGGGCTGACCGTGAAGCTGAGCGGAACCGCCGCGAAGACCTACGATGTGTACTACCGCGTGTACATCAAGGGCTACGGCTGGATGGGTTGGGCCAAGAACGGCGCCAAGGCCGGCACCAATGATAAGAGCAAGGCCATGACTGCCTATCAGGTGAAGCTGGTGGCCAAGAAGGGCGGCAAGGCCCCGAACATGGACCGCAAGGCCTATTCCTCCAAGAGCGGCTTTATCAATAAGATCACTGGCGTGGCCAAGGTGGACGACAACATCAAGAAGTTCTGCCAGAAAAACGGCATGGACCTGAAGAAGTGCTTCGCCGCGCTGGATAAGAAGTACCAGTATGCCAACACCGGCTACTCCGCTATCAAGGGGGCTTTCAAGAGCGATCGCTTCAAGAAAGAGGCGCAGCTGTTCTTCAAGAACTTCAAGAACGGTGTCAAAAAGTCGGGTACCCAGGGCGACTGCTATTCGGCGGCTGCTGGTCTTGCGGCTGTCGCGCAGCACCTCGGCTACAACGCCACGGCTGTGACGGGCAAGGCTGAGCTCAAGAACAAGAACACGGGCGAGCTGACTATCCTCAACACAGCCTGGACTGAGATCAAGGTTAACGGCA
>CANPHS010000070.1 GCA_947573925.1 uncultured Enterorhabdus sp. | reverse complement strand
AACGGCCCTCCGGGCGGCCGCCCTTGCGCGGGTTTCGGCTGCGGGGCCCCCCGTGGCCGAGGGGGCGGCGGCGGCATCTGCGGACGCCCAGAACGTGCCCTATCTTGATGCTGACGGCATGGCCCAGGTGTGCCCGACGGCCACCGAGGTGAGCGCCGATTCGGGGGAATGGACGAGCGGCTGGTATGTGGTGAACGGAAACGTTGAATTCACGGCGGCTCCTGCTTCAGTAAACGGGGACGTGCATCTCATCTTGGCTGATGGATGCTCGCTTGGCCTCAAATTCGGCATCTGGGTCACCCAGGGCAACAGCCTCACTATCTATGCACAATCGGAGAACCGAAGCGCGGCGGGAAGTCTCACTGCGAAGGGATGGCGTGGCGCGGGAATCGGAGGGAAGTTCGATTCCGTGAATTGCGGCAACGTCACGATCAACGGAGGCGTGGTAACCGCGACGGCGGACAGTAGCGCCTCTGCCATCGGCGGCGGCAAGAACGGCAGCTGCGGCAACATCGTCATAAACGGCGGGTTCGTCACTGCGAATGCCGTGCCATCGGATGGATCCCATGTGGTCGGCGCTGCCATCGGCAGCTCGGGAAGAGCCGAAGAGGGCACCGTCACCATAACAGGCGGCGTCGTGGAAGCGAACGGCTCGGGATCGAACGCGGCGGCGATCGGCGGCGGCTCTTATGAGCCGGGCAGAGGCAAAATAAGCACCTTGACCATATCGGGTGGCCATGTGATCGCCGATGGCGGTGTGGCGGGCACGAGAAAAGGCCCGGGCATCTCCGGATACAGGACGTTCTCGACGGGGACGGATGGCCATGCTTTTATCGAGACCAGTTCGATTACGGTTGCCTTTTGGTCGGGCAAGAGCGCTCTCGTTGCCGTGGATGGCAACGTGAATGTGTACGGCAACCAGGTGCTGAGCGGCGACCTGGCCATCGTCAGCGGCAAAACGCTCACGCCCTATTCGCCCGGGACGCTCACCGTACCGGCGGGCGTGACGTTGAGAAACGAAGGTGCGATCAGATGTTCTGAGGGAACCACCATCGTGAACAACGGCACCATCGTCAATAGCGGTTCCATAGCCAACGACGGCGGCATGATCACCGGTTCGGGCACGCTTGTCGGAGCCAAGGCCGATGCTCGCAAGCCCGCTGCGCCAACGGCCAAGGGAGCGACCGCCGACTCTATTCTGCTGGAAACGGTGGCCGACCCTGGCTACGGCGGCATGGAATACGCCTGCGCCTTGGGCGGGGCCGCGCCCGCGAATTGGCAGAGCGACCCTCTGTTCGAGGGACTGGAGCCCGCGACTGAATACGCCTTCTATGCTCGCTACGCGGGCAATGCGTTCTACAACGGCGCCACCTCCGACGGCGCGGCCATCGCCACGGCGAATTACCGGGTGTCCTATGTGGATGCCGGCGGCACGCAGCTGCGCACGCCTGCCGACGTGAACGTCGTGAGGCTGACGCCCGCCATGATAGACGGTACGGACCGTGACGGCACGCTTGCCGGCGGTTGGTATGTCGTTGAAGAGGACATGATCATCGAGCGCCGCATTGCGGTGAGCGGCGATGTGCATCTGATCTTGGCGAACGGCGTGGACTTGAATTGCCGCGATGGGATTGGCGTGGAGGCGGGGAACAGCCTCACCGTATACGGGCAAACCGATGACATCGATGATGCGGGCGTGCTGCGGGCAAAGGGCTCAGGCTCAGACGCGGCAATCGGGGGCAGTTCCGGGCACGATGCGGGGGACATCACATTTGAGAGCGGCGTTGTCATGGCGCGTGGGGTTGCTTCTCCTGCGATCGGGGGCGGCTCTGGCGCAAGCCTCGGTTCTCTAACCGTCAACGGCGGTTTCGTGCAAGCCATGGTGCAGGCTGAGAGGGTCTGCGCTCTCGGAGGCGGCCCAGGCACGACGGGCGGCGCCATTCGGATACGCGGAGGGATCGTCGAGGCCTACAGCAAGGATGCGCCCGCGCTCGGTGCAACGAACACCAGCGGGGATGTCTCTGTCGGCGTTTCGGGAGGTGCCCTTCGTTTGGTCGCGCCCGAAGCGGACGCGGTGATAGGCGTGCGCGACCCCGGCTCTGTGGGCCTTGCCGTGACGGGCGGCCTGATCTACGGGTTCGGCAATGCCAAGGCCATGACGAATTGCTTGCCCGTCTCTCTGATGGGCGGCACGATGGTTTTCGCCCCCAGCAACGACGCCAACGTGACGCTTGATGACGGGATGCAGCTGCGCACGGTCGTTTCCTCTACCGTGTACAATGCGGCACTGCCGCAAGGCATGAGCGTTCCCGCCGACACCCTCGTGTTTGAATCCGATCCCTCTGCCGGCCATTCGCCCCGCCTCGACCTCCCTCCGCAAGGGAGCGCGAGCTTTATCAGCACGGCAGGTGAGCCGGTCACCATTACATCCGCCCTTGCGCACGGGAGCTTGCGTTTCAGGACGAATCCCGATAGCGCCGTGTTCGTTCCTGCGGGCTTCACGGTCAAGGTTGGCGCTGGCGAGCCCTTCACGGCTCCTGAGCGCGGCCTGTGGCTATCCGTCGATGGCACCGTGCCGAGTGACGACGCGGAGGGCGACGACGGGCCAACCGGCGGCGGAAACGACCCCGGGGCGGATGATACCGTGCCGAGCGGCGACGCCGAGGGTGACGATGCGGAGGGCGACAGCGGGTCGACCGGTGCCGGAAACGACCCCGGGGCGGATGATGCCGGCACTCCTTCGGAAGACAGAGGCGGCGCGACGGGCTCTTCGCTTGGCCAGACCGGCGATGTTGCCGCGGAGAAGATGGCCATCCTCACGGCGCTCACGGCTTCGGCAGCCGCGGTTGCGTTGGGGAGCCGACGCCGGGCTCTCTCCGCGAAGCGAGGCAAGCACGCCCGTGCGTGACAAATGGACGTGCGTGACAAGCGTGTGACAAGTCATACGTCCATTTGTCACTCGGGCGCCCCTCGCCGATTCCGCCGCTCCCGCAGTTCCTCGGGGGTCGCGCGGCCGTTGGCGGTGGTATGCTGGGAGCGGAACGAAGCAATCGGAGAAAGCGAGTTGCCATGGCCATCGAGAGGGCGAAGGAGCACCTGGCGCGGTACGGGCGCGAGGGCGACGTGATGGAGTTCGAGACGTCGAGCGCCACGGTGGAGCTGGCGGCCGCGGCCGTGGGCTGCGAGCCGGCCCGCATCGCCAAGACGCTCTCGTTTTCCGTGGGCGACCGCGTGGCGCTCGTCGTGTGCGCCGGGGACGCCCGCATTGCCAACCCGAAGTTCAAGGAGGCCTTCGGCTGCAAGGCGAAGATGCTCGGCCCCGACGAGGCCGAAGCGCGCATCGGACACGCCGTGGGCGGCGTGTGCCCCTTCGGCGTGAACGAGGGCTGCGACGTGTACCTGGACGAGTCACTGCGCCGCTTCGACGTGGTGTACCCCGCCTGCGGCAGCGCCAACAGCGCCATCGCTCTCGCGCCCGACGAGCTGGCCGCCATCGTGCCCGGCAGCACCTGGGTAGACGTCTGCAAGCTGCCGGAGTAGCCGTTTGGCCCGTTGGTGCGTGGCCGTTGTCGTGCGCTGTCCGCCTCGGATCCCTCACAGGTGGCGCAGGTTCGCGCGGTAGGTGCGCAGGCGTTCCTCGCCGATGTCGTTTATGATGCGGTCGAGGGCGGCGGTGATCTCTTCGCGCTGATCGGGGAGGCTTCCGGCGAGCATCACCGGGTTCGAGGCGCCGAGCATGGCGAACCGGGTCGGTATCTCCAACCGGGCCACCAGCTCCTTGATTTCCTCGTACTTTTCCACCTCGCCCGCCTCGGCCCACAGGCCCCGCTGCATGTCGCGGTACAGCTCGGAGGTGGGGTACACCGTGAGCATGTTGGCGCCGATGAGCCAGGGGCGCGTCTCGTTGGCCACGGCCGCCGTGGCCCGGGCGCCCTCGATGCCGCGCCCGGCGCCGGATATGCCGGCCAGGTAGAAGAACGCGTAGCCGATGCCCGCCCCGTCGAGGCGTCGGCACTGCTTCACGATGGCGGCGCTTTCGTAGCCCTTCTCCATGAACGCGAGGGCCTTGTTGTCGCCGGTCTCGATGCCGATGGTCAGACCGTCGAACCCCGCTCGGGCCAGGGCCGCCAGCTCGTCGTCGGTTTTGGCCGCCACGTCGGTCACCCGGGCGAAGCAGCCGATGGACCGACATCCCGGGAAGTACCGGCGCACGAGCCCGGCGATGGCGAGCAAGTGGTGCGCTTTCAGGCCGAAGGGGTTCGCGCCGGCCAAAAACACGCGGTCGGCCGAGGCCCCCTCCAGGTCGAACAGGCGCTCCTCGGCCTTCCGCAGCGGGTCGTGGTACCAGGTCTGGGCCTCCAAGAGGTCGGCCTCGATGTCCTCCAAAGGCGAGGGCCGGAACGCGAAGGGCAAATCCTCGTACAGGGTGCAGAACTTGCATCGGTGGTGCGTGCAGCCGGCCGTGGCCTCGATGATGAGCGAGTCCGCCTCGTAGGGCGGCCGCCAGATGGTTCTCGTGTAGTGCATGGCGCTTCTCCTTCCCGTCGGTGTTCCCGACGCTTCTCGGGTTTGGTACCATCATGGGCGACAAGCTTTTTTGTGTGTAGTACTGTCTTTTTCTGGAGTAGGGAAGGGGGCGCCCGATGGCCCGCAGGCACGGGGAGGAAGTGGAGCGCTGCCGGTCGGTGTCCACCATTCAGCGGATGATCGGCGGCAAGTGGAAGATCGAGATCCTGTTCTACATCGCCTTGAAGGACGTGCGCCACTTCGGGCAGCTGCGCCGCTGCATCGGGGACATATCGGAATCCACCCTCTCCAAGCAGTTGAAGGAGCTGGTGAGCGACGGCTTCCTCACGCGCACCGACTTCGGCGAGGTGCCCCCGCGCGTGGAGTACGCCTTGACGCCCCAGGGAGAAAGCTTCGTGCCCATCCTGCTCGCCCTGAAGCAGTGGGGCGAAGAGGAGCTGGGGCTTTAGGGGAGGGAGGAGCGGCAAAGCGCCGGACTCATGCGAAATGCTCACTGGCCGGGACTTTGCTCATTGGCACGGTAACGCGTTCCTGCCCGAGCTTTGGACTATCGCCCTAAGGTATTAGTAAAGCGCCGGACTAAGGTGAAATACTCACCGGTCGGGCGCTTTGCTAGGGAGCATAGTAACACACCTATTTTATTCTTATTACTTGCAACGAAGTCTGCCGACTTGGCGCGATGATTATTCCCTGACGTTTTGTCATGGACGCAGTATGCAGGCGAGATGGGGCGAATGCCGGACGCGTTCTCTCGCGGGCGATGTCCGAAGTGCGACGATGGGACATGGGCGGTTCTTCCCGCCGTGCGGGGCCCTTCGAGGGTGCTCGCCGGCTTCCTTTGACGCGCCCCGCGTCCCATGCGCTCTGCTATGATGCCGGGGAAGGAAAACGCCGTCGAAAGGGGAGTGCTGTGGAAATTGCCGTCGCCGGACCTGAGCCTATCGATGCCGCGGCCGCCACTGCCGATGCTGCGGCCGCCGCCGGCCCCGCCGCATCCGACGCGCCTGCGCCCCCGCGCTTCTTTCCCTACGGGGAGGTGGAGCTGGCCGCCCTCAGTGCAGCCGACCCGAAGCTGGCGCCGGTCATCGCCCAGGTGGAGGCCGCGGGGCACATCTGCCGGCCCATGGACGACGACCTGTTCGCCTCGGTGGTGCACCACATCATCGGCCAACAGATCTCCACCGCCGCCCAGCAGACCATCTGGAACCGCCTGCGGGAGCGCTTCGGTGCCGTGACGCCCGAGGCGCTGGCCGCGGCCGATGCCGCCGAGGTGCAGGCCTGCGGCATGACCTTCCGCAAGGCCGCCTACGTGCGGGACTTCGCCGAGAAAGTGATGGGCGGCCAGTTCGACCTGGATGTCGTGGCCGCCCTGCCCGACGAAGAGGCCATCGCGGCCCTCTGCACCCTTGCGGGCATCGGCCGCTGGACGGCGGAGATGATCCTCTTGTTCTGCCTGGGCCGCCCCGACGTGCTCAGCTTTGGCGACTTGGCCATCCAGCGCGGCATGCGCATGGTGTACCGCCACCGCGCCCTCGCGCCCGCACTCTTCGCGAAGTACCGCCGGCGCCTTTCCCCTTACGGCAGCACGGCCTCGCTCTTCTTTTGGGAAGTCTCCCACGGCGCCGTGCCCGGCCTCACGGATCCGGCGCTGAAGAAGCGGAAGTAGGGCGAGACGTGCTACAATGGCGGCCGACCGAAACGACCGCGAAGGAGGTGAGGCGATATGTCTAAGAAGCGGAAGCGCACGGGGCGCACGGCCCGCGAGCGGGCGCAGCTGCGGGCCCGGGCCCACCTGCGGGCGGCAAGCGCTGGTCGCGACAGCGCACCGGGCACCGCGGGCGGCAACGTGGTGTGGCGCCAGACGGCCGAGGAGGCCGCGCTCGTCGCGAAGCCGCGCTACAACGGCCATGCCTGCGGCCACGGCGCCCACGGCGACGCCAAGTACAACCGCGCGAAGGCCAAGCGGGCCTGGCGCAACCAAATCGGACGTGAAGGAGCCTCTCGGGGCTCCTTCCCTTTTTCAGTTCCCGTCGCCGCATTATAATGAGCGGCGCCATCAGTGAACCCGAGGGAAATCGAGGCCGCCATGGAAGCGACGCGCATCTTCACCTACGACTGCACCCTGCGGGACGGGGAGCAGTGCGAGGGCATCGCGCTCTCGCTGGCCGACAAGCTCGCCATCGTGCGTCGGCTCGACGAGTTCGGCATCGACGTCATCGAGGGCGGCTTCCCCGCTTCCAACCCCAAGGACGTCGCCTTCTTCCGCGAGGTGGCGGCCATGGACCTGCGCCACGCGCACATCGCCGCCTTCGGCTCCACCTGCAAGAAGGGGGTCCCCGCCGCCGAGGACGCGGGCCTGGCCGACCTTCTGGCCTCACGGGCGCCCGTAGTCACCATCGTGGGGAAGACGTGGGACGCCCAGGTGGAGCGGGCGCTGTGCACCACGCTCGACGAGAACCTGCGCATGATCGGCGATTCGGTGCGCCACCTGAAGGCCGCCGGGCGCACCGTCGTCTTCGACGCCGAGCACTACTTCGACGGCTACGCGGCCAACCCGGCCTACGCGCTCGCCTGCGTGGGCGCCGCCGTGGAGGCCGGGGCCGACACCGTGGCCCTCTGCGAGACCAACGGCGGGGCGCTCCCGTTTTCGGTGGAGGAGGTCGTGGCCGCCACGGCGGCGGCCTACCCGGGCGCGACCCTCGGCATCCACTGCCACAACGACTCCGGGTGCGCCGTGGCCAACACGCTGGCGGCGGTGCGGGCCGGCGCCCGCCAGGTGCAGGGCACGGTGAACGGCATCGGCGAGCGCGTGGGCAACACCGACCTGCTCACGGTCATCGCCGACCTGGAGCTGAAAATGGGTGCCCGGTGCGTGGGGGAGCGCAGCCTGGCGCAGCTCACGAGTGTGGCCCAGTACGTGGCCGAGCTCTGCAACGTATCGGTGCCGGCCCACCACCCCTACACCGGCGCGTCGGCCTTCGTCCACAAGGGCGGCCTGCACGCCAGCGCCATCGCGCGGTTCCCCGCGGCCTACGAGCACGTGCGCCCGGCCGCCGTGGGCAACGCCGCCCGCACCGTGGTGAGCGAGCTCGCGGGCCGCGCGTCTTTGGTGGCCAAGGCCCGCTCCCTCGGGTTCGACTTGGAGGCGGCCGGGGTGGACGCGGGGGAGGTGCTCGCCGACATCAAGGCCCGGGAGGCCCGCGGCTTCACCTACGAGGTGGCCGACGGCTCCCTGGGGCTTCTGCTCATGCGCCATCTGGGCACCTACGCGCCGGCCTTCCGGCTGGAGAGCTTCCGCGTCATCGTGGACGACCGCGAGGACACGGGGGCGCTGGCCAAGGACGCCCTTTCCGAGGCCACGGTGAAGATCCACGTGGGGAAGGACCGCTTCGTGGCCACCGGCGAGAGCGCGGGTCCCGTGGGCGCCCTCGACGCGGCCCTGCGCATGGCCATATCCGCGTCGTACCCCCAGGTGGCGGCCATGGAGCTGACCGACTACAAGGTGCGCCTACTCGACGAGTCCCAGGGCACCGACGCCATCACCCGCGTGACCATCACCGCCACCGACGGCACCGACACCTGGGGCACCGTCGGCGTTTCCGAGAACGTCATCGAGGCCTCGTGGAATGCCCTGGTGGATTCCCTCGAGTACGGCCTCTATCGGGCTTCCTGCCGTGCCTCGGCGAGCAGCAGGTCCACCATGCGGCCGTAGCTGCGGGTTCCGTCCTGTTGCTGGTTGGCCTTCAGGTAGGCGTTGTTGGCGGCGTTGGACGCCTCGGCCACGGGGCCCTCGAACTGCTTCAAGTACTCGGCCCGGGCCTGGCGGTCGGCCCGCACGGCGTCGGAGAGCGTGTCGTTCACGGCCACGGCGGCATCGCGGTCGGCGCGGATGAGAGCCGACAGCGCGTAGTCGTAGGCGAGCGAGTAGCCGCTGTAGCGCGTGAGCGGGTCGGCGGCGTCCTTGCAGGCCAGGTACCCGATGAAGTTCGCCTCGTCCTCCCGCATGAAGCCGCACTGGTGCGCCAGCTCGTGGCCCATGGTGGCCGGGATGGTGAAGAACGGCCCGTCGGTGTTGATGTTCGACTCCACCGTGAAGGGGAAGTACATGCCGGCGATGTCGGCGTAGCTCATGAGCTCCGAGAAGAGCACCGGCTTCGGCCGCGAGTACAGGGGCCGGGAAAGCGCCGGGTAGGTCTCGGCCAGCGCCTCCATGTTTCCCACGGCCGCCTCCGCGTAGGCCTCGAAGCCGCCGTGCGCCGTGGCGTAGTCGTCGGGAGCTGCGGCGGAATCGCCTTCCGGCATCCCTCCGCCAGCGTCCGCGCCGCCGGAGCCTTCGCCTGCTTCGCCGGTCGCGGCGGTATCGGCTGCGGAATCGCCCTCGTCAACGGCGGTCGCCACTTCGGCCCGGGCTTCGTTCATCTCGTCGGCCAGCGTGGTGCACAGGGCCGCCAGCTCCTCGGTGGTGGATTCCCGCAGCTCGAACCCGGCGTCTTCCGCAAAGGTGTGCCGGTAGTAGTTCAGCCCGCACATCAGCGCGAAAATGGTGTAGCCCACCGACGCCACGGCGAGCAGCGTGGCCAGCGCCCGCCACAGCACGAGCCCCCGCTCGCCGCGTCCGCGCACAAGCTTCACCGCGTACACGGCCACGAACCCGATGCAGAACACGAGGAACCCCACGACCACCCACTGGGCCACCGACCAGCTCGCGAGCGACGGCAAAAACCCCCATGCCGACGACAGCCACGGGTACACCCCGCGCGAGTACCACACCTCCGTAAGCCCTGGATTCGCCGCAGCCGCCCACGTCAGCGCAAGCGCCGCAACTCCCGGCACCACGAACCACAACCGCTTCAGCCCGAACTGCCGTGCTCGGCCTTCGCTTCGCTGCCGTTCCATGGCCCGTGCCCCTTTCTCCCGTTGCAACCTCGGTCGCATTATGGCAGAGATCGACGGTTTTCAGTACTTGTCCGAAAATCCGAGAAAAAATGGTTGCTCTTTTGCGGTTTTACGTACTTTGCGTGGCTGGAAACTGCCGATTTTTGGTACTTGGATTTTGGGTGCACCACATGTCGTGAATGTGACCTGGGAAAACAAAAGATGGGCGTGCAAATGCTCCGCGCCCACCCTCAACGAGGTACTGAAAACCGTCGATCTTGAGCCAAAAAATGAAGCGAAACCGGGAACGTACTGAAAACCGGCTCGATCCCGCCACGGGGGCGCCGGCCGATCGGCGAAAAACAAAAGTGGTCGGGATGACAGGATTCGAACCTGCGACATCCTGCTCCCAAAGCAGGCGCGCTACCAGACTGCGCCACATCCCGACGCGGGCGAGACTGCGGGGGAGTGCGGCGTTTTCGCAACGACCGCTCCTCGGCAGCGTGACGATTATAGCAGAACGTTCACGCCGCGCCGCGACCTTTCCCGCCCTTCGGCGAACCGCCTCCGCGCGGCGGGGCACCCCGGCGCCGGCACCGCTTTCCCTGATGGGCGGTCTCAGGGCTGATCGCACCTCTCATCTTATAGCAAACCGCTTAGCAAAAATAAAGACCTTTCGGCTCATCATTAATTGACAGTCTGGTGTCAGCTTGCTTGCGCTCCGGCAAACAAAGGCCGCGCTCCCGGGGCTCCACCGCAAAATGTGGGAAGGTTAACCCCGTCACAACACAACAGACCTCTGACACGGCTCGGGGCGAAGCGGCTCGAGGCGCCCGGGATCTTGTGTGGCTGGCAAGAGTTTCTATCCGTCTCAAGATAGGAGAGCTTCTATGCAAGGAGTAAACGTCAAGAGCGAGATCGGCAACCTCAAGAAGGTCATTCTCCATCGCCCCGGCGACGAGTTGCTGAACCTCACCCCGAACACGCTGGAAGAGCTGCTGTTCGACGACATCCCGTTCCTCCCCGTGGCCCAGGAAGAGCACGACGCCTTCGCGAAGATCCTTCGCGACGAGGGCGTGGAAGTGGTGTACCTGGAAGACCTCATGGCCGAGGTGCTCGACGCCAAGCCCGAGCTGCGCAAGCAGTTCCTCGATCAGTGGATCTACGAGGCCGGCATCCGTACCGACATGTACCACGACATCATCACCGACTACATCGAGAGCAACTACCCGGGCAACAAGGACATGGTCATGAAGACCATGGCCGGCATCAACCTGCAGGAGCTGCCGCAGAAGGACACCCACCTGCTGGTCGATATGGTGTCCGACCGCTGCAAGCTCGTCTGCGCCCCCATGCCGAACCTGTACTTCA
>CANPHS010000069.1 GCA_947573925.1 uncultured Enterorhabdus sp. | reverse complement strand
GCATCGAGGGCATCGGCGTGAAGGCCATCGAGGAGCTGAAGGAGGGCCTGGAGGCTCGCGACCTCATGCACGTGATCGAGGACGACCTGTCGGCCTCCTCCGACGACATGAGCCAGCTGCTCGACATGGTGTTCTCGCCTGACGACACCATCCTCATCGGTGGCGACGAGCCGCCGGTGTTCAACACCGACGGCGAGGAGATGCTCGGCGAGGCCCTGCCGCCCCGCTCCTACCAGCGCAACCTGGAGGAGCTGGACGCCCTGCTCGGCTCCGTCGGGGGCCTCGGCTCCTTCGGCTTCGGCGTGACCACCGCCGAGGACGAGGCCGCCTCCAACGAGCGCATGGAGAACGGCGAGGAGGAGTAAGTTCCGAGCCGAATGAACCTTACAGGTTTGGAAGGGGCCGCCTCTGGCGCGGCCCCTTTTCCGTATAGAAGGAACAGCCATGACAGAGAAGACTTACGTTCCCGAGGGCGAGGTGGCGCCCTCGTCGCAGATCGGGGCGACCATGGAGGCCCTGGCGGCCACGATCGCCGCGCGGCGCGAGGCGGGGGAGGGCAGCTACACCTACCGGCTGCTGTCCGGCTCCGTGGACGACGTGCTGAAAAAGGTGATGGAAGAGGCCGGGGAAGTGGCCCTGGCGGCGAAGGACGTGGAGGGCTGGGCCACCTCTTCGGTAGCCGCGGCCGTGGCCCTCAAGGCCGCCGCGGACGGCGCGGGCGACGGGCCGGACGCGCTCACGGTGCAGCTTCCGGCGGAATACGGCGAGGCGGTGGACCACCTGCGCTACGAGGCCGCCGATGTGGTGTATCATTTACTGGTCGTATTGGAGCGCTACGGCATCTCGACCGACGAGTTCGCCGCCGAGCTGAACATGCGCATGACCGCCGA
Source organism: uncultured Enterorhabdus sp. (assembly GCA_947573925.1). GTDB lineage: Bacteria > Actinomycetota > Coriobacteriia > Coriobacteriales > Eggerthellaceae > Adlercreutzia. Next base: position 9,973 of record CANPHS010000069.1, on the reverse strand, counting down.
GGAACGTCCGGCCGGGGCCGTGCGCCTGCACGAGGAATACGTGAAGCGGGGCAAGTAACCCCGTCGAATGGGACAGCGTGCCCGGCAGCCTGTCCCACCGCCATTTTCTGCGAGAAGGGATATTGCTATGCCCAGACTGTTTGGAACCGACGGCGTGCGCGGCATCGCGAACGTCGAGCTGACCTGCGAGCTGGCCTACCGCTTGGGCCAGGCCGCCGCCATGTACCTGGGCAAGACCATCGTGGTCGGCCGCGACACGCGCCACTCCGGCGACATGCTGGGGGCGGCCCTGTCGGCCGGCATCATGAGCGCCGGCGGCACGGTGCTGGAGGCGGGCATCATCCCCACGCCCGGCGTGGCCCTGCTCGTGCGCGAGATGAAGGCCGCCGGCGGCGCGGTCATTTCCGCATCCCACAACCCGCCGGAGTACAACGGCATCAAGCTCTTCGATTCCCAGGGCTTCAAGCTGCCCGACGCCGTGGAGGACGAGATCGAGCGCTTCATCACCACCGGCGGCCTGGAGGGCCAGGTGGTGTCCTTGGAGGAGGCGGCCTGGGAGGCGTCCCAGGAGGCGACCGACGTGTTCGCCGCCGACGCCACGAACTATCTGGCATCGGAGATCGCCATGCCCTCTGGGGCGTCGCTCGGCGTGGTGGTGCCCCTGGAGCAGGCCTGCGAGATCTACATCGACCACGTGGTGCGCTCCATCGAGAGCCAGGGGCTCGACTTCTCCGGGCTGCGCATCGCCCTGGACACGGGGCATGGGGCTTCCTCCCTCACGAGCCCGGAGGCGCTGCGGCGTTTGGGGGCCGAGGTCATCGTCATCAACGACGACTACAACGGCATGGACATCAACGTGCAGTGCGGTTCCACCCACCTGGAGCCGTTGCGCATGCTCATGGCGGAAAGCGGGGCCGACGTGGGCATCGCCCATGACGGCGACGCCGACCGCGTCATGATCATGTGCCCCGACGGCACCGTGGTGGACGGCGACATGGTGGAGGCCGTGTGCGCCCTGGACATGCGCGACCGCGGCGTGCTGGCGGGCAACACCGTGGTATCCACGGTCATGGCGAACTTCGGATTCGTCCGCGCCATGCGCGAGGCGGGCATCGACGTGGTGCAGACCAAGGTGGGCGACCGCTACGTGCTGGAGGCCATGCGCGAGTGCGGCTACTCCATCGGCGGCGAGCAGTCGGGCCACATGATTCTGCTGGAGCACAACTCCACCGGCGACGGACTCATGACGGCCTGCCAGTTTTTGGCCGCCGTCATTCGCAGCGGCAAGCCCGTGGGCGAGGCGGTGCGCGTGATGGAGAAGATGCCCCAGACCCTCATCAACGTGCGCGTGACCGACAAGCACGCCGTGGACGGCAACGCCGAAGTGGCCGCCGCCGTGGCTGCCGCCGAAGCGGCCCTGGGCGACGACGGCCGCGTGCTGCTGCGCCCGAGCGGCACCGAGCCCGTGGTCCGCGTGATGGTGGAGGCGATGGATCCCGCCGCCGCCCAAGCCCACGCCGAAGCCATCGCCGCCGTAGTGGAGCGGGTGTAAAGGCGAAGCCTGTCCCCGTTGTCTCGAAGCCCCCCTGGGTTCAGTTCAGAAAGCCAGGGGGGCTTTTGTTGTGTTATGAGGGGGGGGCTTGGGCACGGGGACGGTAGTTAGAAATGCTTTGCAATTAAGTACAAATTTCATCTTGCACTATTCGGCGACTCGCACTATAATGAAACAAATGTAAGTAAGGTTTCCAAAAGAGGGAAACCTAGGCTGGGGAGTCCCTAACCCGGAGACGGGGACAGCCGTCGAAAAGAAAGGGGCTTGCCATGGCCAATCGTATCACCATAGCCAACAACTTCATGTTCGGACGTGTTTTGTGCCAAGAGGACATATGCCGCGGCTTTTTGGAGCGCGTTCTCGGAACCGAAGTGGGCGCTGTTTCCTATCTCAACCGAGAGCAGGTGCTTCAACCCTTGGCAACAGCGCGTGGCGTAAGGCTTGATGTATATGCCGAAACAGCGCTCGGGGTTATTGACGTGGAGATGCAGGCCAATCCTCATGCCGATTTGGGTCGACGCCTGCGCTATTACCAATCTTGCATTGATTCCGGCTTGCTGAATTTCGGAGCGTCGTGGCGGGAACTGCGGGATAGCTACATCATATTTGCCTGCGATTTCGACTGGCCGGGCGCCGGCTTGCCTGTGTACACGTTCGATCGCTTGTGTCGGGAGAATCCCGCGCTTGCGGCTGAAACTGGATCTACCTGGATGGTGCTGAACGCCCGCGCTGCTGCGCTTGAGCCCGATCCAGAGCTGCGAAATCTGCTAGAATATCTTCGAAGCGGCTCTGTGGCTCCGGATGATAAGCTTGTGAGCGCCATGGATGCCGAGGTTTCCACAGCCAATGAGGACAGAAAGTGGGTGGGCTCTGTGATGACGGTAGAGGATCTACTGAGAGAGGCTCACGCCGATGCCCGGGTGGCTGGTCTTGCCGAGGGTCGAGCGGAGGGTTTGGCCGAAGGGCGTGCCGAGGGCTTGGCCGAGGGCCGCGCCGAAGGTCTGACGGAGGGCCGTGCTGAGGGCCGTGTGGAGGGCCGCGTCGAAGGTTTGACCGAAGGGCGCACTGAGGGCATTGCACGCATGGCTTCTCTGGCTGCAAAGCTTGCCGAAGAGGGTCGTGCCGCAGATGCGCTGACCATCATGGCCGATCCTGCGACTGCTGAGGCCCTTCTTCAGGAGTACGGTTTGTAGGATCGTTTCTGCGCGGTCGCTTTTGTGGGGCCTTTCCCGGCCTGCAATGAAGGGCGAGCGTGCCGACGGCGAGCCAAATCACGCTACTGATGACCATGGCTAGAGGTGTTATGCCGAGGGCGCCCGCATTGAGGGCGCCCAGGCCGCCCGAAGCGATGGCCGTGCATGCGCCGGCGAGCAGGGTCGTCGGTGATGCTGAGGCGATGAGGGTTGCCATGGGCTCAAAGGCGGGGGCCATGGCCCCGAGGAGCGGCGCCAGGGCGACAAAACTGATGGGGCCGGCCCAGAAGTTGGCCCATATCTGATCGGCGCAGCGCAGCCCGCATGCGCAGAAGAGGAGCAAGGTGGGGGCACTTCCCAGCGCGGCCGCAGCGCCGATAGGAGCCAAGTGCACCAAGGGCACGCCCATCAATCCAAAGCAGGCAGCAGTGATGAGGGCGCTTACCAGTACGCCGACGGTCATTTTCGCTGCGACAATGTGCCGCAGCCTCACTCCGCAGCGCTTCATGAGGCGGTAGGTGCCCCGGGGCCCTTCCTCGCTCATGACGAACAAGGTAAGCACGCCGCCCACTTCCACCGTAGGGAAAATGGCGGCAACGGCATAGGCGAAGGGCCGCATGAAGGACACGGTTGCGGGACCGTCGGCGGTCACGGCGGCGAGAAACCAGCAGAGCCCCAGCGGAACCAGCATGCAAGCCAGCACCGTGGGGTTGCGCAGGGCGCAGCCGAGGTCGCGTCGCACGAGGGCGACGATGATCTGCAAGGGGGCTCGATGTTTCATTCCGTCTTTTCTCCGCGTGGATTTATGGCCACCATTATAATGAAGCCTGTTGTTGCCGTGCCTCACATCGCAGAAAGAGAAGCCCGTGGCCTCATTTGTTTCGCCCATCGACTACCCCTCTGTTGAAGATCTCGTCCGAGGTGAAGTGGCCGAAGGTCAGCGCAGCGCGCATGTGGAATGCACGCGGGAGACAGGATGCCGGGCTCGGGCAGCGGTGCGGTCGATGCAGGGTGCGCGCCGGACAGCATTCTTCCTCGAGGACGATGGTGGCTTCGACCGGGATACGCCCCGTTCCTACCTGCGCTTCTTCGCGCAGCTGGCGGCAGTTTCGCCTGCGATGGCCAATGATGCCCTGGTTCATTTCGGGTTGGAGGGGTGCGCTCACACCCTGGTGGCGAAGTTGTCGGCCGAGGAGCGGGCGCTGCTCGGGTTTGCCCGCATGAGTCTCTTCGAACCTGAGGTGTGCTTTTGCGAGCGGCCGCTATTGGATTTGGGCGCCGAGGCCCGGGCCCTTGTACTGGCGTGGATCGCCGAGCGCTCGGAGGCCGGCACGCTGTTCGTCACCGTGGGACAGCCCCTGCGCGAGGCGCTGCTCATGCCGGGTCGCGCCTTCTGGGAAGAGGAGGGGCGCTTGTTCGCGGCCGAGGTGGATGACGGCACTTCGGGCGAAGGGGCGGGAGCGGCCGGAGAACCGGGAACCGCGAGCGCCCCGGGGGCCGGAGCGCCCACCGATGGGCCGGAGGGCGCCGACGTTTTCGATGAGGTGCGCGTGTGCAAGATCGCCGCGAAGGCGGGGGAGGCCACGCTGCTGCTCGATCCGCGGGAGATCGACTTTATCGAGAGCGCCAACCGGGTGAACTATGCTTCTGTGCGCGGCGAGCTGTATCCCACCGCCCTCACCATGGACGAGCTGGAAGCGACGCTGGAGCGCTTCGGCTTCTTCCGCTGCCATCGTTCCTACATTGTGAACGTACAGAAGGTGAGCCGGGTGGAGCGCTACACGCGCAACACGTTCAATCTGGTGCTCTCCGATGCGCCCCACACCTCGCTTCCTCTCTCGAAGGGCCGTGCCGACCAGATGCGCGAGCGCTTCAACTGGAGGTAGGGCGCTGCTCCTCGCAGGGGCAACGGGCGCGCTCCCTTCCTCGGCGCGGGGCGCGTGCTCCTCTCGTGCGCCGCTGTGCTCCTTTCGGGCGCGAGCTGCTCGCTTCGTGCGAAATCCCTTGTGAGTACGGCGCTGTTTTTCCATCATGGGGTCGTTCAATTCGCCGGGGTTGCCAGGAGGCACCCTTCAGGAAGGAGAGAATCCCATGATTTCATCCCATGCTTTGGCCGTGCTTCTGCTGGTGCTCGCGGTGGCCGTCGTGCTTTTGGCCGGAGGTCTCGTGCACGTCCAGCATCGCCTGAGCGAGGCCATTGCGGCCTTGGCCGACCGCGTCGATGCCTTGGAAGGAACGGATGTCCGATGAGCGCGATGGCTCTCTCCATGGAGGCGGTGAGCCTTTCCTTTGGTGCGAAGCGCGTGCTCGACAACCTCACCTTCTCGGTACCGCGCGGGCAAGCCTTCGGGTTTCTGGGCCTGTCGGGCGCCGGCAAGACCACCACGATCAAGCTGCTTACGCGTCAGCTGACCTGCGACGGAGGCCGCGTGACCCTGTTCGGACGCCCTATCGAGCGTGCGACGGCGGCCGACTACGAGCGCATCGGCATCCTGTCGGACACGAGCGCCCTGTACGACCGCATGTCCATTGCCGACAATCTGGCGCTGTATGGGCGGCTGCGCGGCGCAAGCCGTCGGCGCGTTCCCCATTTGCTAGAGCGCCTCGGCCTGGCCGGCGACGGCAAGACGCTCATCAAGAACTGCTCGAAGGGCATGCGCCAGCGGGCGGCTCTGGCTGCGGCCCTCATACACGAACCGGAACTGCTGTTCCTCGACGAGCCCACGAGCGGCCTTGATCCGGCGGCTCGCGCCGAGGTGCACAAGATGCTCGCCGAGCTGAGGGGTCGTGGCGCCACGGTGTTCCTCACCACCCACGATATGGCCGAGGCAGAAACGGTGTGCGAGCGCGTGGCCATCCTGAACGATGGGTCCATTGCGGCGTGCGATGCGCCCGATGCGCTGAAATTGCGCTATGCTCGTAATTGCGTCACCGTGCACACGCGCACTCGGGGCACCGTGGAGTGCGCCAAGGACGCCATCGGCGGTGCGCGGATAGCGGAATTGGCGGCGGCCGGCGAGCTGCTGTCGGTGCATTCCGACGAGCCGAATTTGGAGGAAGTGTTCCTGGAGCTGACGGGAAGGGAGTTCTAAATGAAGGCGACTCTGCGCAAGATCGGCGCCCTTCTCGTCAAGGACGCCGTCGATATGGTCAAGAACCCCACGATGATCGTCTGCATCGTCATGCCCGTGGGGATGGCCGTGTTCTACCGGTTTTTCATGGGGGAGATGGGCTTGGGCGGTCCTCTGCGCCAAAGCGTGATGACCGACGTGCAGCCTCAGCTCGCATCTATGATCGAGTACATTGTTCTCTCCCTGTCGCTGTGCATGGCCATCGGCATGGGCGGCGCCACCTCCCTCATCTACGGGCTGGCCGAGGAGAAGGAGAAGCACACGCTGCGCACGCTCATGCTGGCGAATGTGACGGCCGAGCAGATCGTGCTGGCACGGGGGCTTGTGGCCTTGGGCCTGACGGTGGCCGTGGAGGTGCTGTGCTTTGTGATGTCGGGGGCGTCATGGTCGTTGTTCGGCTGGTACATCCTCTTGGGAGCGGTGGGAACGGTGTCGGTGATCCTGCTGTCGCTTGTGGTGGGCTTGGCCTCTCGCGACCAAATGACGGCCGGCCTGTACAGCGTGCCCGTACTGCTGCTGGTTCTGGCGCCGGTGTTCGGCGGTTTCTCGCCCGATATTCGCGCGGTGGTGCGCTTTGCCCCCACGGGTGGGGTGGACGAGCTGCTGCGCCTGGTCATCGCCAACGATCTAACGCTGGCCGCCGCTTGGGTGCCCCTGGTGGTGACGGCGGCGTGGATCGTGGTAGCCGCCGTGGCGTTCAAGCTGCTCTACCGCCGGCTCCTCCGAGATAACTAGGCCCGGGGCTTTGGGCCTGCGGGCACCCTCCGGCAAAATTGTGCTCTCTATCGCGGCATCTTTCGCTATGATGGGGAGCACCTTATTTCTAGGAGGGCAACGGTGACGAACAAAAACGACAACATCATCGCCGAAGAGGCGCGGGCCATGGAAGCCGGTGAAGAGACGGCGGCTTCGGGCGCGGCGCCGGGCGGAGGCGGCCAGGGCGGCCGGGGCCGTGCGAAGCGGCCTCGCGACACCTGGGCGACCCACACTGGGTTCATCCTCGCCTGCGTGGGCAGCGCCGTGGGCATGGCAAACATCTGGCTCTTTCCCTACCGCGTGGCCCAGCTGGGCGGCGCGGCCTTCCTCATTCCCTACCTCATCTTCGTGGCGCTGCTCGGCTTTACCGGCGTGATCGGGGAAATGTCCTTCGGCCGCGCCATGGGCACGGGCCCCATGGGCGCCTTCGGGAAGGCCATGGAAATGCGCGGCGTGAAGGGCGGCGGCCGCATCGGCAAGATCATCGGCCTCATTCCCACCTTAGGATCGCTCGCCATCGCCATCGGCTACGCCGTGGTGCTCGGCTGGGCCTGCCACTACCTCGTGGCCTCGCTCGACGGCGAGCTCATGGCCCAGTCCGACATGGGGGCCTTCTTCGGCGGCATCGCCTCGGACTTCGGCAACGTGGGCTTCCACCTGCTGGGCCTGGCCATCACCTTCGGCATCATGATCCTCGGGGTGTCCCGGGGCATCGAGAAGGTGAACAAGGTGCTCATGCCCACCTTCTTCGTGCTGTTCGTGATCATTGCCATCCGCGTGGCCACGCTGCCCGGGGCCGGCGAGGGCTACCTGTATCTGCTCGTGCCCCGCTGGGAGGCGCTGCTGAACCCCACCACCTGGGTGTACGCCCTGGGCCAGGCCTTCTTCAGCCTGTCGCTGGCCGGCTGCGGCACGCTCGTGTACGGCAGCTACCTGAAAAAGGACGTGGACGTGGTGGACGCCGCGAAGAACGTCGCCATCTTCGACACCATCGCCGGCCTCGTGGCCGCCTGCGTGGTGGTGCCGGCCGTGTTCGCCTTCGGGCTCGACGTGTCCTCGGGGCCGCCGCTGCTGTTCATCACGCTGGCCCAGGTGTTCCAGGAAATGCCCTTCGGCGGCATCTTCGCCGTCATCCTGTTCGTGGCCGTGGTGTTCGCCGCCATCACGAGCCTCATGAACCTGTTCGAGGCGCCGGTGGAGGCGCTCCAGGAGCAGGCGGGGCTCTCGCGCGTGGCCTCGGTGGGCATCGTGGCGGTGCTGGCCGTGGCCGTGGGCCTGTTCTTGGAGAACGGCAGCTCGGTGAGCGACTGGATGGACGTCATCTCCATCTACGTCATCCCCGTGGGCGCGTTCCTGGCCGCCATCATGTTCTTCTGGGTGTGCCCCCGCGGCTTCGCGAAGAAGCAGGCGGAACTGGGCCGCACGAAGCCGCTGGGGAAGTGGTTCGACATCTTCACCCGCTACGTCTTCGTGGGCATCACCGCGCTCGTCATCATCCTCGGCATCTTCTACGGCGGCATCGGGTAGGGGAAGGGTGCCATACATACCTGCCGCCGGGTAGGGAGCGCCCAAGGGGCGCACGTCGTTAGGCCTTTGAAGACGTGCGCTGCCTGGGCGCTTTTTTGTTGAAAGGGATCGTGCGTTGCGGAACGAGCGGTTTACCGCAGTTGCGAAGGTTGGCTCTGCGATGGAAAGAGGGAGAAGTTGGACGCGTTTGGCCCGCGATGGGCAGGGGGTCTGCGGAAAGGAGTCGAATGTGAACTGGATCGTTCTCGTGCTGTCGGGGTGCTTCGAGGCGGTGTGGGCCGTGGCCTTAAGCAAGTCGGAGGGGTTCGCACACCTGGGCCCGACCCTCGTGTTCACCGGAGCGTTGGCCGCGTCCATGGCCGGCCTCGCCTTCGCCATGCGCACGCTGCCGGCAGGCACCGCCTATGCCGTGTGGGTGGGCATCGGCGCTGCGCTCACCGTGATCTACGGCATGGTCACCGGCTCCGAGCCGGCCTCGATCGCCCGCATCGCTCTCATCGGCGGTCTGGTCGCCTGCATCATCGGTTTGAAGCTCATCGGCGGCGAAGGGGCGTGAGAGGTCTCCTCGCTGCCCCGTCTACTCCGCGAACTGCGGCTGTAGGTGCGGAAAAGGAGCCCCCCATGGACAACGAGATGGCGACATTGGCGCTGGCGAATCGGCAGTTCCTGTGGGGGCTTGCGGCCCGCGCCTTCGCGGAAGAGCCCGACGAGGCCTTCGCGGCTGTGGCCACCGGCGGCCATGCCGTGGACGAAGTGACGCTTGTCGACGACGAGCACACCGAGCCCCTGGCCAAGGCCTACGCCATGATCCCGTCCCTCGTGGAGGCGATGGAGTAGCGGCGCGGTGGCGCGTCCCTCGGGCGGCGATCCCTCCCTCGCCGCCCGAGGGGCCGGGGACCAACCGTATTTCCCCAAGAATCCTCAGGTATTTTCCCTGTTGACGCTGAACCAGTGGTAAAATATAAAAGTCGCACGCTTTCGGGCGAGCGGCTTTAATTTTTCGGCCAATGACAGGGGAGGCGCAGGATCATGAACCAGCAGGCACCGAAGGACGCGAACACCGAAACCGCGCTTTCCAAGCCCCCGTATATGCAGAACCGCGAGTTGTCGTGGCTTGACTTCAACAAGCGCGTGCTCGACCAAGGCGCCGACCCCACGGTGCCCCTGCTCGAGCGCTTGAACTTCATCTCCATCTTCTGGAGCAACCTGCAGGAGTTCTTCATGGTGCGCGTGGGCAGCCTCACCGACCTGAGCCTGGTGAAGAAGCACATCGTCGACTCGAAGTCGGGCATGACCCCCTCCCAGCAGCTGGATGCCATATACGAGCGCTGCCACGAGCTGTACCCCATCGCGCAACGCACGTTCGAAAGCGTCCGGCGTCAGCTTGCCGACCAGGGCGTGCGGCACCTGCAGATCGCCGATCTGGACGACGAGCAGCGCACATACCTGGACCTCTACCTGCAGCGCAACGTCATGCCATTCCTCTCGCCCCAGATCATAAACGCGCGCCATCCCTTCCCCCACCTGGAGAACGGAGCGCTCTACGTGGTGGTGCGCCTGGACGAGCAGGACGGCGCGCTGGGAGCGTCCGAGGGGAAGAAGGCGGTTGCGAAGGCCGTCAAGGCGGCCAAGTCGCACAAGGGCGACAAGGCGGGCAAGGTGGCCAAGGCCGAGCGCTCGAACCTGGGTGCCGAAGGGGTGTCCATCGGGCTGGTGCCGCTTCCCCGCCAGTGCGAGCGCGTCATAGCGCTTCCGGGGGAGGGCCTGCAGTTCGTGCTGCTGGAGCACGCGCTGGAGACGGTCATCGGGCAGGT
>CANPHS010000068.1 GCA_947573925.1 uncultured Enterorhabdus sp. | reverse complement strand
CCGAGGACGGCTACACGGCGCACGTGGGCATCACGCGCATCCACATGGAAGAGGACGCCGGCAAGATGGTGCACCTCGGCGGCGGCGAGGGCCGCATCGCCGGGGCCACCCAGTCGCTCGTGGACTACAACCGCGCTGGCACGCCGCTCATCGAGCTGGTGACCGATCCCGATTTGCGCACGCCCGAGGAGGCGCGCCTGTTCATGCAGAAGCTGCGCCAGATCTACCTGGCCATCGGCATCTCCGACTGCTCCATGGAAGAGGGGTCGCTGCGCTGCGACGGCAACGTGTCGCTGCGCCGCCGCGGCACCACCGCCTTCGGCACGAAGACCGAGCTGAAGAACATGAACTCCTTCAAGAACCTCCACGACGGCTTGGCCTACGAGATCTGCCGCCAGGCCGAGGTGCTGGAGGAGGGGGGCGTCATCTACCAGGAGACGCGCCACTGGGACCCGTCGGCCAAGCGCACCATCGTCATGCGCGTGAAGGAGACCGCCGACGACTACCGTCTGTTCCCCGAGCCGGATTTGGCCCCCTACGACCTCTCCGACGAGTTCATCGAAGGGGTGCGGGCAAAGCTGCCCGAGCTGCCTGACCAGAAGGCGGCCCGCTACGCCGCCGACTTCGGTCTCTCGGCCTACGACGCGCGGCATTTGGTGGACCACCGCGCCACGGCCGACTTCTTCGACGAGTGCATGGCCCTCGCCAAGGCGGAGAAGGACGGCTCGAAGTTCGCCAAGCCGCTCGCGAACCTCATCATCAACGACGTGACCGCCTGGCTGAACGCCCACGAGGGCACCGCTCTGGCCGACACGCCGCTGACGGCGGCCCGGGCGTTGGCCCTCGTGAAGCTCATGGCCGACGACGCCATTTCGTCGAAGCAGGGCAAAGAGGTGTTCGCCGCCATCTTCGACGAGGACGCCGACCCCGAGGCCATTGTGGAGGCCCGCGGCATGAAGCAGGTGTCCGACACCGGTGCCATCGAGGCCGTGGTGGACGAGGTCATTGCCGCCAACCCCGACGAGGTGGCCCGCTACCGCGAGGGCAACACCAAGGTCATCGGCTTTTTCGTGGGCCAGTGCATGAAAGCCATGAAGGGCCAGGGCAACCCCAAGATCATCAACGAGCTGCTGGCGAAGAAGCTGGCCGAGTAGCGTCTCGCGCGGACGGCCCCTGTGACGGGTACGTTACAGGGGCCGTCCTGCGTTCGGGCGCCCGCGGGCGCCCTGGTAGAATCCAATGCAAAGTTGAAAGATCATGGTTAGGAGCCATCCATGGGCATCTTCAAGGACGAGAACGGGAACAGCTACGGCGACTGGACCCACCGGGGCCAGGGGCGCACCCGCGAGAACGCCAACGACATCGTCACCACGGGCGACGAGAAGAAGTGGTACGACCAGACCTTCTGGATCGTGTTCTTCCTCATCGTGCTGTGGCCCGTGGGCCTCGTGATGATGTGGCGGCCCGCCTGTACCTGGAACACGGTGGTGAAGGTGATCGTCACCATCGTCATCATCGGCATGGTGGTGCTGTCCTACCAAATGTCCCAGGCGGTGCTGGCCGCCCAAGGAGGCGTGGTCGGCTAGGGCGCGGAACGCGGGATTATCTGGTTCTGTCCGCTCCGAGGGCTGCCGGGGCCATCGCCGGCTTACCCGCTTCGCTGTTCGCCTTCGGCTCAGGCGCTGCGCTGCCTCATGCTTTGACGGAGCGGCCTTGCGGCCGCGGAAAAAGATGGCGTTCAGAGAAAGCCGTCAACGACCCCGCCAGCCCTCGTCGCTGCATATTCCCAGGTGAAAGCCCGCCATCGACGGCTGCGATGGCGGGCTTTCCCTCTTTTGTATGCGGTTGGCCCTTGCCCCGGGCCGCCTCTTCTGGTTTCATGATGACCCACGCAAAGAGAGGCGCGGGCCCGCGTGCGCCCGCTTGAAGACCACCGGACAAGGAGCAGTGATGGCGAAGAAGAACATCCCCTACGACCAGAAGTACTACGATCCCGAGATCGAGTGCATGCCGCGCCCGGAGCTGGAGGCCATGCAGCTGGAGCGGCTCCAGGAGATGGTGCGCTATGCCTACGAGAACACGGTGTGGTACAAGCGCTCCTTCGACGAGGCCGGCGTTAGCCCTGAGGACATCACCTGCCTGAAGGACCTGGAGAAGTTCCCGTTCGTGGACAAGAAGACCGAGCGCGAGACCCAGCATGTGGGCTCGTTCTTCGGCGAGATGTGCTCGGTGCCCGAGGAGGACGTCATCTTCATGGCTACCTCGTCCGGCTCCACCGGCGTGCCCACGGTGAGCCCGTTCACCCAGGAGGACTTCGACCTGTGGCAGGACACCGAAGCCCGGCTGTTCTGGCAGGCCGGCATGCGCCCCACTGACCGCTACGTCCACGGGCTGAACTTCGCCCTCTACGTGGGCGGCCCCGACGTCATCGGCGCCCAGCGCCTCGGCGCTTTGGCCATCTGGGTGGGCGCGGTGCCCTCCGACCGCCTCATCTTCGTGCTGCAGCAGTACCAGCCCACCATCATTTGGACGAGCCCGTCCTACGCCTGGACCTTGGGCGAGAAGATCAAGGAGAAGGGCCTCGACCCGCGCACCGACTTCAGCATCCACACCATCATCGTGGCCGGCGAGCCGGGCGGCTCCATCAAGAGCACCCGCGAGGCCATCGAGGAGCTGTGGGACGCGAAGGTGGTGGACTTCTTCGGGCTCTCGGACATCTACGGCGCCTGCGCGGCGGCCTGCGAGGCTCACGACGGCCTGCACATCGTGGAGGATCAGATTCTCGTGGAGACCGTGGACCCGGCCACCGGCGAGGTGCTGGAACCCGGCCAGGTGGGCGAGCTCGTGTACACCACGCTCATGAAGAAGGCCCGCCCCATGATCCGCTTCCGCACGGGAGATATCGGCTACTTCTCCACCGAGCAGTGCGAGTGCGGCCGCACCCTGGGCCGCATCCACATCACGGGCCGCAAGGACGAGATGTTCATCGTGGGCGCCGTGAACGTGTTCCCCTCCGACGTGGAGTACGTGGTGCGCGGCGAGAAGGGGCTCACGGGCGAGTACCTCATCCGCGTGTACGACGAGAACTTCTCCACCCGCTACGAGGTGTCCGTGGAACGTGCCCAGGGGTCCGACGAGCCCTTCGACGCCGTGGCCGCCCGGGTGAGCGCCGCTTTGAAGGCCCACACCGGCGTGAAGCCGGCCAAGGTGCTCGTGTACGACGCCGGCAAGCTCGGCACCTCCTCCGAGCACAAGGCGAGCCGCTTCATCGACGAGCGCAAGGGCGCGTAAGCGGCTCGGCTGGTGTTGCTTCGCGGGTTGAACGGAGGAAAAGGGCTCTGCCCTTTCCGCTCGACCTGCGAGGGTGTTCTCGCTTGACGGCAAGGGCAGAGCCCTTGCCCTACAACGATTATTTGGCCCGCGGTATAATGCGGGCAACCTAACTGAAGGGATGTAAGCTGATGACCGCTTTCGACTTCTCCGTTTCCGGGCAGCACTACCTGTTCGACGTGCAGTCCTTCGCCCACACCATTCTGGCCGCCGGGGGCGAGGAGTACTCCTACGCCCTGCGCGACCGCACCACCCAGGGGGTCATCGACGACGTGGCGTCGGGCACTTCCGAACTGGGCGTGGTGATGCTGACGAGCGCCACCGAGGCGCCGCTGACCGAGGCCTTCACCGAGGCCGGCCTCACCTTCCACGAGCTGGCCGCCTCGGCGCCGCTGGTTGCCCTGCCGGCAAGCCACCCGCTGGTGAACGCCAAGGCCCTGGCTCTGGAGCAGCTGGCCGACTATCCCTACGTGTACTTCGACCAGGGCGAGGGCGCCCCCATCGCCTTCTACGAGGAGGCGCTGTCCGACGTGCCCCGGGCCAAGAAGGTGGCCTGCACCGACCGCGCGTCGCTCACCGAGCTCATCATGGCCATCAACGGCTACACGGTGACGAGCGGCATCCTCGTGGGTATCACCGACGGCAGCGCTCTGACCACCATCCCGCTGGAAACCGACGTGGTGCTGCACCTGGGCTACGTGTCCGCCGACGACCGCGAGCTGTCGGTCATGGGCGAGCGCTTCATCACCCATCTGAAGCGCAGCCTCGACTATTACGCGAACCGGTAGGGGAGAGCGTTTCGCATCTCGAGCCGTAGGGAAGGGGCTCTGCCCCTTCCGCTCAACCTGATATATGCCCCCTGCCGACGGCAAGGGCAGAGCCCTTGCCCTACAAGGTGGAAGATGGTATTCCGACGAGGACGGCCCTGCGTCCGTTCTCGTCCTTTGAGGAAAGAGAAGCTATGCTGGAAGTGATTTGGCACGCCCGGGGCGGGCAGGGGGCCTTCACGGCGGCGCGGTGCTTGGGGGCCGCGGCGGCGCTGGCGGCCGGGGCCTGCGCGCTGGCGTTTCCCACCTTCGGGCCCGAGCGGCGGGGCGCCCCCATGCGGGCGTTCACGAAGATCTCCGACGCGCCCATCGGCGACCGCAGCGCTGTCGTGCGGGCGGGCCTCGTGGTGTATTTGGACGAGACTCTGCTGTCCGGTACGTGGGACGCGGAGCTGGCCCCCGGCGGCCTCATGCTGCTGAACACGCGCACGCCGGTGGACGATCCGCGGGTGGTGTGCATCGACGCCGACGGCATTTCCGCCGCCGTGCTCGGGCGGCCCATTCCCAATACGGTGTTTCTGGGGGCCATCCCGGCCCTGTGCGACGCGGTGAGCTTGGAAGATGTGCACGAGGGCATCCGCGCCACCATGCCCGAGCGCCTGCAGGCGAAGAACATCGCCATCGTGGACGCGGCCTTCGAGAAGCTGACGTCCCGGGAGGGGCTGCCCCACGTCGGCGGCCTCGGCGAGCGGGCCGGCGATTCGGGCACGGGGCTGTTCGACCTGGCCGCGGCGGTGCTCTTGGAAGGTGAAGGAGGGGAGGCGCGATGACGCGGAAGTTCACCCCGTACCTGCGGGAGGGCCTGGCGGCGACGCCCGCTGAGTTCGCCCGCTCCACCTGCTTTGAGGGCGGCCACCTCACGTCGGTGAATGCCGGGTGGCGCAGCGTCCGGCCGGTCATCGACCCGGTGCAGTGCACGCTGTGCCTCAACTGCTACATGTACTGCCCCGACGGCACCGTCTTCAAGGTGCGCGACGGGGAGGGCACCTGCACGGCGGTGGCCGTGGACTACGACTTCTGCAAGGGCTGCGGCGTGTGCGCAAAGGTGTGCCCCGTGCCCTGCATCGCCATGGTGGACGAGCACGGCGGCGAGAACGAGGGGGCCGCCGAGGCCGCCGAAACGCTGGACGAGACGGCGCCGGTCGCCGGCGGCGATTCTGCGACGGAAGGAGGCGCGGCATGAGGAAGTTCCTCTCGGGCAACGAGGCCTTCGCCGAGGGCGTGCGCCTGGCGCGGCCCCAGGTGATCTCGGCCTATCCCATCACGCCCCAGACCACGGTGGTGGAGGCGCTGGCCTCCATGGTGGAGGACGGCAGCCTGGCCGCCGAGTACATGCACGTGGAAAGCGAGCACACGGCGCTCGCCGCGGCCATCGGCGCTGCGGCCACGGGCGCCCGCACGTTCACGGCCACCTCGTCCCAGGGCCTGCTGTACATGGCCGAGTGCCTCACCTACGCCTCGGGAGGCCGGTTCCCCATCGTGATGATGAACGCGAACCGGGCGCTCGCGCTGCCGTGGAACATCTACGGCGACCAGCGGGACTCGCTGTCGCTTTTGGACCACGGCTGGATCCAGGTGTACGCCGAGAACAACCAGGAGGCGCTGGATTTGGCCCTCATGGCCTACGCCGTGGCCGAGGACGCGCGGGTGAGCGTGCCGGTGATGGTGAACGTGGACGGCTTCGCCCTCACCCATACCTACGAGGCGGTGGAGGTGCCCGCGGCCGAGGAGGCCGACGCGTTTTTGCCGCCCTACCGCACGGCCAACCGCTTCGATTTCGAGCATCCCGTGAGCATCGGGTACTCCGCCGGGCCGGAGTTCAACCGCTTCTACCAGTACGACCACCATCGGGCCATGGTGGAGGCGGGGGCCGTCATCGACGAGGTGGAGGCTCGCTTCGCCGAGGTTACGGGCCGCGCCTACCCGGGCATGGTGGAGGCCTACCGGTGCGACGACGCCGACTTCGTGCTCGTGACCCTGGGCTCGGTGGCCGGGCTCGCCCGGGACGTGGTGGACGAGCTGCGGGCCGCGGGCGCGCGGGCCGGGCTGCTGCGCATCCGCTACCTGCGGCCGCTGCCGGCGGCCCAGATCGCCGCGGCTCTGGCCGAGACGCGGGCCGTGGGCGTGCTGGAGCAGGACATCTCCTTCGGTGCGGAGGGCACGGTGTTCGCCAACGTGATGAGCGCTGTGGCCCGGGGCGGCGCGGTGCCCCCGGCGCTGAACTTCATCGGCGGCCTCGGCGGCGCCGACATCTCCCGCGGCCAGATGCGCGCCATGTTCGCCCGCCTGGAGGCCCTGGCCACCGGGGAGGGGAGCGACGCTGCCGCGGCGGCGTGCCCCGTCGTCTTCCTCGGCATCGACGACGAGAAGGGGGGCCTGCGATGACCGTGAACGCACGCACCATCACCGACGAGGAGTTCTTCTACGGCCACAAGGCCTGCCCCGGCTGCGGCGGGGCGCTCGTGGTGCGCCAGGTGCTGAAGGTGCTCGGGCCCCACGCGGTGTCGGCCCTGCCCGCCGGCTGCATGAGCGCCACGGGCTTCAACTTCCCCCAGCTCGCCTTCGGCAACAACGCCATGATCACCCCCTTCGGGGCCACGGCCGCGGTGCTCTCGGGCATCGAGGCGGGGCTGCGGGCCCAGGGCGCGAAGCCCGAGGGGTGCACCGTGGTGGGCTTCGCCGGCGACGGGGGCACCGCCGACATCGGGCTCCAGGCGCTGTCGGGCGCCATCGACCGCAACGAGGACGTGCTCTACATCTGCTACGACAACGAGGCCTACATGAACACGGGCATCCAGAAGTCGAGCCTCACGCCCCGCGGCGCCTCCACCACGACCACGCCGGCCGGCGCGAATACGCACGGCTGCCTCACGCAGAAGAAGAGCCTCTTCGACATCGTGGCGGCCCATGGCATCCCCTACGCGGCCACGGCCTCGGTGGGGTATTTGCCCGACTTCCTGAAGAAGGTGGAGCGGGCCCGCGATATCAAGGGCACCCGCTTCATCCACGTGATGGCGCCGTGCCCGGTGGGCTGGGGCTTCCCGTCTGCGGACATGGTGGACGTGGCGAAGGAGATCGTGGACACGGGCCTGTGGTACCTCGCCGAGTACGAGGGGCCCGCGGTGTCCGGCGTGCCCGGAGGCGTCTTCCGCCTCACCCGCAACCCGAAGACGTTCAAGCCCATCGAGCCCTACCTGCGCCGCCAGGGCCGCTTCCGCGCCGACGACGCGTCCGACCTCGCCGCTCTGGAGGCCGCCCGCGACGAGCGCTGGGCCTTCATGCGCGATCGGTGGGCATAGGACGATACCCATGCCTTCAAAAACAAGGGACGGCACCGGTGCAGGTGCCGTCCCTTTTGTTGTCCATGGTGCGCCCAGTAGGAATCGAACCTACAACCTACGGATTAGAAGTCCGTTGCTCTATCCGTTGAGCCATGGGCGCATCGCGGACAACGGCCAAAGCGCTCCTATTATAGCGGTTAATTCCCGGGAGAAAAGGGTGGGAAAACGAACAACCCCGCCGAATCGGGCAGGGTTGCGAAGTTTCGTGGAGCGGGTGACGGGAATCCCGCGTCCGCCTGCGGCGAACGCTCATTTTCCTGCGGCGCTGCGCGCCTCGGACCAAAACGCTTCGCGTTTTCACCTCTCGGTTCGATTCCCTGTAAGGCGCTGGAACGAAAACAACCCCGCCGAATCGGGCAGGGTTGCGAAGTTTCGTGGAGCGGGTGACGGGAATCGAACCCGCGTTATCAGCTTGGAAGGCCTAAGCCCTCACAAACTGCCTGCAAGTTCAAAAATACCGTCTGACCTCGTTTCTTTTGTCAGTTGCGTATAACGCGCATCTGCATTTTATCAAACGTACTGGACGAAATACTGGAAAAACGCGGGGATTCTCGGATAGCTCATCATTTCGTTCAGGATGCAAGAAAGCCGTCTTGATGACGGCTTTCGCGAAGGTTTCGGTGGAGCGGGCGATGGGAGTCGAACCCACCTCATGAGCTTGGAAGGCTCAGGTTCTACCGATGAACTACGCCCGCAATGTAAATGAATTATACCCGAAGAGCACCGTTGCCTTAAATAGACTAGACGAATAATCCACTAAGCGGCTTTATCTGAGGTTCTGAGGAAGTTCATGTAACGCTCGCCGAGCCCCACTCCGGTCATTGGAACATATCCGGCATAGAGGTCGAGTGTGTACGCAGAGCTCTTGTGCCCCAGGAGCACCGATACTGTCTTGATGTTCTCTCCGTTAGCTAAGTTGAGGGTCGCGAAGGTATGGCGCAGCGCATAGGGTCGAACGCCCTCGAATCCGCTTTTCCGGCAGAACTCCTCCCAGTAGGTGTGGAAAGTCTTGTAGGTGTACGGCAAGTCGAGCGGGCCGATGAGCGGTGTGTTCATGGTTAGCCTCAAGCCCGCCTCGGCGAGCATCTGGCGCTTCATGGCGATCCACTGTTTGGCGACTTCCGCCGTATAGGAGTCGATGGGGACGGATCTTCTTGAGGAGTCCGATTTCGGGTAGTCGACTATCTCGGTTCCCTTGTCCTTGACCACGCTTGTGATCTTCACAACGGTCTCGTTCTCGTCGAAGATGAAATTGCCGGGCCTAATGGCCTGCATCTCCTCCGGTCTCATTCCGGTATTGAGGAGCAGGAGCAATGCGAGCTTGAGGAAACCGATTGGAAGCGCCTCGACGGCCCTGAGGAACCGTGCCGCCTCGTCGGGCATGAGCGGGTCGATGAGGGGCTTGCTCTTCTTGAAGAGGCGCGTGAGGAACTTCGCCTTGGCGACGTTCTTTGGTATATCCTCCTTCTCGACTGCGTAGTTCAGCACCTCGCGCACGAACTTCAGAATCTTCGACTGGAGGTCGGGGCCCGCAACCCGAATCGGCGCGAGCGGCTTGAGGCTTCTGTGCGACCTCTTGCACCAGTCTGCTGCCTTGCGGTTCTCCTCTTGGACTGCCCGCTTCTCCTCTGCCCATTGGCGCGAGAGGTCGGGCACGGCCAAAAGGCAGTTCTCGATGTCGCTTGAAGTCAGGTCGCAGATGGGGATTTCCGCGAGCGTTGCTTTGACGTACCGGGTGTAGTTCCTCTCGTTCCGGAGCGTTTCTGATCCTACGGCCCCATTACTCCGTATGTCGATGTAGCGCTGCACGTAGTCGCCGAAGGGCGTGTTGCATATAGTCGGCTCTCCTTCGTCTCGTGCGGCCCTCCAGCCTCGTTCCTCAAGTTTCCGCTCCAATGCATCGTTCTTCTCCGCCTCGAAAGCTTCGACCTGGGACTTGAGGTCGTCCTTTTTGTTGAGGGCGAACACCGTGCGTGTCAGCTTCTTCTTGCCGTCGAAGTATGCTCGGTACTCGCCTGGGATGCGTATGGTCAGCTCGTAGGCCGTCGCTCGCGTGTCCTTGCGCTTGCGCCTGGGCAGCCCCTTCCTCTTACGGGCCTCGTCGATGTCATAGGGCTTGTCGCAGCGCAGCTTCTTCATGGACCGTCACCTCTTCGCGTGGGCGATCCTTATAGAGATAGTTCAGAAGCCCGAGCTTCGGAACGAGCCAGCGGACGCCGATGCGGCATCCCTGCATCTCGCCACGGTTGAGCAGCTTGCGGATCTCCTGCCCCGTGGTGCCGGTGAAGGCTGCCACGTTGTCGGGCGTCATCATGTAGGGGTAGTCCTTCAGCATGAATAGGTAGAGTCCGTCGGGGTCAGCTGCCTTAAGCCGGCTCTCGTCAATCTCCAAATCGCCGTAGTTGTCATCCATAGATGCCTCCTCTCATAAGGCGAGGCGGCATCTTGCCGCCTATGTTGGTCGGTTGATCGATGCGCCTCAACGATACGAAGCAGCGAATCGCAGGCTTGCGAGATGCAGTCGTTCGTGCACGCGAAGGCGCGGTTAGATAGATGGTTCGATGCGGTTGTCAAAGTGCGACGCGTTTGCGCATTGCACCTGTTTCGCAGAGGGATGCGCGCGGCTGCAGGAGACCGTATCAGCGCTGCGTTTCGAGCGGGAAGAATGGTTTCGTAGTCGGGCCAGCCGTTATCAAAACAGGAACAGGCCCGTGGGCACACTGCCGGCTGCCTAGATTCGGGGCTGTTCCCAATTTGGGGTCATGTGTCTCTTGTTTGGGACGATGTTCCCAGCGTCGGCACGTACATCCTTACTCTGGCAATCAAGGCAATCGAAAACGGCAACCGACACAGTGCAAGCAGGCGATCAAAGGGAATGGACCACGCGAAGCTCATAGCGGTGAGGATGGAGGAGGCACGGGACTCGCGCGGCATTAGCGTCGCGGAGCTGGCCCGGCGGGTCTCCATCGACCGCAAGAGGCTGTGGTACATCCTGGACGGCCAGCGCCAGATGCGCGCCGACGAGTTCGTCCGCCTCTGCGCCGTGATGGGCCTGGACATGCAGTTCTTCCTCACGCCCGAGATGCGCGAGGAGCTGTCCTACCGCCGGAAGCTGACCATCGAGGAGTACGGCACAGGCCTGTGCGGCCTGCCGACGATGAGAGAGAAGGGAGAGGTGCGCTGCAACATCTGACGGAGACATACGTCGATGCCAAGGGCGGGGTGCGACCGGCACGGTCGGCCTCGCTTTTCCGCGCATGCGCCTCCCATTCCGTTCTTAAGCCAATCCCATGCCCACAACCATCGGAAAGGATTTCGTTGGTGTAGGCGCGGGAGGCGCGTTCCTCCCGCATTCGGGAAGGGACGCCCTATGGCGAGCGATTACGGCGATGAGGCCGGAAGCAAGATGATCGACGACTTCATGC
>CANPHS010000067.1 GCA_947573925.1 uncultured Enterorhabdus sp. | reverse complement strand
CGGCCGCAGCGGCGGCGCAAGCCCTGGGGCGTTATCGTGGCCGCCGTGCTGGCCGTGGCCCTTATCGGGGGCGGCGTTGCCTGGGGCGTGTCCCAAGGGGCTTTCCAGGGCATCGCCGACAGCCTGCGGCCGCTGATCCCGGGTGC
Organism: uncultured Enterorhabdus sp.; assembly: GCA_947573925.1. Lineage (GTDB taxonomy): Bacteria > Actinomycetota > Coriobacteriia > Coriobacteriales > Eggerthellaceae > Adlercreutzia. The sequence goes on along the minus strand of CANPHS010000067.1, from coordinate 10,876 downwards.
CGCCGCGGGCAACGACGGCGCTCCGGCCAGCGAAAGCGCTGCGGCCGACCCGGCCGCCGCGTCTTCCGATGCCGTCCCTGCCGACACGGCCGCCCCGGCTGTGGCCGAGAACGTCGTCATGACCCTGGACGGTGCGGCCGACACCTACGTGCTCGTCGGGGAGGACTTCCTCGACGGCGGCTGCCACGCCTACGACACGGCAGCCCGAAAACCCCTGGCCACCGAGGTCTCCGGCACGGTGGACACCCAAACGCCCGGCGACTACGCCATTACCTACACTGCCACCGACGAGGCCGGTGCCCAGGCCGCGGCCACGCGCATGGTGCACGTGGTGGAGAATTTCGACGATTTCGACGGCAAAGCCGAAACCCTGCCGGTGCTCATGTACCACTACATCTATACCGAGGACGATCCGCCGGCCGAAGAAGACGCCAACTACCTGCTGGACACCAAATTCGAGAAGCAGCTGGCCTACCTCGCCGAGCACGGGTACTATTACCCCTCCTACGCCGAGGTGCGGGCCTTCGCCGAGGGCACCCACACGCTGCCGGCCCGCAGCGTGGTGCTCACCTTCGACGACGGGCAGAAGGGCTTTCTGAAATACGGAGTGCCGCTTCTGGAGCGGTACAAAGTGCCCGCAACTTCGTTCATCATCTGCTCCCAGAAGGGAACCAAGAAGAAATTGCAAACCTACGCCGATCCCTATGTACAGTTCCAGTCCCACTCGTACAACATGCATCGCGACGGGTCGGATGTGGGTCGGGGCGGCATCATTCATGCCCTCGCCACCGACGAGATCGTCAAGGACCTCAAGAAGGCTCAGAAGATTCTCGGCACCACCGAAGCCTTTGCCTACCCCTATGGCGATAACAACGAAAACGCCTGGGCAGCCATGGAAAAGGCCGACGTGCTGTGCGCCTTCACGGTGGAGAACCGCCGGGTGAAACCGGGCGACAACCCCTATGCCCTGCCCCGGGTGCGCATTGCCGGGGAATACACCCAGGAAGGCTTCGAATACCTGGTAGAACCCAACGGGGGAGAACAGTAGGCATTGCGACGCGATCGTTGTCGCGTGAGAGAGAGGATTTACTATGATACTGCGTACGATGGGGAAACGTATATCAGCGATGGGCGCGGCCGCTTCCGCCCCGTGTTCGGCTGCGGCAACGGCCTCAGTTCTGGCGAATCAGGTGGTTCGGGGCGCCCTGGCCTTGGCCGTTGCGGCCTGCGCGGTGCTGCTGGCCCTGGGGCTCGCGGGGCCGGCCTTCGCCGATGAGGCTGCGGCCACCGCCAAGCCCGCGGCGACGGCTGCTACGAAGGCCGCGAAACCGGTGGAGATTACCATCAGCGCCGCGGGGGACTGCACGCTGGGGGTGGATTCCCGCTACAACAGCGTGTTCAACGGCTACTACAACCGCAAGGGCGCGGCCTACTTCCTGAAAAAGGTGCGGCCCGTCTTCGCCAAGGACGACCTGACCATCGTGAACTTCGAGGGCACGCTCACCACCTCGAAGAACCGCGCGCGAAAGTCCTTCACATTCAAGGGGCCCGCCAAGCACGCCTCCATCCTCACGAAGGGGTCGGTGGAAGTGGCGAACCTGGCCAATAACCATTCGCGCGACTTCGGCGCCAAGGGGCTCGCCGACACCAAGCGCACGCTGAAGAAACGCGGCATCGCCTACTGCCAGAACTCCACCATCGCCTACAAAACCGTCAAGGGCGTCAAAGTGGCCTTCCTCGGCTTCAACGAGCTGAGTGGCGTGACGAAGGCCCAGATTAAAGCCGGCATCAAGAAGGCCAAGAAGGCGAAGGCGGCCATCATCATCGTCAGCTTCCACTGGGGCATCGAACGCGACTATTACCCGGCCTCGGTGCAAAAGAAGCTCGGCCGCTACGCCATCTCCTGCGGTGCGTCGCTGGTGCTTGGCCATCATCCCCACGTGCTCCAGGGCATCGAGGAATACAAGGGCCGCTACATCGTGTACAGCCTCGGCAACTTCTGCTTCGGCGGCAACACCAACCCGAAGGACAAGGACACCATGATCTTCCAGCAGACGTTCACGGTGAAAAACGGGAAGCTGACGAAGAAAGACGACGCCCGCATCATCCCCTGCTCGCTGTCGGGCAGCAAATCCACCAACACCTTCCAGCCGCGCATTCTGAAGGGTGCGGAAAAGAAGGCCCTCGTGAAGAAGATGAACCGCCTGAGCCGCGGCATGGGCGTGAAGGTGGCGTCGAACGGCCGCTTGAAGTAGGGGAATCGCGCGTTGGCGTAGCGTTCGCGCGCCGCGTTCCGTTCGTAATCCGGGCCCTTCGTCATACGACGGAGGGCCTCGCTATTTCCCCATGGCGGCGAACCATCGGTCGGCTCGGGCGAAGGCGTCGCCGAAGTGGCCATTCAGCCAGCGGAAGAGCGGCTTTTCCAGCAGCACGATGCGCAGGCCGTCCACGGCGGCGCCGCCCAAGTACACCCCGGCGGCCGTCAGCAGGCTCGCGCCGATGATAGCGGCGGGCCCGGCGGCGTACACGGCGGCGAAATGGGGCCACAGCCACGCCCGCACGAAGGGATTGTCGTGGATGAGGTACACGCCCAGGGCGCACTTCGCCAGGGCGTTCACGGCGGGCGTGGGCGGCATCTTCCACGAGGCGAAGGCGGCCAGGAGTCCCACGGACGCCAGGAACGTGGGAATCATGTACTGCCATACTGGGTACTGGGCGTTCACGCGGTCGAACCCGAACCAGGCCTGGGCGCAGCAGATGAGCGCGATGGCGCCCCACGACACAAGCACGCTGGCCACGGTCAGGGGAACGGCGCCCACATGCAGGGTCAGCCGCGCCGGGTCGAGCCAGGGCAAGGGGCCGCGAGGCGCGAGGACGTCTACGGTCGCCCCTGCTTCCATGTGTTCGCGCAGCCAGCCGCCCATAAGGTACAGGTAGAAGAACCACAGCAGGTCGGACCCCAGCGGGTTGAAGGTGGTCAGGGTGGGCAGTACCGAGATCATCACGAAGCCGATGGCGGCCAGGCGGCTCTTGCCCACGGGGCTCAGCCGCCCGAACAGCAGGTTCAGGAAGGGGCTCAGCACCATGAGGGCCACGAAGTTCGTCATGAACCAGTACTCGCCGGATACCAGCGGCAACAGGGCCTTTTCCAGCCGCTCCGGCGTCACCAGCTCCGGCTGCGTCGCGGCGAACAGCGTCAGAAGGCCGAAGGAGTAGAACCAGGTTTCGAGTACCACGCGCAGCACCGACGCCACCCGCACCGACGAGCGCGTCATGAAGTACCCGGTAATGAGCACGAAGCAGTTCACGCCCAGCTTGCCCCCGAAGGCGAGCGCCCCCACGGCGATATCGGACGCGAGCACGCCGTCCTCGGGCCACGGCCCGTGCACGCTGAAATGGAACAGGATGATGAGCCCCATGCTCACGATGCGCAAAAGCTCGATATTGGAATTCCGCATAGATGCGCCCCTCTCGTCTCGCGGATGCGTTTCTCGCCGCCCGTATGGTGCGACTTTCAAGGCGGCACGGAGTGGTGGGCGCGCCTATTCCACGGAATGCTGACAAATGGAATGATGTGCCCGATGGTCATGGTGGGGGCCGTGGTATGCTGGCGGGGAACTGTTTCCGCCCATTGGCGAAAGGGGAATCCCATGATCGATCGCAAGGCGTTCCGCAGGCTGTCTTCCGGCCTGTACCTCATTACCTCCCGCGCCGGCGAGCGCAAGGTGGGCTGTGTGGTGAACACGCTCGTGCAAGTGGCGTCCGAGCCGGCCACGCTGGCGGTGGCCCTCAACAAAGAGAACTGCACCGCCGACGCCATCCGCGAGACGGGCCGCTTCGCCGCCACGGTGCTCGCCCAGGACACGCCCATGGAGCTCATCGGCACCTTCGGCTTCCATTCCAGCACCGATACCGACAAGTTCGCCGCCTGCGCCCATGACCTCGACGGCGCCGAGATTCCCTACGTCACCGAGCACGGCCTGGCCCGCTTCTCGGCCCGCGTGACCGAAACCATTGATGTGGGCACCCACTACCTGTTCGTGGCCGTGGTGGAGGAGGCCGATGTGCTGGCCGCCGGCGAGCCGCTCACCTACGCCTACTACCACGCGGTGAAGGGCGGCAAGACCCCGCCCAAGGCCGCCACCTTCAACGGGGGAGACGACGCCGGCGCTCCGACGGCTGCCCCTGCGGATGCCGCGCCGGCGACCGAGGGCGCTCCCAAGCGGGTGGCCTGGCGCTGCACCATCTGCGGCTGCATCGAGGAAGGCTACCCCGACGGGCTGCCGGCCGACTACGCGTGCCCCATCTGCGGCGCCCCGCGCGACATGTTCGAGCGTGTCGAGATATAACGGTCGCGAAGTAAAGATTCCATAGATTCCCCCACGGCCTGCGGGGCCGCTGCTATGCTACGGCATCTGCACCAACGCCGCCCTGCCGCGGCCTTTGCGTCAACACTCGAAAAGGAGGCAGGCGCCCACGGCGCCGCACTGAACCTATGGGAAACAGACCTGGCAGACATTCCGCGCCGCTGCCGACGGGCAACCGCCGCCGCGCCGCCCATTCCGCAAGCTTTTCCGCCGACCGCGCCCCGTCGGGCCGCAGCGGGCGCCCGGCGCGGCCCGCACCCACGCCCGCGTCCTTCGGAGCGGCCGGCCGCCAGAGCTTCACGGCCGCCGACAGCCTGGCCCGGGCCAAGCAGGCCCGCAAGAAGAGCCGCGGCAAGAAGATCGCCCTGGGCGTGGCCATCGCGCTGGTAGTGGCCCTGGCCGGCGGCGGCACGGCCATGGCCCTGTACCTGAACGGCATCAACCAGACTATCCAGGGCGGCATGGACGAGACCGAGAAGCTGGAGCTCGTGGAGGAGCTGGCCCCCGCCAAGAGCACCGACGGCTCCTACTACGTGGGCATTTTCGGCAGCGATGCCCGCAAGGGCGAGACGGCCAGCCGCTCCGACGTGACCATGTTGGCCCGCATCGACCCGGACAAGGGCGTGGTGGATCTCGTGTCGGTGCCCCGCGACACCATGATCGACATGGGGGAGCACGGCACCCAGAAGATCAACGCCGCCTATGCCTTCGGCGGCCCCTCGGAGGCGGTGAAAACCCTGTCCACCTTCGCCGGCGTGCCCATCACCCACTATGTGGAGGTGCATTTCGACGAGCTGAAGGACGTGGTGAACGAGCTCGGCGGCATTGAGGTGAGCGTGCCCGAGGGCTTCTATTCCGACACGAGCGGCCTTACCATCGAGAAGGGCGAGCAGACCCTCGACGGCGATGAGGCCTTGGCCTTCGCCCGCGAGCGCCACGCGGTGTCCGGCGGCGACTTCTCCCGCGCCCAGGCCCAGCGCATGATCATCGAGGCCATCGTGGAGAAGATCCTGGCCGCCTCCCCGGCCGACATTCCCGGCATCGTGGAGTCGCTGGCCCGTTGCGTGACCACCGACTATTCCGTGACCGACCTGGTGAATTTGGCCCTCACCTTCAAGGACAAGGGCCTTACCATGTACTCGGCGGCGTGCCCCAGCTACACGCTGAACCAGAACGGCGTGAGCTACGTGGGCACCCAGTACAAGGAATGGCAGGCCATGATGCGCCGGGTGGATGCCGGGCTCGATCCCAACGACGATGCGGCCGAGATTCCCGAGCCCCAGGCCAGCGACACCGAGTTGGGCGCCGCCTCCAACGCCGCCTCGCCCACCGACTACGAGGCCCTGGCGGCCGACGGCATGACCACCGACGACGTGGTGTCGGCCGACGAGTCCGATGCGGGGGAGTGACATTCCGTCAAAACCGGTGCTCCTGTCCGCGAAATCCCTCGCCTTCGGCGGGGGATTTTTGCTACACTGCCTCTGTTACGCTTCCCGACGAGCGCTTGTGTCAGCGCAGACCCTTGCCAGGAGGACAGGCCGTGCGAAACCGGCTGCGATCATACGCCACCGCCTTGACGGCGACGTTTCTGAGCGTCGCCTTGGCCTGCGCCCTCGTGCCCGCCACACCCGCCCGAGCCCAGGAGGTCTCAGCCGCGGAAGGGGAGGCGGTGCAGGGTGCCGAGGTGGGCGCGAGCGCCGAAGGAGAGGCCCGGACCCTTGCCGCGGAAGGGGTCGCGGCCCCCACGGCCGCTGAGAGCGCGGCAGCGCCTGTCTACGACACGAATATTCCCGATGCCAACCGCTTCCAGCTGGTGCTTGTGGTGCGCTTCGCCGGCGATACCACCGGCGACGGGGACACGGGGCTCAACGACACTCTGTTCGTGGGCCGCACTGAATGGCAGGCCCTCTTCGATAGCTTGAACGGGTTTTCCGGCAGCCCGCATTTGGCGCCTACCCTGTATAGTTACTTGAAGAACGTGTCCGACGGCCAATGTCGGCTGCAGACGTTGGCACCCCAGGCCGAAGAGGGCACGGGCCGGGTGCGCTACCTCACTCTTCCGAAGACGCGGGATTCCTACACCGCTGCCGTTGCCGTGGTTGAAGACGCCTTGGCTGCCTTCAACGCGGCCTATCCCGATTTCGACGGTCGCATCCTCGACGGTGATGGCGACGGCTTTGCCGACAACGTGCTCGTGGTACCCGAGGTGGGGGCCGACACGCCGGTCCAGGGCTCTCCGCTGTGGTCCCACAAGGGCGACTTCACGGGCGCGGGCCGCATCGGGTCGGGCGCCCGCTCCGCCAAGGTGGGCACCTACACCATGGTGGCATCGTCGGGCATGCGCCTCAGCGTGGGCACGGTTGTCCATGAAACCATCCACGCGTTTGGTGCGAAGGACCTGTACCGCGCCGGGGCTAAGACCGACGATGCGGCCAACCGCCCCGTGGGCGTGTGGGACATCATGGCCGAGCATGGCGGATCGAAGCTCATGCGGCCCTTGGCCATTACCCGGCAAGATTGCGGCTGGACGAAGTTGGAAGAGGTGCCGGGCGGCACGATCACCCTGTACGGCCCGGGATCCGGCCGGCGCCAGGCGGTGAAGTTCAAGACCGATCTGAATGCCTCGGAGTACTTTGTCGCGGAGTTTCGCCAGGCGAGTCCGAACAGCGCGGGTTATGCCGCCCTCGATGTGTCGAGTGAGGATTCGCCCATGACCATCGGCGGCTCGGGGCTCGTGGTGTACCGGGTGAACCCCGCCATGAAGAGCGCCGGCAACGGGAACAAAGGCGATAAGGACTACGTGTACATTTTCCGTTCCGGCGAGACCGGCGGCCCGCGGGGCGATGGGGCGGGCGATTTGCGCCACGCCCAGCTGACGGCTTCGGGACGCTCGTCGGTGGGCGTGGCTGCCATGGATGCAGGCCTGACCGACGGGGCGCTCACCTACTCCGACGGGCAGAATTCCGGTGTGGTGGTGGCCGTGACGGCGCAGACGGCCGATTCCATCACCTTCGACATCCGCATGCCCGATACCGACCATCTCGGCCTGTGGAAGAGCGCCGTGGACGCCCAGGGCTCTACGGCCCTCACGGGCACGGGATTCACCGACACGAGCCTGGTGAAGGGGGCCGACGGCTCGCTCTACCAGCTGTGCCCGCGGGCCAGCGGCGCGGCGGTGTACCGCTTCGACGGCACGGCGTGGACGAGCCTGGGGAATGTGGGGGCCGACTGCAACAGTTTCAGCGGACTCGTGTACCGCAACGAGCTGTACGTGGCCGGAGCGTCCTACGGCGCCAGGCACTCGGTGGGGCTGTGGCGGTGGAACGGCCAATCCTGGAAGGCCGTCGCCTCGGTTGCCGCCAGCGCGAATCGGCCCGTGCTCGGCGAGGCCGGCGGCCGGCTGTACCTGTTTGCCGACGGCAGCGGCGGGGCAGCCCAGCTCTACGGGCTCGACGGTTCCGCGCTGAAGGCGGTGGGCCGACCCTTGGGCGACGTGTCCGTGGCCGGGGCCGCCCTGTTCGATGTGGGCGGCGAGCCGGCCGTCATGATGGGCAACTTCGCCGATTGGCGCAACCCGCGCACCGAGCTGTGGCGCATGGCGAATGGCACGTGGAAGGAGCCCGCCTTCGTTCACGACGGGTTCGCCCAGGCCATCTCGCCGTGGCAGGACGGCACCCGCGCCTTCGCCCTGACCACGACCCAGGACGGCGCGGTGCGCCTCGTTGATCTGGCCGGCGGCTCCTCCGGGCGCGTCCTGCCCCTGCCGGCCGCCTTCGCCGCGGCGCTGACGGCGAAGGGCGACGATCTGTATGTGGCCGTGGTGGAGCAGAAGACCCAGATCGCCCGGGTCTACCGGGCGTCGGCGGACGACCGGGCCGCGTGGCAGCAGGTGGGCGCCAACGTGGTCAGCCCCTCCACCGCCGTGGACATCGACACCTTAGGCGCGGGGCTTTTCCTGGCCTCGGTCTCCTCCGTCGACGACCCGGCGGTGCTGCGCCAGTACGGCGCCGTGGGTCCCGGCGCCATCACGCCGCTGCCCGCTTTGCCCGCGTTGCCCGACCCCGTGCCGACGACGCCCGCGCAGCCGGCCCAGCCCTTGCAACCGACCGCACCGGACCCGAAGCCCGCGGCGCCCGCTCCTTCCAAACCCGCGACTCCGAAGCCGGCCCCTTCCGCAGCCCAGCCCGCGGCCAACCCGAAGCCCCGGGCCACGGCTTTCACCAAGGTGAAGGGGGCCAAGCGGGCGCTTTCCCTGCGCTGGAAGAAGCAGACGAAAAACGTGACCGGCTACCAGATTCGCTACAGCACGTCCAAGAAGTTCACGAAGAAGACGACGAAGACCATCTGGGTGAAGAGCGCCAAGAAGACGTCGCTCGCCGTGAAGAAGTTGAAGGCGAAGAAGACCTACTACGTGCAAATTCGCACCTACAAGAAGGTGGGGGCGAAGTACTATTATGCTTCGTGGTCGAAAACGAAGAAGGCGAAGACGAAGTAGGCTCGGGCGGCAGAGGGGCCGTCCCGTTCCCAAAGGAAGAGAAGGAGCACGCATCATGGGGATGAACGCTCGCGGACAACGACGGAACCGGGGATCGGCCCTGGCCCTGGCCCTGGCGGCTTTGGGCTTGGCGGCCGCGCTCGCCTGCGCCGTCGCTTCGGCCACGGCGTCATGAAGAAGATGATGGGCTACTGCGGCATCTCCGAGAAGGAGATGACTTCCACGCGCAACTACCCCTATATGTCATCGCGCACGCTGGCGAAGCTGTGGGTGGGCACCTACTGGTCCTACTACCGGGAAACCAATAGCCGCTCGGCCTGGGCGCGGGGGCTGTACGCGCATCCGCTGAACTCCTTCATCGATCGGGGGCTTTCCACGCCTACGCGCAGCAAGCCCGGCTGGTACCCCGGCGGCGGCTACAACGTGCAGAACGACGGCGGCGTGGTGCTCTCCAGCAACGGCCACTACGTGGTAACGGTCATGAGCTCGGCCTGCGGCCAGTACGGCAAGCTGGCCAACCTCGTCCGGGCCATCGACGGCGTGCACGCCGATATGGTGCCGTAGCGAGCACCCCGAGTAAATTCTGAGTTTTCCGCTCATCTAGTACGCTTGCGCGGAAATTGCTACAAGCCATTGTGCTTCCCCTGACAACGCGGCTATAATGCCAAGCTATGAAAAGAAGCGGCGCCGAAGGGGATCGCGGTGGCCGCTGGATTGCTCCATCGTTGGAAGAAAGAAGGCGAAGAGAACCCATGAAGAAGATGTCCCTGAGCAAGCGGGCGCTTTCGGTGGTGCTGAGCGTCACCCTGGCGGCCACCTTGTGCCCCGCCACCGCCCTGGCCGATGAGGTTGCCGCCCAGGCCGACGAGCCCGCCGGCACCACACCTCCGGCCGCCGAGCAGCCGACCACGCCGCCGGCCGACAATCCGCCCGCCGAGACGGTCAAGCCCGTGGAAAAGCCCAAGCCGGTCGTCGACTACCGCACCATGGGCAAGATTTCCGGTGTGAAGGCGAAGTACGAGAAGAAGGGCGCCGTCACCGGCAAGACCGTCTCCACCAAGCCCATCACCTACATCAAGATCAAGAACGATTCCAAGAACATCAAGGGCAACATTACCTACAAGGTGCGCATGGCCGACAAGGGTTGGACCGGCTGGAAGAAGAACGGCGCCAAGGCCGGCAACGGCAAGACGAAGAACGCCGTGCAGGCCCTGCAGGTGAAGCTGACCGGAGACCTCGGCAAGCAGTACAACGTGTTCTACCGCGTGTACGTCGTGGGCTCCGGTTGGACCGGCTGGGGCAAGAACGGCGAGCAGGTGGGCGCTCCCAAGGTGGCGAACATCCGCGCCTATCAGGTGAAGATCGCCCCCAAGAAGGGTGATGCCGCCAAGAAGGCCAACAAGAAGTACAACACCAAGAAGGCCCGCAAGAACCGCACCGTTTCCAACGGCTCCGAGCAGCGCATGAAGTTCGCCATGGCCGCCAAGGCCCAGGGGCAGTCTTCTTCCACCAAGTGGCTCATCCTGGTGGATACCCACAAGAACCGCGTGTGTGTGCTGAAGGGTAAGAAGGGTCAGTGGAACGTGCACAAGTTCTTCAAGTGCTCCTGCGGCGCCCCGGGCTCCCGTACCGTGCGCGGCAAGTTCGTCATCCAGAACCGCGGCCTGTCCTTCGGCGAGGACAAGGGCTATTCCTGCTGGTACTGGACCCAGTTCCACGGCAACTACCTGTTCCACTCGGTGCTGTACAACCCGGGTAGCCAGCGGTCTCTGCAAGACGGCCGTTTGGGCATGAACCTCTCCCACGGTTGCGTGCGCCTGTCCTTGGGCAACGCCAAGTGGATCAACCGCAACATCCCCCGCGGCACCAAGGTGTGGACCTACTAGGCATCTTTTCCGCAGACGCGACCTCCACACACGCGACCCCAACGGCGGGGGGGGGCCCCCACGATCCGGCCCCCGGCGTTTTTGGGGGACGCCCACCCGGCCAACCCCAGTGCAAATTGAAGGGTGCC